>JBGSQD010000022.1:0-4998 GCA_041738275.1 Geobacterales bacterium
GTCGATCCAGTCATACAGGTATTTAAACAGTTTCATGCGGTCTCCCGTATCAGCCTTCCGCTTTTAGACAGGATGTTACCCTACGATGATGTTTCCATTTGCCACGCTAATGGGAATCTTCGCCAAAGGCTTGGGAGGAGGGCCTGAGATGACGGCCCCCTCGGGGGTGAAACGTCCGGCGTGACAAGGGCAAAGAAAGGTCTGTTTGTCCTTCTCCCACTGCACGATGCACCCCAGGTGTGTACAGACAGCGGAGATTGCGATCAGCTCACCGCCCTTTTTGCGTATCAGGACAGCTGATGAACCGGCATATTCGAAAAATTTTGCCTCACCTTCGGGTACGTCTTTTTCCGGGATAGTAATCTTTCCATTTGTTGTTTTCACGGATCGGGGCGCCAGGTAACTAAAAACAGGAAACGCCACAGCAGCAGCTGCGAGAGCCGCCAGCCCTCCCAGGCAGATGCCAAGGAATTTTCTTCTGCCATCGTCCATATTCCCCCCAAGAAATAAACTTAGATATGAAAACATGCATCATGTACCTAAGCATAACCAAAACTGTGACATAATCAATGCTTGAAACAATAATTAGCGCCGTTTTGTCCGGCCATTCTTCTTGTCTTTACCATTCGACTCCTTTGCACCATCCTCGGGACTCCACTTAAAACCATTCACCCGTTTACCTTTGACCGGAATGCGGGGGTACTCTTCGGATTGGACAATCGGAGTTGCCGGGCGGATGGCGGGCTGCGACGGTGTGTGACTCACCTGAACAAACTCGATCCGCCGCGTGGCAGGCGTGACCCCCGCCACCTTGACCCGGACCTGGTCGCCAATGCGAAACACACGTTGCGACCGCCTGCCGATCAGGGAATGCTGTTTTTCGGCATAGGTGTAAAGGTCGTCCGCCAAGGTCGTGATATGCACCAGACCCTCAACGAACAACTCCTCCAGTTCCACGAAGAAGCCGAAACCGGTGACCCCGGTGATGTAGCCGTTAAACTCCTCGCCCAGATGCTGCTGCATATACTGGAGCTTCTTCATTTCGACCACGTCCCGCTCGGCCTCCATGGCCACCCGCTCCCGTTTGCTGGTGTGCTCGGCAATCTCGCCCAGACGTTCGGTGGCGATCGCCAGCTGTTTCGCGGCCCGTTTTTCGCCTTTATGCTCATCCAGTGCCAGAGCTGCCCTCAGTATGCGATGCACCACCAGGTCGGGGTAGCGCCTGATTGGTGAGGTAAAGTGGCAGTAGCAGCGTGAGGCCAGGCCGAAATGCCCCACATTGTCGGCGGCGTAGCGGGCCTGCTTCATGCACCGCAGCAGGGCGTAGTTGAGCATTCGCTCCTCGGGCCGACCCTCGGCCTCTGCCAGCAGCCGCTGCAACTCGGATGGCTTGACCTTCTCCTCGACGAGGGCAAACTCATAGCCGAAGCCAAAGATGAATTCCTGAAAATTGAGCAGCTTGGCCGGATCAGGATTTTCGTGCACCCGGTACAGGAAGGGTATGCCTTTGTCGGTGATAAAGTTTGCCACGGCCTCGTTGGCAGCCAGCATAAACTCCTCTATCAACTGGTGGGCCAGGTTGCGCTCGGCCCTGATGATCCCCTCGGTCAACCCGGTCAGGCCGATGATGATCTCAGGTTCGGGCAGGTCAAAATCGATGCTGCCACGTTTCTTTCTCATCCCCATGAGGATCAGGGCCAGCTCCTTCATCTCCATCAACATCGGTATCAGCGGCCGGTGCTTGTCGGCCACCTCCCGGTCATCATCCACGATGATCTGCCTGACAATGGTGTAAGTCAGGCGGGCACTGCTTTTGATGATGCTGGGGTAGAAGGACGACTCCAGCATGGCGCCGCTGCTATCGAAGAGCATCTCGGCCGTCATGGTAAGGCGGTCCACGTGGGGATTGAGCGAACAGATCCCGTTGCTGAGCCGCTCGGGCAACATGGGGATGCAGCGGTCCGGGAAATAGACCGAGGTACCGCGCAGGTAGGCTTCACGATCCAGGGCGCTGCCAGACTTCACGTAACTGGAGACATCGGCGATGGATATCCACAACCGAAAATTGTCCCCTTCCCGGCGCAGGGCAACCGCGTCGTCGAAGTCGCGGGCGGTTTCGCCGTCGATGGTCACGGTCGTCATCTTGCGGAGATCCACGCGCCCTTTCAACTCCTCCCGTGAGACGGTTTCCGGCGCCAGTTCGGCTTCGGCCAGTACATCCGGTCCAAATACATGGGGCAGCTCAAAACGGCGGATGATTGACTGCACCTCGACCTCGGGATCGTCCGGCCACCCCAGCACCTCAACGATCCTGCCCTCGGCCGGGCGGCCGCCGATCGGATAACTGGTCAGCTCCGCCACGACCTGATGCCCGTCCTGGGCAAGTCCTCGCCCCTTGGGATTTATGGCAACCACCATGTTGAGACGCTGCTCCTCGGGGATAACAATCGCGCCGCGACGGGTTTCCTCATAGCGCCCCACGACACGGGTCGTGGCTCGTTCGGTAATGGCAACCACCCTCCCCTCCTGCTTGCCGCCTCCCAGTCGACTCCTTTCGGAGCGTACCTCAACCTTGTCGCCATGCATGGCCCCCTTCATATACCGGGATGGGATGAAGACATCCTCGCCCCCTCCTTCCGGGGTGACAAAGCCGTAGCCGTCACGGTGGGTTGAAAGCCGGCCGTCCAAACCTTTCGATGCACCGGGCAGGACATAGCTGTTCCCCTTCAGCCTGGTCACTTCGCCGTCATCGGCCATATCCTCCAGCATGCGCTTCAGTTCACTCTTGACATGGCGGCCGCCGAATTCGCGCAGCAGCGAAGCAAAATGGGTAGAGCCTTCGCGTTCCTTAAGGAAAGCTAGTATGTTCTTCTTGGATATTTGCATGAGACTGATAATCCTTTGGACTTTGTATCAACAATTCCGGCATGATATGCTTTTTTTAACTATTTTACGACAAAAATTCCTGCCCGGACACCCGATGGAGCAGCTTTGCAGTGTCATTATCCACCTGTTTTTTGAGTTTTGCAGGGCACTCGAGTTGATTAAAATAATAACACAGTAAAATGCAATAATTATGAGGATTGGTGTTGTCGATGGTGGGAAGTACAGGATTCCAGGGGGACACGTAACAGAATTGCTGCGCAAGGTTTTTGGTAAATAGCCGCCAGAACTGAGTGGTTTCAGTCAGACGATTCTATTTCAATGCATGACCCACTCGCTTCGCGGCAATAAGGCAGGTTCGGCACCCGGACCGAGCTGGATAATATAGCATCCCTTTGATGCATAGCGCTGACCAGGACCAAAACTGAATCGTTCATAATCCCGTACTGTCAGGTCCATCTGCATGCTCATAACGTCGAACAGATGATCACGGTGAAGATCGTCATAGAGCAAATTCAGCCCGCGCAGTATCGCCTGTGTCAGCATGGTGATGCTCCGGGATGTAATTCTGCGGTCACCAAAATCTTTATAGGTGGTCAGTATCGGGACCTTGGCGTCAAAACCGCCATCCTTTACGCCTACATAGGGTGTCAGTCGGTAGGGGTAGGTAATATAAACCCTGTTGCGAGCAGTTTCCGGAATGGCGACAGTTTTTTTGCCCAGGTAGCCGGATGATACGAAAATCACCCCTTGGGGAGGGAGTTGAGAGATCAGTGACGGCAGGTTCGGCAACATATCGGCATCGGTCCAGAGCAGCAAGACTGCGGGCTTATATTTTGTCAGGAGTTTACCCATCGCAGCCTGGTCAAGAAGCTGGCTTGCAGTGAGCGTCAGGGTGGTCACGGCCGGACGCTCCAGCTCGTTCCAGCCTCTCTGAAATCCGGCCGTCAGCGCCCTGCCAACCGGCGAATCCTGGACAATCTGGAGTATTGGTGTTTCATTGGAGATGGTCTCCATGCTATTGAGATAGCGGGCAACCGCTTCACCCTCCTGGGCGTAGCCTTTGTTGAAATAATACGTGTACCATCCGGTTTCTGAGACTACAGGAAAATCAGTAATGGGGAAGAGGCAGGGAAGACGCTCCGCTTCACAGAAATCGTGGATAGGTTGCCAATCGCCGTTGGAAATGCCACCCAACACTGCAAAAACCGGTTTTTTTGAATAATATGCGGCAAGCTGGCTTTTCCAGGTTTCGGGCGGGCCTTTGAGTTCCCAGACATCCAGAGATGCATTGCGAAAGGCGTATTTCATATCAATGGTGGGATAGTAACCGAATTTCAGGAAATCATTGTACATATCCAGCTGCTGATTTTTCTTGGCAATAAAAAACTGCAGCGGCCTTAACAGGGCCTGACGATCCTCCTGGCTGACGTCATCGGTAATAATGGTTGCAAACCGAAATTCCCTGCTGCTGGCTCCAGGGGAAGGTTCTAACGAAAGCTCCTCCAGATATCTGATCAGGATAAACATGTCACTGTCTGACAGCGGATAGCGCGGCATGACATCGTTGAAGACCTGACCTGCGGGATCAATGCCGAAACGCATGGCAAATGCCAGGCTTTCCCGGGTATATGCCGGTCGTTCCATTACGGTTTTGGCATAGATATAGCGTCCTGCCTGATCCGGAATATCACCCAGAGAAGGTGGGCGGCGGTATGGTTTGTAAAGCTTCTTCCCTGTGGTGGGAGGGGTGACAACGCCACCCTCAAAAGAACCGAGTCCGGCACGGAGGTGGCAGCTGGAACAGGAAAAAGCGCTGCTGTCAACCGCAACATCCTCACGGATAAAGGCATCCATGATCTTGCCGGAAGGGAGGATGCCATCACGATACATGCGTTCGCCCATGCGCATGATTTCGGAGTGCGGCAGGTCGGAAGGTGGTAACTTTTCAGCCTGACAAGGTAAAGCATAAATCAGAACGGCAACTGAAAAAATGGCCGCCAAAACAGCTGATACCACTCTGGCCAGCTGTTTGCATTTTGGTGTCTTTGCTAACACACTAATCCTGTTTATCAAGGTCAGGCCTTTCCTGATTTCAATTATTTACCGGTTACC
>JBGSQD010000052.1:0-18287 GCA_041738275.1 Geobacterales bacterium
CCTGCCCCTGAAAAGCATTTTTTGCTGGGAAGTCAGCCCCAGGTACCCGGCTACTCTCCCATAGTCAATCCTGTTTCGCATCAGGTTTTTGTCGTCGGTAACCCCTTCAGCCAATACGATAATCCGGCCCGGCGTGACTGAATCCGCCAATGCGTCATAATATTCCTTGTTCCCCACATGAATCATGGCAGCCAGCCGAATCGTCCTGTTTTCGCGCTTGTAGACCCTCTCGGTCATCGTGAGTCCGCCTGGTGCAAGATGCATGAATCCTGAAGTATATTCCGCCATGTACGCGTTTGCCACAGTGAAGACGAACATCACCAGGGTGGGCGGGAGAACCAACAGGTTTACCGCGCTGAAGATCATTGTATTCTTGAGGCTGAAAAACTGAGCGGTGAACAGCGAAGGCGGCATCGTCAGGCAGCGTTCGCTACCATTCCGGAAACGGGTAAGCGGGAGCATGCCGACTGCAACCTGAACGAAGGCAGCAAAGAGCCCGTAAATCCGGTTTCCGGCGAGAGCCGGAAAAAGCCAGGTGGATATGAGAGACCAGAAGACACATAAAATCAGGGGTATAAATATTTGCTTGGGCAACCGCCGGTCGATACCGAGACATAGGTAGACCACAATGCTCATGACGATGACGACTAAAGCCAAGAGGTTCCGTAGCCCGGTAAAGGGCATCAGCGGGGTCAGCAGGGAAACAAGCTCGTTAACAAGGGAGAACCCGCCATCGGCAAGAAACAGGATCAGGAACAGATTGGCAAAGACTCTCATCGGTTAACTTTCCATCTATAATACAGATTAACGACTCTAGTCGTTCAACTCAGGTAGAGTCTCTATCCTGCGGGAATTCCAGTCAAGCACCGCAGTACGACGGATCATTTTTCCGGCCAGGTCGGGAAACTCACGCCCAATCACCTCAGCAGCAAACATGGAAAGGAAATGAGATTTCATGACCGCACGGGCCCGGTCAACCCCGATTTCATCATACGGCACCGAAGCGAGCAGCAGGAACCCGTCGTCGGGAATTCTTCCGGCCGCCATATTGCTTTCGATAATTGCCGCCGCCTTGCGGATCGGATCGGCCAGATTGGGACTGTACGGTCCGATGATCAGGGCCAGGTTGGGGGTATGCAGAAAGTCGAATCCGCGACCCAGACAGATCATCCATTCACGATGTTCGACAATCAGCGCCCGCCGCTCCCGGCGCAGACCCCTGATGTGGGCCAGGTTGCCGACCAGAAGCGGCAGAAGGTCGTTCCTCATTTCACGGGGCATATCATGGAAATGGAGCGCCAGCTCCGCGACAAGTTCATCCGGTGTCATGCCGTCGGACAGGTCCAGGATCTGGCCGTCCGAGTTGTGCAGCAGCAGGGCATCCTCATCGGTTTCAAATCCGCAGATCAGGGGATAGACGCTGTCATGGCCGACACCGAAGATGGCTTCCATCTGGCTCCGGATCTGGCGCGTGTGGGCCAGTGCTGCTTCCGTGTCGCAGCCGAAGCCGGAACAGCCCCGCTGTACATCACCGCGCGAAAAGTGGTAGGTGATCAGGATCAGGATTCGCCGGCCGCTTCGTATCATTCGCTGGACATACTGGGCCAGCACCTCGCCAAGATGGGGCCAGCCCATGTCAAACATTCCCCCCAGGTTTCGGAAAGGCTGGATAATTCCGGGAGGCGTCTTGGTGGCAACCGGGATATTGATCCGGCCATCCATGCATTTCAGGACGGCAATTGCGGTCGGATGCAGAGCAAGATACCGTTCTCTGGCGAGAAACGACTCAGGGGAACAGAACTCGGCGGAGTATCTCTGCGCCAGATCAAAGACCCAATTTATACGGTCTGCAATTGGTTGCTCATGAATATTGGCGGTCAGGCTCATGGCGTTGCCTCCTGGGGACAGGCTCAACTGGAAAGTTGCAGATTATAACATACTGTTTATGCAGTGCATTGCGCTTTAATGAGAAATAATATTCCAGGGCTTGTTTTTTTGGTGCGTATTTGCATATAATATAAGTCAAGAATGGTTACATGCTACAAAAGTACTGAGGTGCGCTCGCCATGACCACATTGTTTATAATAATGCTGACTCTGACCCTGATTGTGCCGTTGTTTATAGTCCCCCTGATCGACTCACACTGGATGGTCTATGAAATCCTGGCCAAGGAAGGGGATCAGGAAAATATGCATGTGCTCCTGAAACAAATAAACTGCTGGATTATGCGGCACTTGGCCTGTGCCCTGATTGCAGTATTATTTATATCCGTTCTGGTTTATTCCCCCTACCTGCTGGGGCAACCGGATCAGTTGGCAACCATTACAGGTATCTACGCTATAATCTCCATAATTTTTGCTTTCATAGAAATGCTTCTTGCCCAAGAGATTTCACGCCTGACAGCAACCGGAATAATTACGGAAAACCGCGAAATTGGGCATGCCCACTTGGGAAGTTCCAAGAATAAGATCTAGTGTTTCCATAATAATGTGCAGATTCAGAACATTGCTACCAACTGCTTCACGGTCTGAACGCTGATTTCAATCTTTGACTGTTCGCCGTCAGCCATCCGCTTGAAAATTGCCGTACCGTCCGCAACCTCGTTTTCTCCGATGACTACGCTGTAGCGCGCCCCGAGCTTGTCAGCCCGGCGCATCTGGCTCTTCAGACTCTTCCCTTCGTAGTCCATCTCCACCCTTATTCCCACTTTCTGCAGATCACTCATCAAGCGAAAGGCATGGGCACGTTCACCTGCCCCGAGCGTGGCGATAAACAGATCCGGCGGGCGGGAAAAATCCCGCTCACCAAGAAGCAGCGCTACCCGCTCTACTCCCATGGCAAAACCGATACCAGGGATAGACGGCCCGCCAAGTTGCGAGATCAGCCCGTCGTAACGCCCTCCGGCAGCCACGGCAGATTGCGATCCCAACAGACCGGTGACCATTTCGAAGGTTGTACGGGTGTAATAGTCCAAACCTCTGACCATGCGGGGATTGATGGTGAATGGCGTTCCGATCAAGCCGAGATAGCTTTGAACGCCTTCAAAATGGTCGCTGCAACCACTGCACAGATGATCAAGCATGGCTGGAGCGCCGGCAGTGGCTTCGATACAGCCCGGCACCTTGCAGTCCAGAGTCCTCAGGGGGTTTGTGGTAAAACGGCGCTTGCAATCTTCGCAGAGACTGTCTAACCGTCCCTCCAGGAAGGACAAAAGAGCAGTGCGGTAATCTGGCCGGCATTCGGGACAACCCAGGGAGTTGATCTGCAGTTGCGGTTCGTCCAGGCCGATTTCACGGAAAAAGCTGCTGAGCATGTTCAACACCTGTGCATCGGCCAGCGGGTCATGCACTCCGGTAATCTCGGCGCCGATCTGGTGAAACTGGCGGTAACGCCCTTTCTGCGGCCTTTCATACCGAAACATGGGGCCCAGGTAAAACATCTTGGCCACCGGATCATGGGCATATAACTTGTGCTCGATAAAGGCCCGCATGACTCCGGCGGTCCCTTCAGGGCGCAGGGTGACGTTGTTCCCGCCTTTGTCGACAAAGGTGTACATCTCCTTTTCGACAATATCGGTGGCATCTCCGATGGAACGACAGAACAGCTCGGTCTTCTCCATGATTGGAACGCGGATCTCCGAAAAGCCGTTCATCTCAAAAACAGTCCGGGCCGCTTGTTCAATATGCTGCCATCTGCCGGATTCATCCTGCAGAATGTCGTTAAAACCCTTGATTGCAGTAATAGCCATAATGTTCCTCGTGTTTTGCAAAAGATAGGGGCGAAGCAAATGCTTGATCTGCTCCGCCCTTTGGTGGCATCAATAATCAAGGCGAAGCAACTTGCTCCGCCCCTGCTTCAAGATGCTTTTGTGAAGCGGCTGACGCAGTTCTTTCCGCTCGATTTTCCGGCGTACATGGCCTGATCTGCCATTTCCAGCAATTCTTCCTTGGACATGGTGTCATCGGGGCAGCAGGAATAACCGATGCTGCAGGTCAGGCGAATATTGTAACCCTCTACTGCCAGAAAGACGTGTGTCTCAACCATTGCACGGATACGTGCGGCGACTTTTCCGGCAATATCGCACGCGGTTTCCACAAGAATGACCGTATATTCGTCACCACCGTAACGAATAACCACATCTACCTCTCGGACGGATTTTTTCAGCAATGCCCCCATCTCCTTGAGTACGCGGCTTCCGACGAGGTGACCGTACGTATCATTGACCTGCTTGAAACAGTCAATATCCAGAAACAGGATTGCGAGATGCGACGCGTAACGCTCAACACGTTTCAACTCGCGTTCAAGAGCGACTTCAAGGTAACGGTGATTGAAAAGTCCGCTCAAGTCGTCGATAAACAGCATGTCCTTGGCCTGGGAATAGGTTTCCGCATTTTCAAAGGCCAGTGAAGATTGCTCCAGTAAAAACAGGATATTCTTTTTCTTGTCCCGGAAATCAGGCAGCTGGGCGCCAGGTTCATTAAAAACAGCAACAAAGCCCTGCAGTACACCATTATTCCGCACAAATATCAGGTAAGCCTCGGTGATCCCGGAGTTTACTCCGCCAGAGAGCGCGGCCGGCATCTCCTTAACTCGCATCCGGGTCACAAGATGGTTGGGAGACTGATGCTTGGTAACACTGGCCAGCAAGGTATCCCGGTAGTGCATGGCCACACGGTTGGTCAGTCCCTTTACTTCCTTAACCTCAAGATGTCCTTCAGCAAGAAAGACACCTATACCACGACTGACCCCGATTTCACGGGCAATAGCATCTACCAGCAGGTGATACACACGGTCCAGCTCAAGGCAGCCGGCAATTGTCTGGCTGGCCTGGAACAGGCTGAGCATGTTCTTGAGCTCCTGGTTTTCGTCAAGGAGCCGTCGCTGCTCCAGGCACATGGCCACTGAATGACGGAAAGCATCAGGATCGACCGGCTTGATCAAGTAATCTCGTGCACCATGCTTGAGCGCAAAAATCGCCGATTCCAGGTTGGCATTGCCGGTTACCATGATAACATCGATGGAAGGGTCACTCTCCCTGACGCGGGAAAGAATCTCCATGCCGCTGATGTCGGGCATTACCAGATCAGTAATCACCAGGCCGTACCTGGTTTCGCCCAGCATCTTCAAGCCTTCGAGACCACAGGAGGCGGTATCAACCTCATACCCCTCACCTTTCAGGAGAAAAGAAAACATCTCCCTGAAGAAACGGTCATCCTCGACAATCAGAATTTTATCCATTGCCTCACCCGGAACGATTCTAAGAATATTTTACAATTTAAACTATTACCTTATCGACGCAAGCTGTGTCAAACAGACTTTCATATTATGCTGCGGACATCAGCACAATCAAGGTTGAAACGGGGTCAATATTTGCCAGCTACTACCATCACTGTCCAGCTCGATAGTTCCATCCAGATCGGTCCGATACGTCCTAACCCCCCGGTGGTGCAGCTTTTCAAGTGTTATCCGTGATGGCAACCCGAAGTTATTGCCACGGCCGGCCGAGATCATGGCGATTTTGGGGGCAACACGGGCCAGAAAGGCATCGGAAGTGGAAAAACGGCTGCCATGGTGTCCTACCTTTAGTACTGTTGACGCTATCTCCGCACCGCTTGCCAGCATACGTTCCTCACTGGGATACCCGGAATCGGCGGTGAACAGCATGCTGAATTTGCCGTAACAAAGGCGGAACACCAGCGACTCGTCATTCATATCCGCTTCATCAAGCATTTGCGGGTGTTTTAGCGGGTTCTGCTCGGGATATAGAACTGACAAGGTGATCCCGTCACCAAGACCAAGCGTGTCTCCGGCAGACAATCTGCGAATCTTTACCTTCTTTTCCGATAGTATTGCACGCAGTTGATCATACTGCTCTCCCTTGCCGTCAAGGCATGACTCCCAGAACTCTCCCACCGGAAACATGCGGGCAACAAAAGAGAGGCCGCCGACATGATCGGGATGACTGTGGGTCAGCACCATCTGATCAATGCGCCGCACCCCAAGCTTGAACAGGGCCGGCGCCAGGGTTCGCTCACCGAAATCCCGGCCGCTGTCGTGCAGATAGCCGCCACCGTCCACCAGCGTAATGGCGCCGCCGGGTGTACGCACCAGGAGTGATTCCGCCTGCCCCACGCTCAACATGGTGATATGCAGGCGGCCATCTGCCGGGGACGGCGCCGCAGCATGGACGACAATAGCCAGCGATGGCAGCACCACGCCCATGGCAATCATTACCCTGCGGCTGCGGATAAAGGTCATGGCGCCCATGAACGCCATGAACGCCAGCATATCCAGGTGGGTTATCCCGTGAAATCGAAGCAAAGGCATTTCGGCAAACAACTGCACCAGCCAGTTGGATAACAATACCAGTTTACCTGCCGTAAACAGCAACACATGGGCTAGCGGTGCAGCTATATAGATGAAAGGCAGGGCGCAAAATCCGGTCAACACGGCTCCGTAACCCAGTAACGGCACGATCAGAAAATTGGTGAGGATGCCGTTGAGAGAGGCCTGGTTAAAGATGAACAACACCGGTACAGCGGTTACAAAGGAGGCGGCGCATGAGGATACGACAAACTGGAGCAGTGTACGCAGCCAACTCCGCTCAATGGCGCGGAAACGTTCCATGACCGGCGGGACAAAGATTACGATGCCCCAAAGTGCCAGAAATGAGAGTTGAAAGGAGACGTCAAACAACGTGGGGGGATCAAGAGCCAGAATCACAAGGGCGGACAGCAGCAGGGCATTGATCGGATCGTTCTCACGTTCCACATACAAGGCCAGGACAAAGGTGGTCAGCATGATGACCGAACGGGTCGTGGCCGGCGCCGCTCCGGTCAGAAGGAGGTACAGCAGCATTGTTGGCAAAGCGAGAAGCATAACCAGACGGCGTAAATTGAATCTGAGAGCCAGACGCTCGGATCGGGTGGCAATCAGCAATACAAGCTGGACGATAAAATAGGCGATGATGCCTACGTGGAATCCGGAGATGGAGAGAATGTGGTTCACGCCTGCCCTGGTGTAGGCAGCAGCCAGCTTGTCCGGTATCCGTTTCTGGTCGCCGAGCAGGAGCGCGGACAGCACCGACGAGACCTCATTGTCCGGCAGCGAACCGCGGATGAAATCCCCCATATGAAGCGCTGCCAGATCAATCCTTCGCAGCAAAGAATCCTCGGCAGCGCCCCGCATCAACACAATCTCATCTAGTGCGGCAACCCGAGCAGTTGCATAAATTTGCTGAAAGGACAGATAACGCGGATAGTCAAACTCACCTGGCAAACCAAGGCGATGGGGCGTAGCGATTCGCGCGGCAAAACGAATCCGGTCCCCCCGTGCCAGGGTAAAATCCCCAGCCGGCACATATACCATCAGGCGGCCACTTGCCGCAGAAGAGCCGCTTTCCGTAATCACACCAGCGACCTGCAGGATAAAGCTGCCACCGGTTGGGGTGGAAACCGGCCTCGATTGAATAATTCCCTCGACCTTTACGGGAGTATGTGACGCATACAGTTGAATACTGTCTAGCGAAGGGGGCGGATATTTCCAGGGGGTCAGGGCATACAGCCCAAAAACAAGAAAGAAGGCGCCGGTGCCAAATGCCGGCAACAGCGTGGTACGGACAAGGCAGGATAACAACAGGCAGCAGAGGGTCGCCACTACAGCATAAAACGGCAGGAGAATGCCGCTGAGGTCTGCAATGACCAACCCGGCAGCAAAGGCAAGAAAAGGGATCAGCAGCGGCCTTTCCCGAAGCATCAGATTACTTTCTAACCCGGTATTTCTCGTTGATCCTATTGATAAAGATCTTGGCTTCATCGGCACTTACAACACGATCAGGGGCACCGCTCAGGCCGGCCAGATTCATAAAATCTTCGGATGAGGTCCCGCGGCGAGTGAACTCGATCACGTCGACCCCTCCCATGGGAGGCAGCTTGAGGGTCAACATGTTCTCTCCCGAGTCAAGGCGGAAAAGTCCCAGCTCAGTCATATCCAGATAAGGTTTACCGGTGGCAACAAAGGCGTTCCCATTTACATCACCATCCACCCTCTGCCCCAGAACACGGGCTCGCAAACCATAGATGCCGGTTTCTGCAACCTTGAGCGGTATCTGAATAGTGGCGCCACGGAAATCCGCTCTCAACCATGACTGTGAACTGAACGCACCAAGATAGCTAATTTTGGTGGGTGCAGCATTTTGTGTGGGGAGCGCCGCATCCACTGCAGCGAGCGTAGCAGGTATATCCTTCTTCACCTCGGGCAGTTTGTCAAAGGCGTTCATCATCGAAACACCAATCTCGGCCAGACGTGCTGCTGTTAGGTGTTCTTTAAAACGCCAGCCGGCAAAGGGCTGAACAGGAGGATAATCAGGTGCTGAAAACGTAATAGAATCGATGCCGCCCTGAGGGGGGATGCTGACCTTTATTGTTGTCACTCCAGGTTTAACAGGCACGGTACCGACAGTGATCTCCTTGAAGACGCCGGCAGTGGACCCTGCTTTATACTCCTTGCCGTCAACGTTCCATATATAACCATCTCCCTTGGCAACCGTTTTGAGCGCATACACCCCACCGATAGGAAGCTGCACCGTAAAGTTGGCAACAGTTCTTTCCGAGACACCCAGCAGCCACCCCTTGCCGCTAAACTTGCCATAAAGGTTGTATTGTGCCACCGTGACATTATCGGTCTTGGGATTATAGGCAGTTTCTGCTTCATAGCGGAATGTGCGGCGACCGCCAAGAATAATCAGATAATCCCGGTCTGCAGGCTCTTTGGGCAAGCCATCGCTCCAGCCAAGCTGGGTCACTATCATCTGCGCCAGTTCTTTCTGGGTAAATGGGGACGGATTCTTCTCTGCTGCCCAGACAGGAGTCACACAAAGGATAAGTACCGCAATTATCAGATGCAAATAGTTGAACATGACGCCTCCACTGTTTGTAATTACTGCTGCTGATTTACTGCAATAACAATCGGATAGGTTTTTCATCAGCTGATCGTTAACGGTAATTGTATAACATATTTACATGCTACTTGAAAACCTGACAAATCAGTGGTAAATAATACAAGTAAATATAGTTGTATTTATTTCAAATCTGATTGAAAAGATCCTGCCGGCTCACCTGGTAACTGCAACCATATTTTGTTTGGCAATACTGATGAAAACTCTTGACGTACTACTTTATCGAGGACAAACTGACTTAATGAAGAATTCATCCGCTCCGTGCGAGCAGGATCAGGTTATCAATAAGTACATTTGTCGGCAGTTCCACTCTGGTTCTGCGGAGAGTTTGCATGAATAAAAACATTTTGATTGTTGATGACGAGGAAATGATCAGAGAATTGCTTTCCTCGGCTCTCCTTCAGGAAGGCTATATCTGTCATCAGGCATCAAACGTTGACGATGCATTTTTAGTCCTGGATGAACAAAAAGTCGATTTAGTGATTTCAGATATCATGATGCCGGGCAGAAGCGGCGTAGAACTACTAAGAGACCTGAAAAAAATCGATCCTGATATCACTGTCCTTATGATCACCGGTCTCTCCGACATGAACACCGCCATGGAATGCATCCATCTCGGGGCTGACGATTATATCACCAAGCCATTCGGCATCAACAGGGTTATCCTGACGGTCAAAAACCTGATCGAAAAAAGAAATCTCGCCATTGAAAAGAAGAATTATCAGGTCAGCCTTGAATTCAAGGTAATGAAGCAGACCGAACAGATTAGAAACACCATGCACGAGCTGCACACAGCCTATGAGAACACCCTGACGGCCCTTGTCAAGGCTCTTGATGCCCGGGAAAAAGAAGTTGGCTCACATTCCGAGCGGGTTATGAACTTCTCCATCTTCATGGCCGGCAAACTTGGTATCGCTGGCAAAGAACTTGAAAAACTGGCCAAGGGAGCATTGCTCCATGATATCGGGAAGATCGGAATTCCTGACAATATTCTTCTCAAATCAGGCAAGCTGGGCGTGGATGAATGGGGAGAGATGCGCAGGCATCCGCAGATCGGCTATGACATCTTGTCGGAGATCAGCTTTCTCAAGGGACCGGCAGAGATTATCCTGACTCATCATGAACGTTTCGACGGCAATGGGTATCCCCAAAGACTTCAGGGCCAGCAGATTCCGATCGGCTCCCGCATATTCGGACTTGTGGATACGCTGGATGCCATGACCTCCGACCGCCCCTACCGCAAGGCCCTTCCTTTTGAAGCTGTGATCAGTGAGGTAAAAATGTTCCGGGGCACACAGTTCGACCCGGAGATTGCCGATATCTTCCTTTCTATCAATCGCGTTCAATGGGAAGATTGCGCCGGTAAGCATTTTTTAAAAGAATAACAGAAATGGGGTAAGCATTCACTGCTTACCCCATTTCTGCAAAGCGCCACCTTCCAATTATATTTCTACCTTGCTAACAATTGCCGTTCAGGAATTCACCCGCCTTATTTACTTCATCATGGCAGCCGATATAAATCGGACAACGCTGATCCAGCCCCTCGGGTACTATATCCAGGATTGGAATTTCACCATTGGTGGCGGCTCCACCTGCCTGTTCTATCAGGAACGCCATGGGATTCAGCTCGAACAGTAAACGCAGCTTGCCGTTGGGGCTGTCGTTGAGGGCTGGATACATAAAGACCCCCTTGCCTTTCATCAATATCTGGTTGATGTCAGGCACAAAACCGCCGGAATAGCGCAACTTGGAGCCCTTTTCCTCCAGATAACGGATAAAGCGCTCGTTTGCTTCACTGTATTTATTACGCAGGCCGCCCGGCGAGTACATGTCACCTGACGGTTTCATCTGAACCTTTTCACGGGTCAGGGTGTACTCCATCAACTGGTTCATGGTGAACTCATAAACCCCCTTGCCAACGGAATAAACCATGGAGACCCTCGGACCATAAAGGATGTACATGGCGCCAACCATTTTTCTTCCAGGCTGGAGCAGATCCTTGCCCTGATAGATACCCACTATGGTGCCCACTGCCAGATTCACATCCACCAGCGAAGAACCATCCAGCGGATCATACGCGACTGAAAACATGCCCTGGGGATTGCTGGTGACCTGAAAAATCTCCTCCATCTCCTCGGAGGCAATATTGCAGACTACGCCGGAATGTTGCAGCCGTTTACGCATGATCCGGTCGGAGAGCACATCCAGAGCCAGTTGTTCCTCGCCGTACAGGTTGGAGGTACCTGCTACACCCAGATCACCGGTACGAACCGCGTTGATGACATATTTGCTGGCCTCGGCGATTTCGCAGATGAGATGAACAAGATTGCCGCTGATGTTCTGATCCCGCAAATGCCGACGCAGATCAATCTGGAATTTGGTCTTGCCTGCTTCGCTGTACATTTAACCTCCACAAATAGGTATTTGGAAAACTTTATCTATGTTTTTACGCAGAAAAGATATTATAAACGCCCGTTTCCAGTTTATCGATGTCGAGCGCAATAATGAGATTCAAGATAGTTATATACTGTAAACAACCTGTTTTATCAAGCCTAAATAAATTTTAGTGAAGTTAATAAGATGCTCGGGACGATGTGAAACAGGAAATATCAGGGAAACAACTTTGAGGAGATATGTCAAATCAGGAATCCGGAAGATAAATGAGATAAGAATAGTCATAACCTCTCTGATTATTCAATTGCTATTTTTTTTCAGATGGCTGTCCCCCCTTGTCCAATCGCTTGTATTGCATATGCAGTACCACAAGGAAAAAGGGGAAAACTCCCGACAGCAATCCCCACAGCAAGGGATTTTTACCACGCTGCCGGGCCATGTAGCAACCAAGGGCAGCAGGAAGTCCGAACAGCATCAGCAGGAAAATCATTTCACTCATTAGCAGGTCCTTGTAGGCACATAAAGTTTGATTTTGTACGAGTGTAACATCACTCATATGCATTGTAAACCGCATCAATTAACATTCTGCCTTACAGAGAATAGCTCTGTATGACAAAATTTTAAACCATTGAGGTGACATCAATAATTATTTATGTATTTTTATGAAATTTATGATATTTTCAAACAATCAAACATATTTTATGACTACTTAAAATATTCCCAACAAGCGCAGCACCAACCAAACTACTATGAAAAAGCATTTACTTGTCATAAGTTCTGTACTGCTGATTATGAGTATTCTGGCTATTTCCCATGGCGCATATCTACAGTCGAATACCCCACAATTCGACTTGTATCAGCAATATGTAGTGAACGACATGGCTGCGAGGCATCCTGGTGATGCGCTTGCGCCGGAACTCGGCATCGGTCTGGTTCTGGCTTCCGCATGGTCAATCGTCGGCTTCATACATGCGTTGATATGCCTGTTTTTTCTAGTAGGACTGCTCAGTGTCAGAAACAACCATATCCATTTCGGCAACAAATCACCTTATATTTTCACATCACTGCTTTTCACGTTCTTTTGTGTTGTTTCTTCGCTGCATTATGCGTACATCGCGCTTGACAGTTTTACTTGGCTCTTCTATTTACGTGGCGCAGGGGAGATATTTGCCGCCCTCGGATTACTGACAGTGGCGTTTGCGTTACTACGGGAGATTGATATCCTGTCCCTACTAAACAACGTGAAGATGAGATTATGGAATGTGAAGCAGTCTAATATCCCTTGAGAAAGGCCTCCGATCCGACGCGAGCATAATCCTGACACAAGAAAAACAACGGGCGTGCCGTGTAAGCGGTACGCCCGTTGTTTTTGCCTGTATCAAAGTCATGATTGTCAAAACCTGCTGATTATTAAAAAGTATCTCATTTAGCCCTTACAACTATTGTTAATTACGATGGTGCTGTTTGTGGTTCAACATCATCTCCCAAAAGGCTATTGCAGCAGGAGAAAGTTCCCTGCCGGCACGGCGGACAGCATAGAATTTCCTGGTGATGGCAACACCTGGAATCCTGATGGTAACAAGCTGGCCATTGGCTAATTCTTCGGCCACCGACATACTTGAGACAAAGGCATATCCTGTCCCGTCCAGAATAGCGCGTTTAACGGCCTCATTACTACCGAGGACAGCAACGATCCGCAGAGCCTCTTTCCTGATCCAGGTACCTGCCAGACATTCGTACACCGCCTGCTGGGTCCCTGATCCCTGTTCACGCACCACCAGGGGAACCTTGCACAGTTCTTCCTGGCTCAGACTGAACTTCCCTGATGCAACAAGGTCAGGCGACACGGCGCAGACAATGGAATCCTCGCCCATGGGCACAAATTCAACAAGATCATTATCGTAGCGACCGCCGATAAATCCCAGCTCTATCTCCTCGGCCAGCAACTGCTGCACAACTGATCTGCTGTCACCCTGCACAACCTCAAGCCTGACTCTGGGGCAATCCTTAAGAAACCTGCCAAGTGCGGCAGGGATCAGACTGGTGCCGGGGATATTGCTTGCACCAACCCGCAGCACCACATCCTCCATACCGCGAAAGCGACGCACCGCAGATAGGGATTCGTTGCATTCATACCGGATGCGCCTGGCACGTTCATGGAATAGCTTCCCCCCTTCCGTCAACAGGGCACCGCCGCGACCCCGGTCAAAAAGCCGGATACCCAGTTCATCTTCCAGAGACTGGATATGCTGGCTGGCGGTTGACTGGGTAATGCAGGTCTGTTCGGCTCCCTTTGAAAAACTGCGGGTATCGGCCACTGCCAGAAATACGTCGATCTGCTTTAAGGTCATGAATAATCACCCCTATCGATGATATCGATACAATCAATCGGTAATCTACAGAAAAGCAATTTGCGTTTCAACATATATTGATGATACTCATATAAAAAACAGTGGAGGGAAATGGGATGGGCAGAGAAATTATTTTAACAGTTGTTGTTCTTGTTACTTTCGTTACAGCCTCCCTGGCTGACGAATTGCCGGTCAGCCGCTTTGCCACCGAAGGACTGGCAGGATGGGAAACCAAGGTCTTCAAAGGATTAACCGACTACCAGCTTGCTCCTGAGAACGGCCGGACTGTTCTCAGGGCCCACAGCCGCGGCACGGCATCGGGACTGTTCAAAAAAGTGAATCTTGACCCGCAGCGCTTCCGCTATCTGCGGTGGTCCTGGAAGGTTGCCGGTATCGTAGAAAAAGGTGATGAGAAAACCAAGGCAGGAGATGACTATGCCGCGCGGATATATGTTGTTTTTCCGGGCCGTTTTTTCTGGCAGACCAAAGCCATCAACTACATCTGGGCCAACCGCCTGGGGGTAGGCCAATCAATCCCCAACGCATTTACCGGTAATGCCATGATGGTCGCGGTTGAATCAGGCACGGCCAGAACCGGCCAGTGGCTGACCGAGGAGCGCGACATCCTGGCCGATTATCGCCGCCTTTTCAACGAAGAACCACGAAAGATCGGTGCTATTTCCATCATGACCGACACCGACAACACCGGTTCCGAGGCCACGGCATGGTACGGTGAAATCAGCATCTCCACAGCTCGATAATTTCCTTCCAAAGAACTTCACGCTGAATTATATTGCGCATTAAATGATTTGCGTCTACACAACTTGATATTCAAGACCTGGCTCTTGCCATTGGCCTGAAGAAGTGAAGACATCACGGACTCAGGAGTGGGTAATGGGGGGTAACATGCCGGAACTTTTGGTTAATGAGCAGAAGTGCACACGATGCGGCAAGTGCATCAAGATTTGCCCAGTGAATATCATCCAGGCATCCGAGGGGGGACTTCCCGGCTATGTGTCTGGTGAAGCGCAAAGATGCCTGGTCTGCGGTCACTGCGAAACGGTCTGTCAGGATGCCGCCATCAGGGTGGAGGATCCGCGCCTCGAAGCGGTCACCCATCCTGACAGCAATTCAAAAATCTCCCCGGAACTCCTGGGAAGCTATTTGCGCATGCGCCGTTCGATCAGAGATTATCGTGTAACGCCGGTGGATCCTGCCATCATTGAACAGCTCCTGGATATAGTTCGCTATGCACCCAGCGCCTCCAACATTCAGGATGTGCACTGGTTGGTAATCCACGATACCCTGGAGGTAAGGCGGCTGACCGGTCTTGTTGTCGACTGGATGCGGTCCGTGGTTGCAGGCGGCTCAACGGTAACCTCCTATTTTAACTTTGCTGAGATCATCCGTGACTGGGAAAACGGCAAGGATACCATCTGTCGCGGCGCGCCACACCTGGTAGTGGCGCACGCCCACAAGGATGCCCCGATGGCACGGATCGACGGCATCATTGCCCTGTCCCACCTGGACATTGTCGCGCCAGCCTTCGGACTCGGCACCTGCTGGGCGGGATTTTTCCAGACCGCAGTTACCTATTGGGAACCGTTGCGTATAACCCTTGGGCTACCCCCCGACCATACCTCCATCTATACCCTGATGCTGGGTTACCCTGACGTCCACCACCTTCGACCGCCGAGACGTAATCGGGCATCGATCTCATGGCGCTGATGTCGTTTGTTTCACTTCCGCCACATCGACACATTCCAGGGCAATGCGTTGAAAATCTTCACATCGGGCAATAAAGGCCGCCACAACATCCGGATCGAACTGTATCCCCGAGTTTTTGAGAATGAATTCCCGTGCCTTTTCGTGCGGAATTTCCTCCTTGTAGACGCGCCGGCTGATCATGGCATCATACACATCGGCTAATGCCATGAGGCGCCCTGCCAGGGGGATTTCATCGCCGCGCAACCCGTAGGGATAACCGCTGCCATCCCAGTGTTCATGGTGCGACTCTATCATCTGTTGCGCATAGTGGAGAAAATCGAGATGTTCCGGATGGGCGGTGCTGTCGATGGTTCTGGTCAGCGCCTGGGCACCGATCACGGTATGGCTCTTCATGATGGCATATTCCTGCTCGGTCAGGTTCCCAGCTTTCTGGAGAATGCTGTCGGGTATGCCAACCTTTCCGATGTCGTGCAGGGGAGCAGATTTGGTGAGGAGTTCTATGCTGGTTTCATCCAGCTCCTTGAAATTGGGCATTGTTGCCAGCTGCCGGGCCAGGATCTCCACATAACGCTGGGTTCGCAGGATGTGCCCTCCGGTTTCCTTGTCACGGGCTTCCGTAAGTGACGACATGCTGATGATTATGGTGTCCTGGGCTTCGATCAGGGCACGGGTGCGATGACGAACCTTGCGGGCCTCGATTCCGTATTTCAGCAGGCTCAAAATGGTCATTACAATGATTGATGTCAGCATCGGCAGAAGCGGTGAGATATATAGCCCCTTGGAAACCAGCAACATACGGCAGCCTGCGTAACAGCCGGCGGTTCCAGCTGTCACCGTCAGCAGGGACAACAGAAATCCTGACCTGCTCAGAAGCCAGCTGCTGAGCAGGCCGAGCAGCAGTACGGCAAAAAGTTCGGCGCCGCGCGCCCAGCCGGGACGATTGATGAAGGTGTTGGCAAGGATGTTGTCGATAACGGTAGCATGGACCGTGAGCCCGCTAACCGATTGCCCGGAAGGTGTCAGGTGATAATCTCCCAGCCCCTTTGCCCACGGGCCAACCAGCACAATCTTCCCTTGCAGGCTCCCTGGCGGAAGTATGTCGGCCAGGACGGATTTGGCTGAATGATAGGGAAAAGGATGCTGCTGGTCGCGAAAGTCCAACAAAAGATGGCCTTCATGATCCAGCGGGATGCGCCGATTGCCCCAGATCAGGGTGGTTTCTGCCGTATCCCTGGAAAGCCGCAGGGTTCGGTCGCTGGACGAAAGAAGCAGGGCCGACAGGGCAAGAGAGGGATACAATTCCCCGTCATAAGGCAGCAGGAGCGGCACCCGGCGCAGGGCACCATCGCGGTCATGACGGGCGTTGGTGAAACCCTCGGCGCTCGCCGCACGGGTCAGCTCGGGAATACTCCTGATCATTCCGTTTGGTTTCGGCCAGGCAGCATCACTGCCACCCACCCTGGTCACAATCATGCCGACTGGATCAGCAGGTGCCGGGAGAGCCGGCAATGCATCACGTCCTGTAAAATCAAAGAAGTAGCCAAGAGCGGTATTCCCCTTAAGCATTGCCTCAGCCAGCCGTTGGGAGTTGCTGTCCCGTTGTCCATTTGCCGGCGGGATGGGGGCCGATTCCTGATCGCGCCGACGTTCAGAGATTATGACCTCGGGAGCGGTGCGGTCGTTCTCGGGCATCAGAAAATCCAGGGCAACGACCTTTGCCCCCAGGCCATGCAGACGCTCCACAAGCCTGCCCAGGCGATAGCGGGGCCATGGCCATTGCCCGTAAGCGCCGAGGCTTTCCTCATCGATTCCCACAAGCACAGGGACATTGGATTGGGGGGGAATCGTGCGACCAGACAGCATGAGATCATACAAGCGCAACTCAGCTTGCTGAATAAGCAGCGGCTGGAAAAACAGTAATAAGGCGGTCAGGGCCGTAAGACAAAAACCGGTGGCAATCAGGACGGCACGCCCCTCCCAAAGCGGCAGGAGCCGTGTTGGACGTTTGCGTGATGGGGGGGAGGAAACGGACATAATAGTATCAGGTACTGCTAACGCACGATGACTTCAACCCGCCTGTTTCTGGGCTCGCTAACACAATTAGGGGTAGGGACAAGGGGATTACCTTTGCCATGGGAGGAAACCGCCATAAGGTCGGGATTGATTCCGTTACGGATCAACAGATCTTTTACCATCTCGGCGCGCTCCTGGGCGAGTTTGTCGTTGAGTTGAGCTGATCCGGCAGAATCTGTATGTCCGCTGATGGCAATTTTGATGGCTTGACGCTGCTTGATGACAGCAACGATCGTGGCGATTGTGCCCTGTGACTGCGAGGCTAGCACAGTTTTGCCGGTTTCAAAGAACAGTATGAACTTTTCCGGAGGGAGCGGCTCAACCGCCATCGCATCGGCAAAGGTTACGGCGATGAAGTTCTGATCGGCTGTCGTTACCGGTGATGGTGCTTTTGACGGGCCGGACACCTGAGTCATATCGCCCTGTTTTTCGAGCAGTTGGGTACCGGCTGGTGTGGCGACCTCTGCTTTACCGATATGACCATCCGGATCGGAAACCAGAATGATCGAATGTTTGGGGGCGCATCCAGCAAGGAGAAACAGAACCAGGCTCAAGGCAGGCAGTTTTATCAATATGCTGTGCATAGGTCTTCCTTAAAAGTAACAATGAATATTTACTGCTGCACCTCGACCAGAAGTTTTGTTCCCCGCACGGCAATGGTAGCATCAGGGATGATCAGCTGAACGGCGTTCGGGGCAAGCTTGGCGATCAATCCCGACAGGTAGACAAATGTTCCCTTTGTGATCCGCGCGACAAGGGAAAATTTCCCCTCTTTCGGGTTAAAT
>JBGSQD010000056.1:0-9434 GCA_041738275.1 Geobacterales bacterium
CCCTGGCTGCGTAAGTCTTCGGGATCTCTTGTGCGGCGTAGCGCTGCTACGCCTCCGCGCAATCCCTCGACAGCCTTGCCAGGACAAAAAATCCTCGCTTCATGGAAGCACAAAAGTCCATATATCTCAGAAAGATTGACAATGACTGATATTCATAGCCAGAAGATCCTCATCCTTGATTTCGGATCCCAATATACCCAGCTCATTGCGCGACGGGTGCGCGAGGCCCACGTTTACTGCGAGCTGCACCCATTTGACATGGATCTGGAAGCGATCCGCTCCTTTGCTCCTTCGGGGATCATCCTTTCCGGCGGACCCAAGTCGGTTTACGAGCCGGGTGCTCCGGCAATAAACGAGGAACTTTTTGAGCTGGGCGTGCCGGTTCTGGGAATCTGTTATGGCATGCAGTTGATGAGCCGTCACTTTGGCGGGGAGGTTGTCCCTGCCGGCAAGCGCGAGTTTGGTCACGCCGATCTGCTCGCCTGCGGTCAGCCCGGGACACTGTTTGACGGATTTTTCGTTGAAGGTAAAAGCCCGGTCTGGATGAGTCATGGGGACCATGTGGCACGGGTGCCGAATGGATTTGAGGTGGTGGCGGGAACCGCCAACGCACCGGTTTGTGCCATCCAGGATGTAGGTCAGAACCTCTATGGTGTA
Source organism: Geobacterales bacterium (assembly GCA_041738275.1). GTDB lineage: Bacteria > Desulfobacterota > Desulfuromonadia > Geobacterales > Pseudopelobacteraceae > JACPFJ01. Next base: position 658 of record JBGSQD010000056.1, read on the forward strand.
CAATTTCACCCCGAGGTAAACCACACCCCCCGCGGGGAACTGCTCATAGACACCTTTGTCCGCAAAATCTGCGGCTGCAGCGGCCAGTGGACCCCTGGTCAGATCATTGAGGATGCCGTGACACGCATCCGTCGGCAGGTGGGCCGCGAGCGGGTCATCCTGGGACTCTCCGGGGGCGTCGATTCATCGGTGGCAGCGGCCCTGATCCACCGGGCCATCGGCGATCAGCTTACCTGCGTCTTTGTTGATAATGGCCTGCTGCGCCTTGCCGAAGGTGATCAAGTCATGGCGGCCTTTGCCGAAAACCTGGGGGTCAAGGTAATCCGGGTTGATGCCGCGGAGCGCTTTCTGTCCGCCCTGGCCGGTGAGAGCGACCCCGAGAAGAAGCGCAAGATCATTGGCGGTCTCTTTGTCGAAATCTTTGATGACGAATCCAGCCGCATTGAAGATGCCTGCTGGCTGGCCCAAGGCACGATCTATCCCGATGTCATCGAATCCGCCGGGGCAAAGACCGGCAAGGCCCATAACATAAAAAGTCACCATAACGTCGGCGGCCTGCCGGAGCATATGAAACTCAAGCTTCTGGAACCGCTGCGCGAACTGTTCAAGGATGAAGTGCGGGCAATCGGGGAAGAGCTTGGCCTGCCTCACCAGATGGTCTGGCGCCATCCATTCCCTGGACCGGGTTTGGGGGTCCGTATCCTTGGTGAGGTTAAACATGAATATGCCGAAATTCTTCGCCGGGCCGATGCAATCTACATCGAGGAGCTTTATGCCTCCGGCCACTATCACAAGATAAGCCAGGCTTTTGCCGTCTTTCTTCCGGTCAAGAGCGTGGGTGTCATGGGGGACGGCCGTACCTACGAGTATGTAATTGCCCTGCGGGCGGTTGAAACCAAGGATTTTATGACTGCCGGCTGGTATCCGTTGCCATATGAGGATATGGCGCGCATCAGCAACCGGATCATCAATGAAGTAAAAGGGGTCAACCGGGTTGTGTATGATATCTCCAGCAAGCCGCCCGCAACAATTGAGTGGGAATAATTTCGGAGGGAAATTATCGTGTCAGTGATCACATTTGAAGAAATCATGTTTACCATCATGTCTGCCACCCAGGATACCTTTAAGAGCTACATGAATATTGATCTGCTGGCCGGCAAGGTGGATAAACGGGTCGATCCGGTGGATTCGGATGTGACCGGCATTGTCGGTGTGGCAGGCGACCGGGTGGGCTATATCATCATAGCCACTGACAGGGCCAGCGCCCAGATCGTTGCCAAGGAAATGCTGATGGAAGAAGAGGCTGATGAGGATTGCATCCGTGATGCCGTTGGTGAGTTGACCAATAACATTGCAGGCATGTTCAAGACTAAATACCATGAGCAGTACGGCAGCGTTGCCCTTGGTTTGCCGTTGGTTGTTTCCGGTCAGCTCCGCATGGTTTCCGACCCGCCGGGTCCGGACGAACACTCCAGTATCAATGTCCAATGCAAGGGGATTACCATTCCATTTGTATCCGCCGATGGTCGGGTTTCGCTCAAAGTCATGATTTATATGTAGTTTTATGCAGGATATTCTTGATCGCTATAGCAGCTTGTTACAGGAAGTGGACCATTGGTTTGCAGGCTGTGTCCAGCGGCACGAGAGCTCGATCACATGTGCGCGCGGCTGTTCCTCCTGCTGCCGCGGCCTGTTCGACATTACCCTGTTGGATGCACTTTTTCTGCGCAGCGGCTTTAACCAGCTTTCAGAAGATATTCAAGACAGCATACGCCTGAAAGCCGGTGTCCAACTGGAACCGCTTACGGCCCGCTGGCCAATATTCACAGCCCCATGGCTTCTTAACCCCATCCCTGAAATTGAATGGGATGACATGATGCCGGAAGACGACGAAACCCCCTGTCCGCTGCTGTCGGAAAACGGCACCTGCCTGGTGTATGCACATCGCCCTATGACCTGCCGTCTGAACGGTATCCCATTGATCGATATTTCTGGTGAAGAACTGTTCGACGACTGGTGCACGCTCAATTTTGTTGATACAGATCCGCTGGATGAGGAAGACCTTCGCTATCCATTCAACCAATTGTTCGCTCAGGAACTGCTTTTGTTTCATGAACTGACCCGCAGATTGCTGGGCAAGGCAATCAGTGAGCTGGACACCATCATCCCTGCGGCGGTTTTTATCGATGCTGAGATGGTGAGACAGGCGATGCGCGAAGAGCAATGTGATCTGTGATCATGCCGCAGCTTTAAGGGCATCCGAGGCAAGGATGATTCGCTCGTCCTCAATGGCTAAAACATGGGAACTGTGTTCAATCAGTTCATAAAACTGCAGTAATTTATCCACATTTACCGCCTGACTGGTCTTCCTGCCAAAATAGGTGCCGCTCTGGGGAAAGACCTCTGTGGCCACCTGATCGTCGAAGATAGCAAAATCAAAGGAACTGTTGGTGTCGCGCCCAGTCATGTTACTTGCTGTGGGAAGCTCCTCACGAAAAGCGATACGAATATCAATGCCGTCTCGGTAATGGGCAAGCATTATCTTTTGAGAATCCGGATCAACCAACTCTTCATGGTTCATGACAAAGATTCGGGTGATGGCTACGCCACGTTCCAATGCCCGCAGATTTGATTGGTAGTAGTTTACCAACGCCCCCCTGGTGTACCAGCCATTGGTTATGGGATCAACCGTCTTCATCCGCCGCATGGCATGGTCAGTGCATTTGGCTCCTTCCAGATAGAATTCTGTTTCGTCAAGCGGTATAAATCCTTGCTGTAACTGCACAATAGTTCTTTTGATGCCGGAAAGCATTGCTTCTGCCTTGCTATGACATTCCGCGTCGCAGATCTGAGCAATGGCAAAGGTGACTTCGTGGGCTTGGTGGTACTGTCCGATCAACTCATGGCGTGTTTTCTCCAGATCCTCGCGAATAAGGTAGGTGGCCAGGGAGAGAAGGATGCCGATACCAAAAATAATGTAGGCAACCTCAGGAGAGTGAAGCACCAAATGGAAAAAGATGGCAAGTCCGCTGCCAGCCAGGAATTCAATCAGCACCGCCATGTTCTGGATGTTCTTGCTGAATTTCATTTATGTTACTCCTTGTAATCGCTATTGCATTCAACATGTCATCTGTTGTCACAGGCAAAAAAAATGCCGGGTCGCCTGCTATCCTGGTTATTGATAGTTCGGCGACCCGGCTGTCTCTGAGAGACCCTTTAGGTTTTCCGTCCCACCCTCGCGGATGGTTTAGTATTATCGGTTATCGAAAATGTTTCTGATGTAATTTGTTGTTAGACCCTAGCCCAGCAAAGATGAACTGTCAAGGGCTGTATACCTTGCTGGGACTATAACCGCATAGTATTACTAATATTATTTAATACCAATTCCAAATCAAAGCGCTATCTTCGTTGGCTCGTCTTCGGCTCCTCAATGTACTGTTTGTACGCCTCGTCGCCTCAATCCTCGCCGCCTTGATTTCATCTTTGATTTGATATTGGAATAAGCTGATTACTTGCCGGCCGCCTTGACCATCAATTCACTAACCAGACGAGTAAAACGCAATGGATCCTTGATGGGTGAACCCTCGGTCAAGATGGCCTGGTCGTAGAGCAGGTCGGCATAATCAGCCAGGGCCGGCGCTGCCTTGTCCTGCGTATAGATATCAGCCATTGCCTTTAGAATGGCATGATCGGGGTTGAGTTCAAGAACGCGTTTTGATTCGGGTACGGGTTGATTGAGCGCCTTCATGATACGTTCCATATTGGCGTTCATACCATACTCTTCCGCCACCAGGCAGCAGGCGCTGTCAGTCAGACGATTCGAAAAACGCACCTCCTTGACCTTGTCCTTCAGCCGATCGGCCAGGAACGAAATCAGGTCGGAGAACTCTTTCTGGGCCTCTTCGCGCTTCTTTTCCTTCTCCAGTTTTTCCTCTTCACTGTCGATACTGATATCACCCCGGTCGACCGCCTTCAGGATTTTACCATCGTATTCCGTCAGGGCCTGCACCACCCATTCATCCACCGGATCAGTAAGGAACAATACCTCAAAGCCCTTGGCCCGGAAGGCCTCCAGGTGGGGTGATTGCTCCAGGGCATCACGACTGTTCCCGGTGATGAAGTAGATCTCCTTCTGGGCTTCCGGCATTCTGGCGACGTATTCCTTCAACGATACAAAGGAGCCTGCCTCGGTGGAGGTGCTTTCGAACAATACCAGCTCCTGCAGTTTCTCCTTGTTGGCATAGTCGAAGTGGACCCCCTCCTTGATGACCTGGCCAAACTCCTGCCAAAATTTCACGTACTCATCGAAGTTTTTATCCTTAACCTCCGAAAGTGTTGACAGAATCTTGCTGACCAGTCCCTTCTGAATCCGCTTGACCTGCACGTCTTCCTGAAGAATCTCGCGGGAGACATTGAGGGGCAGGTCGGATGAATCAACCACCCCTTTGACAAAGCGCAGGTAATCAGGGATCAGCTCTTCGCACTTGTCGGTGATAAAGACCCGCTTGACGTACAATTGCAGCCCTTTTTTACGATCAGCCATGAACATGTCGAACGGTTTCTTGGCCGGCAGATAGATCAACGCCTTGAATTCGCTGGTTCCCTCGGCTGCAAAGTGGATGGTGCGGAAAGGCGCTTCAAAGTCGTGGGAGATATGTTTGTAAAACTCGTTGTATTCTTCTTCGGTCACATCACTCTTCGCCCGCGCCCAGATAGCCTTCATGGAGTTCAGGGTTTCTTCCTTGGATGTTTCGATGGTACCGGCACCTTCTATCTCCTTACCGTCAACACCCTTGGGCACTTCACTGCGGATGATGTCCATCACTACCGGATACTGGATGTAATCCGAGTATTTCTTGACGATGGAGCGAATCTTCCACTCATCAAGATACTCCTTGAACTCTTCCTTCAGATGGAGGGTAATCTCGGTGCCGCGCTGCTCACGATGGCACCCTTCGATGGTGTAGGAACCGTCACCGGTGGATTCCCAGCAACATCCTGCATCCATGGAACCTGCTGTGCGGGTGTACATGGTTACCTTGTCGCTGACCATGAACGACGCATAGAATCCGACACCAAACTGGCCGATCAGTTCGGGGTTGTCGCTGGCGGCCTGGTCCTTGAGTGTCTGCATGAAGGCCTTGGTGCCGGAGCGGGCAATGGTGCCGATGTTTTCCTCCACCTCTGCCATGTTCATGCCGATGCCGTTGTCGCGGATGGTCAGCGTACCGGCGTCCTTGTTGGGGATGATTTTGATCTTCCAGTCACTGTTGCTTTCCAGGATGGTTTCGTTGGAGTGAGATTCGAAGCGAACCTTGTCGATGGCATCAGACGAATTGGAGATCAGTTCACGGAGAAAGATATCTCGGTTTGAGTAGAGAGAGTGAATCACCAGATCGAGGAGTTGCTTTACCTCGGTCTGAAATTGTTTGGTGGCTTTGGTCATTATTGTGCATCTCCTTTTAGTGGGTTTGAAGCTGTTTCTGCGCTTTCGGGCAGGAAATAACTTCGTAAACGATCTGTCCTGTTTATCCGTGTAAGATGGAAATTATTTTCTTAAGATAATCATGGGGTGGGTATTATTCAAGGGGTGCAGGGGCAAAATGTACTTTACCCCTGCAATACGGACTATTTGCTAACTATCGTCCTGATGGACTCAACCACGTGGTAGGCGTCATTGATAGCGGTGTAGATCAGGTTAGGGTGTTTTGCCTCGGATATGGATCCTTCGCTGATTTTCATATAGGATGGGGAGATGGCGCCGCCGATGACGTAGACCCCTTTGCGGGTGGATTCAAAGTCTGAGGTCAGGAGCGCCAGTCGTTCCCCTTCCTTGGCGATCTTGCACACCCCTGCCGTGCAGGCGATCATCTGGATGCCAAGCTTGTCAAAGATCGGCATGGGCCCCTGGGAACCGATGCAAGCGATGACATTCTTCATCGGGAAACTCATGGAATGGTAGATATCGATACCGTCGGCCTGTTTGAACTCGTTGATACGGATAATCAGACGGTCGACACCCTCGTCATCCACCTCACCAATGCGCGGAATGGCACCGGGCAGCAACCGGATGTTGCCCCCCAGCAGGATCTCCTCACCCAGACGCTGGGCGGTCTCCTTGTTGACGTCAAATATCTCGGCCTTGTGGGCCCAGTAGACCGAATGCATGTCATTGGCTTCACGCTTGGCCTTGAGGATGCCGATGACCACGTCGGCCGCGGTATTTCCGCCGCCGATGACCAGCGTGCGTACACCGATGTACTTTCCGGCGTCATCCAGGGACTTGGCCACCATCTTGGCGTCGCCATAGACCGATAGCTCGCGGGGAATGCTGCTGCCAAAAGCCAATACCACCTTTTTCCCCTTGAAGTTCCCTTTTGAGGTGATGACCGTCAAGCCGTCGCGCTCATCCTTGATCTCCTCGAAGGCCACTTCGGTCTGGATATTGAGATTTTCGTGCTGGACAAAGTGCTGGATGTATTGCAGGTAACTTTCCACCGTAACCGGCTTGTCTGGCGGACGCAGTTCTTCAACCATAAATGGTTCCGGGGCATCCTTGGGCTTGGAGGCGTAGACCAGTTTCCCTTCAGGGTAGGTATTGGCAATCCCCTGAAATACTGCCTTGCCGGATTCAAGCACCAGATAGGAAAGACCATGTTTATTGCACAGGTAGGCTGTGGCCAGGCCGGCCGGTCCGCCGCCGATGATCAGGACGTCGTAAAGTTCGCTCATACTGAATTCCTTTTTGTACTTTATTTGATATATATACCATGGTCATATGTAAAATTAAAGGCATTAGAGTCGATTGCACCGGCACATAATTATGATACTATTACTGTGTAGTCGCGGTACAATTGTAATCAAATCAATACAAGGAGGATCATTATGTGCGACAGGGATAATAAGGTTGCGGTAGCAGCACTGCTGATGGTGGCAGGTGGGATAGTTGGCGCGGGAGTAGCGCTTTTACTGGCTCCCCAGTCCGGCCAGCGGACTCGCCGGGATATTATGCGCCGTGCGAAAAAGGTAAGGTCGCGGGCTGAAGAGGCAGTGGATGATCTGTCGGTAAATATCAATGACCTGGTGGAGACTATCGGCGACAAGACCGATGATCTCCTCGACAAGGGTAAGGATATCGCCGGCGGTGCTCGCAAAGATCTGATCCGACTGATTGAGGAGGGTGCCTCCCGGTTGGAGAAATTCAGAACCAAGCTGACCAGGGTGTAATTACACTAATAAAATCAGTTTCCCGTTACTCCGGGGTGTTGTTGCTGTCGGTCATCATGGCAATAACACCCTTCTTCGTAATTTGTTCCACAAAATTAATCCCCTAAGATTCTCATGGACGTAGATTCGGTTGCTATGGTCATTTCACCTGGAGCAGGAATCAATGTGCTGAAATATTCGATTGATGCAAATTGTTGAGATGCTTGAGGCTGAATTTTGGAGCTGTAACGACTGATGTAGACCAGATATCTTATACCGAACCGATCCGCGGTAGTCAGGTTGGTTTCACTGTCTTCACACAGCATGGTTTTGGATGGTTTGTAGTCGATAAATTTCTGGAGCGCTCCCCAAAAACCATTATCTTCCTTGGGAAGACCAACCTGATGAGCTGAAATTATGCCATCAAAATATGGTCCTATTCTGGTGGTCTTCATCTTCAGGTCCAGTGTCTTGGAGTGGGCGTTGGTAACAAGCCATACTTCTTTGCGGTGCTGTTTCAGAAACAGGAGAAATTCGACCACAAAGGGATGCACGGCGATGAGGTGTTCGATCTCTTTTTTCAGGAGAGGGATGTCCAGTTTGAGGCGATCAGACCAGTAATCAAGATCGGTCCAGTTGAGAGTGTTTTCCTGGGATCTGAACAGTGCGTAGAGATGCCTGCGGGCAAAATCTTCGGTTGTGCCGTTGCGATCAGCCCAGCGTTTTGGTACATGTTCAAGCCAGAAATGGTCGTCGAAATGTCTATCCAGGATCGTACCGTCCATATCAAGCAGGACAGTATCGATGGTGTTCCAGTCAATAATCATTGGGTTCTCTATTGAAAATTAAAGATTATTTGTCATACCGAGTTGCAATCAAAATGAGTACCAGGCGGCAAGGAGGTGGCGACGAAGGTGTACAGATATCATCCAAACTCTTTTATCAAGATTTTCCTGTTTGCAAATGACCATGAACGGCAGTATCTGAAGCATCTTGCCAAGCCTGCATTTGACAATCACGTCCCTTAGCCCCTCACAGAGACTTCCTTTAAGCAGTTTTCACAACCCATCCAATTAGCGACGCACTGTCTAGCATTGGCAACCGTCGCCGAATACAACGTCATTATAAGCTGGAATTTCAAGCGTTACTCACTTTTTCTCCAGCAGCAATTTTACCTGCCGATCAAAATCCGACACATATTCGGCATCCTGCTTTTTCCTGTATTTCTCATAATGCTGCAAAGCGAGTTCTTTAGCGACTTCATGGCTGATTGCACCGGCATCGGTCAGGATTTCGTATTCGCTGAATTTCAGGAAAGCGTCAAGTTTTAGGGTCCAATCTTTCATATACATTGGCTTCTGGCGCACTGCCTGAAGTTCTGCGTAATCCAGATACATGGTCACGATCCGGTTCAGATGATCAAGTTCCGGCTTGTCGAGATAGTTCTTGGCTATTGATACATCGGCAGGGAGAATTTTCCCCTGCGGCCCTTTTCGCCATGAGGTCAGTCCTAAATGCGGTTTGGCGCTGTCTGCTCTTTGTGCGACAATTTCGGCGGCGGTCTTGCCGGT
>JBGSQD010000114.1:0-76407 GCA_041738275.1 Geobacterales bacterium
CTGGCCATGATCTTCGGCATGATGCCGCTCTTCCTGGCCCTGGGCGCCGGCGCCGAAGGGCGCGCTCCCATGGCCCGCGCCGTGGTGGGTGGGCTGTTGACCTCGACCCTGCTGACCCTGCTGGTGGTGCCGGTCATGTACACCTACATGGATGACCTGGGTAGTTGGCTGAAGGGCAAGTGGAAGGGTAAAGCCCACCACAGAGACACGGAGACACGGAGGACTTCGCATGTTTGATCGAGAGATAACTGAGGCCATTATTGGATGTGCGATCGAAGTACACAGGGAACTTGGTCCAGGATTACTCGAATCTGCATATGAAGAATGTCTGTGTTATGAGTTATCCATGCGCAGAATACCAGTGGAACGCCAAGTTGTTCTTCCTGTTGTCTATAAAGGTAACAAACTTGATTCAGTTTATAGAATAGATCTGCTTATTGACCGGAAGGTAGTTGTTGAATTGAAGAGTATTGAAAAGCTGTTACCGATCCATGATGCCCAGCTTTTAACGTACCTCAAGTTGACAGGAATTAAAACCGGCTTACTTCTCAACTTCAATGCAGCCGTCTTGAAGGATGGCCTACGTCGGATGGTATTATGAAATCTGTCCTGTCTTTATTTGTATTGTTATTGACCTTCTTCGTGTCTCCGTGCCTCCGTGGTGGATTTAATTATTCCCATGCCGCCGAGATTCGCACCCTGACCCTGGACCAGGCACTTTCCATTGCCATGGACAAGAACCGTGACATCGAAAAGGCCCGCGAGTACGCCAGGTACGTGCAGGGGAAATATGTGGAGGAGCGTTCGGCGGCGCTGCCGCAGCTGTCTCTCAACGGCTCTGTCATGCTGTCCCAGGATGACAGCCAAAAGGCGCTGCTCGGCATATCGCCGCGCCAGTACAGCCGGGTGGTTGACCTGACCCTTTCCCAGCCGCTGTACACCTGGGGCAAGGTGAACGCAGCCATCCGCGCGGCCAAGGTCGGGTTGAAGACTGCCGATGAACAGCTACGCCTGTATCAACAGTCAACATACCGTGATGTGTCCACGGCCTTTTACGACATCCTGCTGGCCAGGGAGCTTAATACCCTGGCCAGTGAAAACCTGGCGCAGAAGCAGCGTCTCCTGGAGGAATCCCGGCGCAAGTACGCCGCAGGTGTGGCTACGGATTACGATGTGCTGGCAGCTGAGGTGGCGGTGGAAAATGCCCGTCCGGAGGTGATCCGCAGCGCAAACAGCATCCGCGCGGCCCGGGAACGGCTGCGCTTTCTGCTGGCGCTGGAGGGTCAGGAGCTGGATGTGAGCGGTACGCTGGTGACAACGGTTGATCCGGCCAAGAGCTATGAGCAGGCATTGCTGATCGCCCGCGATAAGCGCCCGGAATTGAGCGATCTGCATCACCGTATCGGTATCTATCAGGAGCTGGTGACCATCGCCAACGCCGAGAACAAGCCGCGGCTCGATCTCAAGGGCGGCGCCGGCTGGCACTGGCTGGAGGCCAAGGACAACAATCTCAGTGAGAATGGCAACGGCGCGGCCTGGAATATCGGCGTCTATCTCTCCTTTCCCTTTTTCGACGGTCTCAAGACGAACGGCAAGGTCACCCAGGCCAGGAGCGATCTGCGTACCAAGGAGATCGAGGCAGCCAAGCTGCTGGACAATATTGCGCTGGAGATACGCAACGCGAGCGATGCGGTCAAGGAGGCGGCAGACATCGTATCGGCCCTGGGCGGAACGGTCATCCAGGCCGAGCGGCTGGTGCAAATGGCCGAGAAGGGGTTCGAGTTCGGGGTGAAGATCCGGCTGGAGGTGGACGACGCCCAGCTCAATCTGCTGCAGGCCAGGAGCAATCTGGCCCGGGCGCAGCGGGATTACCTGGTGGCCAGGGTTAATTACGAGTGGGCCATGGGTGTGGCAGGGGAGTCGCCTTGATTTCATCTTTGATTTGAAATTGGAGTAGATGCAGCGACAACTGCTTTATGCTGCCGGGAAGCCGCTACAAAGTTCTTGAACCCCTGCCCGCTTTGCCGTAAACTTCCCCCCATGTCAACCTTCGAAACCATTGCCGCAAAAGTCCGTAACAGCCAGCGCATATCCGCTGCAGAGGCCTTGACCCTGTTCAATTCCAACGATCTGCTGGCCATCGGCGAACTGGCCGCGCTGGCCAATGAACGCAGAAACGGGAAGAACGTCTTCTTCAATGTCAACCGCCATATCAATCCCACCAACATCTGTGTCAACCGCTGCGCCTTCTGCGCCTTTTCCCGCACCGCCGGCGAGGAGGGGGCCTATACCCTGGCACTGGACGAGATCTGTCGTCGGGCCAAGGAGGCCGAGGCCGAAGGCGCCACCGAGGTGCACATTGTCGGCGGACTGCACCCCGAGCTGGCATTCGAGTTTTACGAGGATATGATCAAGGCCATCCGGAAAAACTCACCCTCCCTGCACATCAAGGCCTTCACCGCAGTGGAGATTGAATATTTTTCCCGGATAGCCAACCTGGCCATCGAACAGGTGCTGGAGCGCCTCAAAGTCGCCGGGCTCGGCTCCATGCCAGGTGGGGGGGCGGAGATCCTGGTGGAAGATGTCAGGCAGAAGATCTGCCCGGAAAAGATCTCAGGCCAGCGCTGGCTGGAGATTATCCGCCTGGCCCATCTGGCCGGGTTGAAAACCAACGCCACCATGTTGTACGGACATCTGGAATCCACTGCCGACAGGGTGGCGCACATGGACATGCTGCGGACCCTGCAGGATGAGACCAGCGGCTTCCAGGCCTTTATCCCCCTGGCATTCCAGCCGGAGAACTCCGACCTGAAGCTGGACATCAAGGCGACCTCGGGGCTTGACGACCTGAAGACCCTGGCCATAGCCCGCATCTTCCTGGATAATTTCGACCATATAAAGGCCTACTGGATCATGCTGGGAGAGAAGATCGCCCAGGTCTCGCTGGCCTTCGGGGTCAACGACCTGGATGGCACCGTGGTGGAGGAAAAGATCGGCCATGACGCCGGGGCCCAGAGCCCGCAGTCCCTGACCAAGGAGGGCATTATCCGCCTGATCAGGAAGGCAGGCAAGATTCCGGTTGAGCGGAATACCCTGTATAAAGCGATCCGCAGCTATTGATGTTATCCCTGTCACCCTCCCGCTGCAGCCGGGAGGCGCAAAATAATCTTGATCTGCTCATCTCGCGCAATCTTACCGCCAGCTCCTTCCAAAATGCCATCCGCAGCCTGAATGAACGCTTCCGGGTCTATGCCTCAACCAGTCCTGCCCCGCTACCTGCTCCCGGTCTGATCGTAACCCCGGAGATCCGCTGCCAGAGCGAGCTTTATCTCCCTGTTGCAGAGATCGCGCCCACCTTTCAGAAGCTTTATAGCTGCTCGTTGACCTATCCGCCGTTTCTTTCCAGCACCCCGTTCCATAATTCCCTGAGCTGGGCAGATGTATTCTCGCAACTACCGCCAAGTGCACAGTTCAACGCCAACCCGGCCCGACTGCTGGAACAGCTGTTGTCAGATCATGACCTGTTGGTGGCATTCCTGTTCGCCTCGTTTCTGCCGAACCGTTTTTACGGCGGGTTCGAGCGCTATCCGCAACAAGCGGATTTCATCCGGGAGTGGCTGAAGAAGCTGCATTCGGGTACGCTGCGCTGCCTGGATGCAGCCTGCGGCACCGGGGAGGACACCTATCTTCTTGCCGGCCTGCTGATGAAACGCTGCTTGCCTGCGGAGAAGGTACGGATAGAAGGGTGGACCATCGAGCCGCTGGAGGTCTGGGCCGCCGGACATTGCAGCTTTCCCCATGACCTCGGGCGCGAAGCGATCTTCCGGGAGAAAACCTGCGAACTTTTTGAGCAGGGCTTTAACACCCGCATCCGCTTTCGCAGCGTTGACCTGCTTGGCCCGCCAGAGACGGAACAGTTCGATCTGATCCTGTGTAATGGCCTGCTGGGCGGGCCGATCATCAATTCTGCAGAGAGTATGGAGCTTGTGGCGGCTAACCTGGAGCGTCTTCTTGCGCCGGGAGGGCTCCTGCTGACTGCCAACCATTTCCATGGCGGCTGGCAACAGAAATGCCCACAGGAAAACCTGCGGGCACTGTTTGAAGAGAATAGCCTGAAAACCTTTACAGCGGGCGAGGGGATCGGGGGGCATAAACCTATAAACGGCAATTGAACCGCCGAACACGCCGAATAACGCCGAAAAAACCAAGAGTTATTATAAAAATGCAGTTCTCCTTTTTGGTTAGCCGAATGTCTTTACAAGCCTTTGACCTATCGGCGTGTATCGGCGTTCATCGGCGGTTAACTGTTTTTTAAGGTTTCTACAAAAAAACCGGGACGCTCGCCATCGCTGGCGTCCCGGTTCTGATGCTTGATATCTGTTTCAGCTGGTAAGCGTATACCGGCTATTCTTGCGCCTCGCCTTCTTCTTCCAACTCCTCTTCGTCCTCTTCCTTCTCGGCCAGTCTGGCCACGGCCACCACCTTTTCCTTCTCCTCGGTGGTGATCAGTCGCACACCCTGGGTGTTGCGACCGATGACGGAGAAGCCTGATACCGGCACGCGCAGTATCTTGCCGTTGTCTGTGATCACCATCAGGTCGTGATCGTCGGCCACCTGCATGACATTTACTACGGAACCATTCCTGTCGGTGGTCTTGATGGTGATGATCCCCTTGCCGCCCCTGGTCTGGTCGCGATACTCGTCCAGATCCGTGCGTTTGCCGTACCCGTTTTCGCAAACCGTGAAGATGGTCGAGCCGACCGCCTCGTTGTCCACGATCTCCATCCCGATCACGTGGTCATCTTTGTTCAGATTCATGCCCCGCACACCGCGGGTGACTCGTCCCATGGAACGGGCATCCTCTTCATTGAATCGGATTGCCTTGCCGTTTCTGGAGGCCAGGAAGATATCCTTCTTGCCGTCGGTCAGGGCCACACCGATCAGTTTGTCCCCCTCATCCAGCTTGACTGCTATGATGCCGCCAACCCGCACGTTGGAGTACTCGATCAACGGTGTCTTCTTGACCACGCCGTTCCTGGTGGCCATGAACAGGTAGGTATCCTCGCTGAACTCCTTGACCGGCAGAATGGTGGTGATCTTCTCGTCCATGGCCACGTTGACCAGGTTGACCACGGCCTTGCCCTTGGTCGTGCGGCTCCCCTCCGGGATTTCGTAGACCTTGATCCAGTACATGCGGCCGGCATCGGTGAAGCAGAGCAGGTAGTCCTTGGTCGAGGCGATAAAGAGCTGCTCGACAAAATCCTCCTCTTTGGTCTTCATGCCGGTCTTGCCCTTGCCGCCCCGGCGCTGGGAGCGGTACAGGTCCACGGCGCTCCGCTTGATGTAGCCGGTATGGGAGATGGTCACGACCATCTCCTCGTCCTCGATGGTATCCTCAAGGGAGATGTCGGCGGTCTGGTCGGCGATCTCCGAGCGGCGCTTGTCGCCAAACCTGTCCCGGATCTCGGTCAGCTCTCCGACGATGATCTTGAGGATCTCGGTGTCCGATGCCAGGATCTCCCGCAAACGGGCGATGAATTTCATGATCTCTTCGTACTCGGAGACAATCTTGTCCCGCTCCAGACCGGTAAGGCGCTGCAGGCGCATCTCCAGGATGGCCTGGGCCTGAATATCTGTCAGCTGCACCGAACTCTCAAAGCCGACCGGACGCGGAAGATTGAGCCTTGTCAGAAACTCCGGATCAGCGAATTTGCCCTCCATCAGTCCCTGTTTGGCCTCGGGCGGGGTCTTGGACTCGCGGATCATTTCGATCACGGCATCGAGCCAATCCAGGGCGATCTTGAGACCTTCCAGGATATGGGCGCGGGCCAGGGCTTTCTTCAGTTCGAAATTGGTGCGGCGGGTAACAACCTCGCAACGATGCTCGACAAAGCAGTCCATCATCTGGCGCAGGGTCAGCACACGTGGACGGTTGTGGACGATAGCCAGCATGATGATGCCGAAGGAAGTCTGCATCTGGGTCTGCTTGTAAAGCTGGTTGAGCAGCACCTCGGCATTCTCGTCCCGCTTGACCTCGATCACGATCCGCATGCCCTCGCGGTCGGACTCGTCGCGAATCTCGGTAATCCCCTCGATCTTCTTTTCCTTGACCAGCTCGGCGATCTTTTCAATCAGGCGGGCCTTGTTGACCTGGTAGGGCAGTTCGGTGATGATGATTGACTGCCGTTCCGATTTCTTGGCCGCCTCCACATGTGCCTTGGCGCGGATCTGGATAATGCCGCGGCCGGTAGTATAGGCGTCATAGATCCCCTGCCGTCCGTATATGGTGGCTCCGGTAGGGAAGTCCGGGCCAGGCACCAGTGCCAGCAGTTCGTCAAAGGTGATCTCCGGATTGTGGATGGTGGCGATGATGCCGTCGATCACCTCGATCAGGTTGTGGGGGGGGATGTTGGTGGCCATGCCGACAGCTATGCCGGTTGAACCGTTGACGAGCAGGTTGGGGAACTTGGACGGCAGGACCGTTGGTTCCAGCATCTCCTCGTTGTAGTTGGGGGCCATGGTGACTGTTTCTTTGTCCAGGTCGGCCAGCAGCTCATGGGTGAGCTGGCGCAGACGGATTTCAGTGTAACGCATGGCAGCCGCCCGGTCTCCATCAACGGAACCGAAGTTGCCCTGACCCTGAACAAGCATGTAGCGAAGGGAGAAGTCCTGGGCCATGCGCACGATGGTATCATAGGCGGCAGTATCGCCGTGGGGGTGGTACTTACCGATAACATCACCGACCACGCGGGCTGATTTCTTGTATGGTTTGTTGTAATCGTTGCCCATGTCATACATGGCATACAGGCAACGCCGGTGGACCGGCTTGAGTCCGTCGCGCACATCCGGCAGGGCGCGGCCGATGATGACCGACATGGCGTAATCCATGTAGGAGCGTTTCATCTCGTCTTCAATATTTACAGCTATCTTGGTTAACGGAGTGTTGATCATTGCTACCTCGTATATGCCTCAGTAATTAATATCAAATATCCAGGTTGACCACGTTCAGCGCGTTGGTTTCGATGAACTCGCGCCGCGGTTCGACCTGGTCGCCCATCAGGATGGTGAAGATCTCGTCCGAGCCGACGGCGTCCTCGATCTTGACCTGCAGCAGGATCCGGTTCTCCGGGTTCATGGTGGTTTCCCAGAGCTGTTCAGGATTCATCTCGCCTAGACCTTTGTAACGCTGGATGCCGAGGCCCTTCTTGGCATTCTCAAGGAAAAATGCCAGCAGCTCTTCGTGATTGCCGGTCTCCAGCAGGATCTTGCCCCCCTCCTGCTCAACGGTTGCCCGTCCATCGGCCATGGTCTCCACGACCCGACGGTGGTTCTCCACCAGCAGTTCGTACTCGTGTGTTGCCAACACGCCCAGGATCTGCTGATCGATAATGGCGCGGATATTGCCTGTGTAAAAGATGATCCGGTCTTCGTCCAGCTGGTACTCTCCTCCGTCAGTCAGTGCCTTCATGGATTCGAGATACGGCTCCAGCTGGGACAGCTCCTCCAGCCCGGCCGGCACGTTGCTGCGGATGACCACGGAAAGGAGTTCTGCGGTGATACCCTTCTTGATCACCTTGTCGAAGATCGCCCGGTTGTCGATGAACTGCCGGATCACCGGGATGATCTGCTTGCCGATATAGACCCGGTCTCCCTTCTCCAGTCGCAGGATCATATCCTCCGAGCCTTCTTCCAGCAGAAAATTCAACATGGCAGGATCGTCTCTCAGGTACTGCTCCTTCTTGCCGCGCTTGACCTTGTAAAGTGGCGGCTGAGCAATATAAAGGTGACCGCGCTCGACCAGTTCACGCATGTTGCGGTAGAAGAAGGTCAACAGCAGTGTCAGGATGTGCTGGCCGTCGACGTCGGCGTCAGTCATGACGATGATGCGGCCGTAACGCAGCTTGGCGATGTCGAAGTCGTCCTTGCCGATACCGGTGCCAAGCGCCGTTATCAGGGTCCGGATCTCCTGGGAGGCGATCATCTTGTCGAAACGGGCCTTTTCCACATTGAGGATCTTGCCCTTGAGGGGCAGAATGGCCTGAAACTTGCGGTCGCGACCCTGCTTGGCCGAACCGCCGGCGGAATCGCCCTCGACCAGATACAATTCGCACAGTTCGGGATTCTTCTCCTGGCAGTCCGCCAGTTTCCCCGGAAGTCCACCCAGGTCCAGGGCGCCTTTACGCCGGACCGTTTCCCGAGCCTTGCGGGCCGCTTCACGGGCCCTGGCAGCCTCTATGGATTTTTCCAGGATGCGTTTGGCTACCGGTGGATTCTCCTCCAGGAACTGAGCCAGTTTCTCGTTGATCAGGGTCTCGACGTACCCCTTGACCTCGGAGTTACCCAGCTTGGTCTTGGTCTGTCCCTCGAACTGCGGCTGCGGTATTTTTACCGAGATGACACAGGTGATGCCTTCGCGCAGGTCATCGCCGGAGATGGAGACCTTCTCCTTCTTGAGCAGGTTGTTGGCTGCGGCATAGCTGTTCATGGTACGGGTCAACGCAGCCTTGAAACCGATGAGATGGGTACCCCCCTCATGGGTATTGATGTTGTTGGCAAAGGAGTAGATCTTCTCGTCGTAGGAATCGTTGTACTGCATGGAGACCTCGGTCTCAACGCCCCCTTTTTCGCCCTTGAAGTAGATCGGTTTGGGGTGCAGTGCGGTCTTGTTGCGGTTGAGGTACTCCACAAAGGAATTGATACCCCCCTCGTAGTAGAACTCGTGCGATTTGTTATCCACTCGGTCATCTACGATCTTGATCCTCACGCCGGCGTTGAGGAAGGCCATCTCGCGCAGACGCTGGGAAAGCACATCAAAGGAAATTTCGGTGGTCTCGAAGATCTCCTCGTCAGGCATGAAGGTGATCTTGGTGCCGCGCTTCTTGGTCTCGCCGATCATCTCCAGAGGCGCCACCGAGTCACCACGACGGTAGGACTGACGGAACACCTTGCCATCGCGCCGAATCTCCAGCTCCAGCCATTTCGACAGGGCGTTGACAACGGAAACTCCAACTCCGTGCAGACCGCCGGAAACCTTGTAGGAGTCGTTGTCAAACTTGCCGCCGGCATGCAGCACGGTCAGGACAACCTCGGCTGCTGATTTTCCCTCGTTAGGCATAATGTCGGTGGGGATGCCGCGGCCATTATCCACGACCGTCACTGAACCATCGGTATTGATGGTCACGCTGACACTGTCGCAATGACCTGCCAAAGCCTCGTCAATGGAGTTGTCCACGATCTCGTACACCAGATGGTGCAGGCCCGCGCTGGAGGTGGAGCCGATGTACATGGCCGGCCGCTTGCGAACCGCGGCCAAACCCTCCAGTACCTTGATATTATCCGCGCCGTATTCCTCGACAGCGGGTTGTGTCATGTTGTCTTGTTCACTCATGCGATTAATTTCCCTCAAACGTCAGATTGCCGTCTTCCACTCGGAACACGGCGCAGTTTGCAGCAGCCCCTAAAAGGGCGGGTGATCGTTCCGTTGTTGTAATAAAGACCTGGATATCCCGGGAGGTGAGAAAATCCATCAAATTTTGATTTCTGCAGCCATCCAGTTCCGAGCTCATGTCATCCAGCAACAGCAGTGGCGGCTCAGCGAAGATGCTTTGCAGGTTATCCATTTCCGCCATCTTCAAGGCCAGTACAAAGCTCTTCTGCTGCCCCTGGGAACCAAAGGATTTCAGTTGACGACCGTCGAGACAGAGCGTCAAGTCATCCCGGTGCGGCCCGGCGGTGGTGGTGCCGTAACGTTCGTCATTTTTGGCATGTCGGTTGAAGAGCTCCAGCAATTGCCCGTAAATACCGGTTCTGTCCGTTGCCTGTACCCCATCCGGCCTATAGCTTATGTCCGCCGTCTCGCGACATCCTGAAATAGTGGCATAGTGTCGTTGCAGCATGCCGCTCAGCATGGTTACAAAACGCTGTCGCCGTTCTATGACTTCGGCCCCGGTCTCGGCCAGCTTCTCAGTCCAGGTATCCAACCCTGATCTGTCGCTGTTTTTCAGGAGCTGGTTACGCTGCTTGAGGATGCGCTGAAAACTGTGCCAGCAGTGCAGGTAATCAATATCACCCATATAGACGGCACGATCAAGATAGCGTCTGCGGGCCTCCGGGCCCTGTCTGACCATGCCCGTGTCATCCGGGGAGAAGACAACTGCATTCAAACGGCCATGCAGATCCGATGCCCGCTGGATACCTTTGCCGTCGATCTCTACCTTGCGTCCTGCCGCTTCCAGAGACAGCCTGATATGGCTCCGTATGCCGCCCGACTCGATTTCTCCCTGTATCTGGGCTATCTGTTCGCCATGCCTGATCAGTTCGGGAGTTCGGGAGCTTCTGAATGAACGTGGACTTCCCAAAAGGTAGATTGCCTCAAGCAGGTTGGTCTTGCCCTGACCATTAAGACCGTACAACAGGTTGAAGCATGCGCCTGGTTCGATTCGTATCGTACCGAGATTGCGAAAACCGACAATAGCCAGGTGTCTGAGACGCATCTTTCGCTATTACAACCTCATCGGCATGATCACCGCGAGGAAACTGTCTGATTTTTCCGGTACAATGATGGATGGAGAAAGTTCATCCTTGAACTTCATATCCACGCTTTCCGTTTCCGCCACGCCCAGAACGTCCAGCAGATAGCGGGCATTGAATCTGACGGAAAACGGCTCTCCGCCATAAATCACATCGATCTCTTCCATGGCATCGCCCAATTCCGGATTACTTGAGGAGATCTTGATATTCGTAGCGGATATCTCCAGCATGATCCCTTTGAACTTCTCACTGGAAAGTATGGCCATCCTGCGCACGGAATGGGTAAAAACCTCTTTGTTGATCGTGATAACCCGATCGTTGGCAACCGGGACAACCCGGTTGTAATCGGGAAACTCTCCATCAACAAGGCGCATGACCATGTAGGAATCACCACGCTTGATAACAGCGCTGTTGTCCATGAAACCGAACATGAGGGTGCCGTTATCCTCGTCGGTTATCTTTTTCATCTCGTAGATACCCTTTTTAGGAAGGATAACGCCCTTGAGAAGTTCGCTGCCAGCATTGCCTTTGAATGACCCGGTGGCTATGGAAAGGCGATGACCGTCGGTAGCAACCATCTTGAGGATCTGATCACCGCTCGCTGCCGTCTCAACCTTGGTAAAGAGGCCGTTCAGGTTGTATTTTGTTTCGTCGTTGCAAATCGCAAAGGATGTTTTTTCTATCATCCCCTTCAACATGGAGCTTTCTATCTCAAAGAGATTTTCTTCCTTAACAGCTGGAAAATACGGGAATTCTTCCGGAGATAGACCGACGATATTGAACTGAACCTTGCCGCATCTTATCTCTACCCAGTCGTTGTCTTTTGTGGAGAAAATTATTTCCTGATTGGGGAGTTCCTTAACGATCTCATACAGTTTTTTCGCCCCGATAGTGATCTTGCCTGGTTTTACTACCTCTGCCGGGTAGGTGCTTTTCATCCCCACCTCAAGGTCGGTGGCAGTGACATGCAATGCTGAATCTGATGCTTCAATCAGGACGTTTGAAAGAATGGGCATGGAGGTCCGCTTTTCAACGATACCCTGAATCCTCTGCAGCGACTTGAGGAAGACTTCTTTATCGATTCTGAATTCCATGTATCACTCCTTACAGAAATAGTTTCTTTATAAAATTAAAACCTTTGTTGTTCCTGTTGGGGCTGTGGATATGGTGATAACTGTGTAACATATTTAAAGCACAGGATGTTTTTAATCTTTTATGGTGTTGATAAAAATGCATGATAATGGCGAGTTATCAACACCCCTGAAATTATGAACAGGTTTTAGCTGCTGTTTACACAGGTTGTTGTTACTTCAGTAGAAAATGCTTAATTTCATCAATGATCTTGGCTAGTTTATGATCATTCTTAAGCTCTTTGTCGATCTTCTTTGCCGAATAGATCACGGTTGAATGGTCCTTGCCGCCGAAACGTGCTCCGATGTCGGGATATGAGGCCTTGGTCATGTCTCTACAGAGCCATATAGCGACCTGGCGGGCCTGTACAAAGTTTTTGAGGCGTTTGTCCGATTTCAGATCCGCTACCTTGAGGCCGAATTGATCAGCGACAGCTTTTTGAATCAGTTCCACAGTGATATCCTTACGCCGGTCTCCCAGAATATCCTTTAGGCTTTCCTTGGCCATTTCAAGGGTAATGGCAACACTCTGCAGGCTGCTGTACGCGCCGAGCCTGATCAGCATTCCTTCCAGTTCTCGAATGTTGCGGGTATCGCTTGATGCCAGAAAATATGCAACGTCATCCGGCAGCTTTATTTTGAATATCTCTGATTTCTTCTTGAGAATAGCTATCTTTGTTTCCAGATCAGGGGGTTGGATATCGGCAATCAGTCCCCATTCAAAACGGGAGCGAAGGCGTTCCTCCAGGTCGGAAATTTCACGGGGAAATTTGTCAGACGTGATAACAATCTGTTTATGTGCCTCATGAAGTGCGTTGAAGGTATGGAAAAACTCTTCCTGGGTGCCGGTTTTACCAGAAATAAACTGAATATCATCGATCAGGAGCACATCCACATTTCTGAAACGATTTCTGAACAGATCCATTTTTTTGAGCCGCAGATGGTTGACCATTTCATACATGAACTTCTCGGCGGAACAATAACACACATTCATTCCCGGAGAATTATTGCGGATGGTATGGCCGATGGCATTGAGCAGATGGCTTTTGCCAAGTCCGACACCACCGTATATAAAAAGCGGATTATAGGTATCTGCCGGATTGTTGGCTACTGACATTGCTGCCGCATGGGCAAATTGGTTGCCGGTTCCACTGACGAACAGATCAAAGGTATACTTGTTGTTGAGAGGGGTAAACGCTGATTCTGATGCCGTATCCCTGGTTTGCTCACTGTCCGGATGGCCTTTGATGATAAGATCTTCCGGTAATATGGCCTCAGAATCGGTATCACTCTCCCTGATTAGGAAATTGATAATAACATTGTTGCCTGTTGTCATGGACAAGGCGCCAGTCAATACCTTCTGATAGTTTTCTTCCAGCCATTCCTTGAAAAAAGAGGTTGGCACTGAAAGATACACGGTATCAGTTTCATGATGGCTATAGCGGATTGGTTTGATCCACGTTGTGAAATCCCGCTCGGACAGGACTTTTTCCAGGTTTTCAGCGGCTTGCTGCCAGGCTTCTTGCATATAATCACATCATTTATGTACAGAGTTTAGGATTCAGTTATCCACATCACTATGACTTGTATAATCATCAATGGAATAAGCAGGTTTCAGAGACTGGGTCTCGGGCGGCAGCAATAAGTTATTAACATGATTTTCAACACCTGTTGATAACTTATTGTCAAACAATTACAGTAACTTATCTGTAAATATGTGAATAAACGGACTTTTCAAGGAAGCGGTAGATTATCAGAGCCCGCCCTATTTTTCAAGGCAAATCAATTCTTATGGGCACCATGAACCATAATAATTTTCTTGACAAAGAGAGGCTCATATGATTAAAAAACCAGTTCCAGTAAAAATTTATTAGGAGTGCCGATATGAAAAGAACATTTCAGCCAAGCAACACTTCCCGCAAGCGAACACATGGTTTTCTGGTGAGGATGGCCACCAAAAACGGCCGTCTGGTGATCAAGCGCAGAAGGGCCAAGGGGCGGAAGAACCTGTCCGTTCGCATTGCAACCAAGTAATTGCCGTGATGGTGGTGAACTGGCGCCTGCTGTCTGCACGTTTCCCAAGTCCGTTCGTTTGCGGAAGCGTGCCGACTTTGTTAGGCTGTCCGGTTCTGTTGACAAGTTTGTTGTCAAAGGATTTCTGGTTGTCTGGCAGATTAATGATCTGATGCTGCCACGTCTCGGAGTTACGGTAAGTAAAAAGGTCGGCTGTGCCGTGACCCGGAACAGGGTCAAGCGTTATGTCAGAGAAGCATTCAGGCATAACCGGCTCTTATTACCACCAGTTGACATGAATGTCATTGCACGGCGTGATTCAGCAGCAATGGATTTTCGCAGCGTGCTGCAGGAGCTTGAAAAAGCATTCAGGCAGATCGGCACATCACCATGCTCAAGAGCATCGCGCTCCTTGTAATCAGGCTGTATCAGAAGATGCTTTCACCGCTTCTTCCCCCTGCCTGTCGTTTTTATCCCTCCTGTTCAGAGTATTCCAGAGAATCAATTTTACGGCATGGACTTGTCAGAGGTGGCTGGCTTACCCTGCTAAGACTATGTAAATGCCATCCTTTTCATCCTGGTGGCTATGATCCGGTACCCTAACTGAAGAGCACAACTGGAGCCTTTTATGGAAAAACGCGCATTTCTTGCTGTCATCCTTTCGATAGCAGTTTTCTACATATTTTCATTGTTTTTCGGTCCTGAAAAAAAACCGGTACAACCGCCTGCTGCCCAGAACACGGCTGCTCCTGCGGCTGTAGCAGTTAATCAGCCGGTGGCTCCCCAGGGCGTACCGACAACTGCTGCTCCTGCCATTGCGACTTTGAAAGACATCACGGTTGATACAGATCTTTATACAGCGGTATTTTCCTCGCGGGGCGCCAGCCTGAAGAGCCTGACGCTCAAAAAGTATCGCGAACAGATTACTCCCCCCGCCAATCAAGTGGTTCTCGGATCCAACGTAGATCCCTCACTCCTGACTTTTTCCACCAGGGCAAGCGGTTTCAACCTGCCGGACAGCACGGTCTTCGCACCGGATGCCGAGGCCATCAAACTGAGCAAAGGCGAGAGCAAGCAACTCAGTTTCAACTACATCTCCGGCCAGGGCTTCACCGTTCGCAAGATCTATACCTTCAGCAACGATTCCTACAGCGTCAAACTCGATACCCAGGTGTTCAACAACTCTTCGGCACCTCTCGTTGGCGCCATCCAGCATATCATGACCTATCCGGCCGAGCCCAAGGTCAAGGATAACCGGTATGACACCGCCGGTTCCTATCTTTATTCCGACAACAGCCTCAAGTCGGACAAGGTCAAGGATGTGGCTACTGCGTCGAAAAAGTATGACAAGGATATTCAGTGGGCCGGTTTTGCCGACAAATATTTTCTTAGCGCCATCCTCTCGGAGAAGAGCAGCATCCTTTCGGTTGAGCTTAAAAAGAATGCCGCCGGATTTATGGAATCCATTGTCTCCTCTCCTCAGGTCGTCGTCAATCCTGGCCAGTCTGCCACGGTAACGCACCGCCTGTTTGTCGGTCCGAAAGATATCGACATCCTCAAGGCCCAGGGGAACTCCCTGGTCCAGTCACTCGACCTTGGGTGGTTTACGGTGATTGCCAAGCCCCTGCTCTACTCGCTGAAGTTTTTCTATAATTACGTCGGTAACTACGGCATTGCGATCATTATAATCACGATTATCCTCAAGGCGTTTTTCTTCCCGCTGACCCACAAAAGCTATAAGTCCATGAAGGACATGCAGAAGATCCAGCCGATGATGGCGGCTCTCAAGGATAAACACAAGGATGACCGGGATGCCATGAACAAAGCTGTCATGGAACTGTACCGCGACCACAAGGTCAACCCGTTGGGTGGCTGCCTTCCCATGGTCGTGCAGATCCCGGTATTCTTTGCCCTCTACAAGGCATTAATGTTTTCCATCGAACTGCGCCATGCTCCGTTTTTCTTCTGGATAACAGACCTTGCCGACAAGGACCCGTACTATGTCACTCCGGTCATTATGGGTGTGACCATGTTTATTCAGCAGAAGATGACCCCCTCCAATATGGATCCGATTCAACAGAAGATGATGCTGGCGCTGCCGGTGGTATTCACCTTCATGTTCCTCAGCTTCCCATCGGGTCTGGTTCTGTACTGGTTGGTTAATAACGTCCTTACCATCGGTCAGCAGATGTACATCAATAAACTGGTGAAGGATTAGCCGACTTTTCTACGGAGCGTTTCATGTATATCCGCGATACGATAGCGGCAGTCAGCACACCAACCGGAAATGGCGGAATCGGTATTGTCCGGGTGACTGGTATCCAAGCGGCGGCCATTGGCGACACTATTTTTAAACCTGTAAAGAACGGTGGCCTTATCAGCCACCGTTTTTATTTTGGCACGGTCTGTGATCCGCAGTCGAATGAGCCGGTTGACGAGGCCATGGCTGTGCTTATGCGCGCCCCCCGCTCCTATACCCGTGAGGACGTGCTTGAGCTGCACTGCCATGGAGGTATGCTGGTGGTTGAGCGGGTACTGGCGCTTACGCTGCAATGCGGTGCCCGTCTGGCCGAGCCGGGTGAATTCACCAGACGCGCCTTTCTCAATGGCAGGATCGACCTGGTTCAGGCCGAGGCGGTCATGGATATCATCGGTTCCCAGACCGAGGCTGCCCTGCGTCTGGCACAGCACCAGCGTGAAGGCGCCCTCTCAAAACGTATCTCCGAGGCGCGGGCGCTTTTGCTGACGTCCTTGGCATTGCTTGAGGCATACATCGATTTTCCCGAGGATGACCTGGGTGAGACCGACACCACGACCATCACCTCCACTGTGGGCAGTGCCCAGGCCATCATTTCCGCTCTGCTGGCTGGCTTTGATCAGGGGCGTATCTTACGTGAAGGGATTTCGGTGCTGATCATCGGCAAGCCCAATGCCGGTAAGTCGAGCTTGCTTAATCGGCTGCTCAATGAAAATCGCGCGATTGTGACCCATTTCCCCGGCACAACCCGTGACATCATTGAAGAAGCGGTCAACCTGGGCGGTCTTCCGGTCAGACTGCTGGATACGGCAGGTATTCGGCACACCGATGACCTGGCCGAGCAGGAGGGGATCAATCGCGCCCTGGGGAAGATCCCGCTGGCGGACCTGGTTCTGTTCGTATGCGATGCCTCGCGACCCTTTGATCATGAGGACCAGCTTATTCTAGACTCGCTGTCTGCGAGCAGGGTTATTGCGGTGCTCAATAAGAGCGACCTGCCCAGCTCCTTTCAGCCACCGGCAGTTTTTGCCGATATGAAGATAGTGCCGATCTCTGCCAGTTCCGGCGATGGCGTTGAGACGCTAAAAGAAACCGTGCGCCAGGCTTTCCTCCGCGATACTCCCCTGGACAGTCGAGAGTTTGTAGCCATCTCCCGCGCTCGACATCGGGATGCCCTGACCACTGCCGGGTGTGCGCTGGATCGCGTAACCTACGGTCTTGCATCCGGTCTTGAACTGGAACTATTGACCATAGACCTGAGGGATGCCCTATCAGCGGTTGGGTCTGTAACCGGCGAGACCACAAGCGATGAAGTTCTGGACCTGATTTTCTCATCATTTTGCATCGGGAAATAGGGAGTGTTTCACGTGAAACCATCGGGTGAGAAATACCTATGATGACCTATGAGCAACAATATGATGTGATTGTGGTTGGTTCCGGCCATGCCGGCTGTGAAGCGGCCCTGGCTTCTGCCCGCATTGGCTGCCCTACCCTGCTGCTGACCATCAACCTCGATGCTATCGCCTTGATGTCCTGCAACCCTTCCATTGGCGGCTTGGCCAAGGGACACCTGGTCAAGGAGATCGACGCCCTGGGCGGCGAGGTGGCCCGGAATATCGACGCCACCGGGATTCAATTCCGGATACTCAATACGCGCAAGGGACCGGCTGTGCGCGCTTCCCGAGCCCAGGCCGACAAGCAGCTTTACCGTCTGCGCATGAAAAGGATCCTGGAACAGCAGGATAATCTGCACCTCAAGCAAGGAGAGGTGACTGCACTTTACATGGAGGGCAATGAGCTGCGAGGGGTCGATACCCGCTCTGGGATCCGTTTCCTTGGCAAGACAATTATTCTTACTACCGGCACCTTTATGCGCGGGCTGATCCATATCGGCCTCAATCACTACCCTGGTGGTCGCGCAGGCGACCTCCCCTCAATCGGTCTCTCGGACCAGCTAAAGGCCATAGGTTTTGAGGTGGGCCGACTCAAGACAGGTACGCCAGCCCGTCTCGACGGCCGCACCATAGACTTTTCGCGTCTGGAAGCCCAGCACGGCGACAATCCGCCGATGCCCTTCTCGTTTTCTACCAATCGCATCACCATGCCGCAGGTGCCCTGCCATATTGCCTACACTAACCCACGCTCCCACGATATCATCCGTTCCGGACTCGACCGGTCACCGCTTTACTCCGGTATTATCGAGGGTGTTGGTCCCCGCTACTGCCCCTCCATTGAAGACAAGGTTGTGCGCTTTCCCGATAAGGAGCGTCATCAAACCTTTATCGAACCGGAGGGATTGGAGACGGTCGAGGTGTATCCCAGCGGCATGTCCACTTCACTGCCGATCGATATTCAGATAGCCTTCTACCGCTCCATCGAAGCCCTGGAACGGGTAGAGATCATGCGGCCTGCCTACGCTATCGAGTATGATTATGTTGATCCGATCCAGCTGCATGCATCGCTGGAGACCAAGAACATTCGCAATCTTTACCACGCCGGGCAGATCAACGGTACTTCCGGATATGAAGAAGCCGCCGGCCAGGGCCTCATGGCAGGCATAAACGCCGCTTTAAGGGTCAAGGGGCGGGACCCTTTGGTGTTAGGCCGGAGCGAGGCTTATCTGGGGGTGATGATCGACGATCTGGTAACACTCGGAGCCAAAGAGCCGTATCGTATGTTCACATCGCGCGCTGAGTATCGTCTGCTTTTACGCGAGGACAATGCTGATCTGCGCCTGCGCGAAAAAGGACATGACATCGGGCTTGTTTCCGAAGAAACCTACTGTGCATTTGTGCGGAAACGCGACATGATTGTTGCCGAGCAGGCGCGCATCAGTACCACCCGATTGACCATGGATTCTGAGCAGCAAGAGGTGCTTTCGCGCTTTGGTGTCTCAGACATTCAAAAGGGGACCACGCTGGAGCATCTGCTCAGACGACCGGAGATGACCTATAAGGAGCTGTCTGATTTAGACACTGTTTCACGTGAAACACCACTGGATATTCGTGAGCAGGTTGAGATTCAAATCAAGTACCAGGGTTATATAGAACGACAACAGGAGCAGGTGGATAGGGCTTGCAAGCTGGAGGGTACCTGTTTGCCGGAGATGCTGGATTATTATTCAATCACAGGCTTGACCAACGAGGTTCGTGAAAAATTGACCAGATTTCGTCCGGACACGCTGGGACAGGCGTCACGGATTCAGGGTATAACGCCTGCCGCTATTTCTGTGCTGGCAATTGCGCTCAAGGCAAATGCCTGGAAGATGCTAGTTAGATGAGTACATTGTCGGAGGGATTGTGATTGGCTGCATGCTTGAGAGTAAAGCAAAAGAAATGGGCCTGGTACTTTCTGATGAAAGTATCCAGGCCTTTGAGTTGTATGTTGGTGAACTGAAAAAATGGAACCGCAAGGTAAACCTGACAGCAATAACTGCTGATGCGGAGATTGTTGATAAGCATATAATTGATTCTCTGGTCTTTGCCACATATGTTCATGACGGAGAAAGCGTTCTTGATATCGGTTCCGGTGCAGGTCTGCCTGCTATCCCACTGAAAATAGTCAAGCCAATGGTCTCGGTAGTTTCTGTTGATTCGGTCGGAAAGAAGATTCTTTTTCAGCGTCATGTGACCCGTCTGTTGAAAATTCATACTTTTGAAGCTCTGCATACCCGAATAGAGAATATGCCGAAGTGCGATACACGTAGATTTGATGTTATAACATCACGGGCATTCTCGCAACTTGATCTGTTCGTATCTTTGGCTGCACCGTTGCTTGCCTCGGGTGGACGCATGATTGCCATGAAGGGGCCGTCGGCAATTGAAGAGATGAAAAAAAGCGAGGAACTTCTCTTCAATCTTGGTTTTGTAATATCTGAGGTTCATTCATATAAATTGCCGTCTAACGCAGGAGAACGGAACCTTGTCGTCATCAAGCCTTGTGAAAGGCCTTAAAATGGGCATTCGCGAGCAAAGGCAAAAATAACGGCTTCTGGGGCGGGAACAGCTTCTGCCCAATACTGCGGCCAGGTTTTTGCTTCGCTGAGAATCCTGGGCAAAATTCAGGCGTTTTATCCGGGAATACCGGTAAAACGCTGATTTCACCATAGAATGAAGTTGCAGAGCAGTCGAATCTGAACTAAAGTGTCTAATCAGGCAGTAAATTCTATCAGGGGACGTTGGCAATGAAAAAAATCATTTGCAGCTTGCTGATTGCTGCGCATATTTCCGCCTGCGCTACCTATGAAGGTAAGCCGGTATCTTTCAGGCCGCCTCAAGATTACAGCAACTCTCAAGATGCCTATGGTTTGATGGTTGGCGCCCTGGCTTTTTCAGATCGAAAGGTGGCCGAGGAGGCCTTTGGATTTGATGTTCGTGCTGCCGGAATCTTGCCGGTTCAGGTGTCACTGGACAATAAAAGCGGCCAAGGTGTAGAGGTTGTTGCCGGGCAAACCTTCCTGATTGATTCTTCCGATCGTTACTGGAAGGTCCTCACCAACCGTGAGACCGTTGAAAGGGTTGATAAAGCGACCGCATCGGGAGCCATTGTAAAAGAAGCCGGCAAGGGTGCTGCTTTCGGCGCTGCAGCAGGTGCGTTGTTTGGGCTGGCGATCGGCATCGTATCCGGCCGCGAAGTAGGTTCATCAGTGCTGAAGGGAGGGGTCCTGGGCGGTGCTGGCGGTGCCGTGATCGGTGGTGCTGGAAAGGCCGGTGATGAACGGGGGCGTGAGCACAAGATTGCCGAGGATGTACGCGAAAAAGGACTTGAAGGCAAGTATATGTCTGCGAATTCCCTGGCAAGCGGTTTCGTCTATTTTCCTGGCGAGGCGGAAACGCCAAAAGAGATGCGTCTGCAGATCAGATTCCGTGATACCGGCAGATTGAAGACACTCAATCTGAAGTTCAAGTAACATGGAACTGCGAGTGTATTACGAGGATACGGATGCAGCCGGAGTGGTATACCACGCCAATTACCTCAAATACTTCGAGCGGGCTCGTACCGAGTACCTGCGCGAACGTGATCTTTGCGTCTCTTTGCTTGCTGCGTCAGGTTATGTCTTTCCAGTGGTGCGGATGGAGATCGATTTCAAGGCGCCTGCGCTGCATGATGACCTTCTGCAGATTGTCACAATTCCGGAGCGTGTCACAGGTTCCTCGTTGATGTTTCAGCAACAGGCCATCAGGCTGATCGACTGCAAGCTGCTGGTGGATTCCAGAGTGACTCTGGCCTGCATCGGGCCGAACCACAGAGCGCGGCGTATCCCGAGCTCTGTCAGGCAGCTGCTGGAGACGGAGTGCAAACAGTCGGCATTATGAGCGGAGCCGGTGAGTGGATAACGGTTGTGACGTCCCTATTGCTGGGACTTGCGGCCGGTTTTGTCATGCACCGCTCCGATTTCTGCCTGGCAGGCATGCTGCGCGATCTGTTTCTCTTCCGCAGTATCTTCAAGCTGCGAATCCTGTTGCTGACGGTTCTGGCGACAATGGTGCTGGTCGAGCTCGCACGTCAGACCGTATTAATTTCCCTTTTCCCTTATCCCGGCTTTGGCACTTCAGGCTTGGCCAACGTAATCGGCGGGATGATTTTCGGTGTGGGGATGGTGCTGGCCGGTGGGTGTGTTGCCGGGACTCTTTACAAAATGGGGTCGGGAAAGGTCGTCAGTGCCGTTGCCTTTGCAGGACTGATTGTGGGAAGCGTACTATATGCAGAGTTCCATCCCGTGTGGAAATCATTTGCCGACAAGATGCTCATCCTGCCCGGCAAAGTGACTCTGGCCCAGACATTGGGCATGCAGCAAGGAATGGTCATCTCTGTTGTTGCGCTGCTCCTGGCAATTCCGCTGA
Source organism: Geobacterales bacterium (assembly GCA_041738275.1). GTDB lineage: Bacteria > Desulfobacterota > Desulfuromonadia > Geobacterales > Pseudopelobacteraceae > JACPFJ01. Next base: position 21,774 of record JBGSQD010000114.1, read on the forward strand.
TCTTCTGGTGGCGTGGTGGAAAACTGGTCAGAAGCTCCGCAGCCGATGGCTATCTGCAGCCCTGGAAGGCCGGCTTGATGCTTGCGCTGCTTGTGACGCTCTCCGTGCTGATCATCGGCATCCCTCTGGGTATCACCACCAGTTATGCCAAGGCAGGCGCCTGGATTGTCAATTTGATAGCTCCGTGGCATGCCGATGTGCTGAGCTACTTCAAGGCACGGGCCTTTGATTATCCGAACCGGCTGTTGGGAATTACCTACTGCGGCGGCCCGGGGCCGGCCTTCGACGCCATCAGCCTGATTCAATTCCCTTTGATAGGCGGGATCATTGCTGGCGGATTTATTTCGGTCCGATTATTGGGTGAATTCAGAATACATGCCAATGTACCGATTCCCCAGTATTTATCGGGATTCATCGGCGGTGTTCTAATGGGTCTGGCTTCACGTATGGCACCTTCCTGCAATATTTGGCATATACTGGGCGGTATGCCTATCCTGGCGCTACAGAGTATCTTCTTTGTTGCCGGGTTACTGCCGGGTGCCTGGATTGGCAGCAGATTGCTCACCGGAATTGTTCTTAAAGAAACACACTGAAAGGAACTATCCGCTTTGCATTACAGAGACCGGATAGGTATAAAATCATATGGAAGTAAAAGAAATAGATATGCGCGGTCAGATTTGCCCCTCATCACTGCTTACGGCTCTGCGTGAGATTAACGCCAATAAAACCGCACTGAGGTCTGGCCTCCTCATGCTTTCGTTCCTGTCTGACAACCGCGATTCTACTGCCACTATCCCCGAATCCGCAGCAAATATGGGATATGGAGTCAGCGTTGTCAAGGAGGATGACTCTTACCGCATTGATGTCTTTGCACAGCCAACCGAAATGGAAATAAGAAATTCATGAAGGCATTTATCAGTAAACTTCTGGGTGATACCGAAGAAACACAACTTGTAAGCGAAAACAGATTTCTCAGAGAACAGCAGTTTAAACAGGTAGAGTATATTCGCAGGAAGACCAATCAATTGCTGATGCTTATGGGAACGTTGCCGATCCGTCCGGAAGAGCTCGATGATGATACCCTGATTGAGACGGATCCAATCGGAACGGTTGCAGATGCTTTTGCCCAGATTCTTGAGCATGAAAAAGAGCTCAATGAGCGCTTGCGTATGGCTCATGACGAGATCCAGGCCATCCTGTCATCAATTGGTGTCGGTATCCTGCTTCTTGACAGCAGTATGCAGATTCAGATGTACAACCAGAAAATAGTCGAACTCTTTCCCCTGAATAAAGATTCCTTGATCGGCCAGACCTGTTGTCAAGCTGTATGCGGGACCTCTACCCTTCCTGCCGATTGTACCTTCACACGTATAATGGAAACCCGTCGCCCCTATCATCAGAGCGATTGGGTACAATCAGGAAGGCACTTTGATGTTGCCGGCGTACCGATAAAAAACCGCTTCGGCGAGGTCACCCATGTGGTGCTGGCTTACACGGAAACCACCAGCCGCGTTGAAACCGAGCGCAGGTTGCGCGAACGTGAGCAGATATGCCTCGATGTTTTTGAAAATATCAGTGATGTTGTACAGTGTGTTACGCCTGATGGTTCCTTTCTGTTTGTCAACCGGGCCTGGCGTGAGTTGCTGGGATATCTGCCGCACGAAATCAGCGCCCTGAAGTTTTGGAATATCATTGCCCCGGAATGTCGTAAAGAGTGTATGGAACACTTTGACATCCTCATGCATGGCGAACGCCTGGAGGATGTACGCACCTGTTTGTTGAGCAAAGATGGACAGGAGATAGCGGTGGCAGGGCAGATAAACTGCAGCTTCTCCAATGGCAAGCCGATTGCGACCTTTGGCTTGTTCCGCCAGCTGGAAGCTGGACATGAAACGCCCCAGGCAAAATCATGATGGCTGCTGCTCCGGAAATAGCGGGTGCCGGCCTGCGCATCGAGCGGGAAGAAGCCCTCGGATTGCTGGTTGATGGAGATCTGCTTGCCATGGGCAAGGCTGCCGACAGAATCCGTCGCAAGTTGCATCCGGAAAATACGGTGACATTCGTTGTCGATCGCAATGTCAACTACACCAATATTTGTGATTCAAAATGTTCCTTCTGTGCCTTCTATCGTGATAAGGGCGCGGACGATGCGTATGTGCTTCGTCACGATGATATCTTTGAGAAGATTGCAGAGTTGGTTGATCAGGGAGGAACCCAGCTCCTCATGCAGGGGGGCCTCAATCCAGACCTGAAGATCGGTTTTTTTGAAGATCTGTTCCGTGAGATCAAGGCGCGTTTCCCCTTGGTACAGAACCATTCCCTTTCACCGGCCGAAGTCACCAGCATCGCTTCTAATTCCGGTCTGTTGCCGAAGGAGGCCCTGCTGCGGCTCAAGAACGCCGGACTTGACTCCATCCCTGGGGGCGGGGCTGAGATCCTGGTGGACGAGGTGCGCAGCAGCATCTCTCCCAAAAAGATCGGCTGGCGCCAATGGGCCGATATCATGCTCAAGGCCGCTGCCCTTGGAATGCCCACCACGGCAACCATGATGTTCGGCAGCCGGGAACGGGGAGAGGACATCGTGGAACACCTGTTTCGGGTGCGCGAGCTTCAGGACAGTGGCGGTTCCTTCACGGCCTTTATCCCCTGGACCTATCAGCCGGGTAACACAGAGCTTGGCGGCATCACCGCCTCCGGTGTGGAATACCTCAAGGTGCTGGCGCTGGCGCGCATCGTGTTGGATAATATTCCCAATATCCAGGCCAGTTGGGTTACCCAAGGGGCCAAAATGGCCCAGGTTGCGCTTTTTTTCGGGGCCAACGACCTGGGAGGCACAATGTTGGAGGAGAATGTTGTGGCGGCTGCAGGGTGCAGTTTCCGCATGTCTCAGGAAGAAATGATATCCCTTGTACGGGGAGCCGGATTCAGGGCTGCCCAGCGTACTACCACCTACAGCATCGTCAAGGAGTTTTAGATTTGACGTACCATGTTCAGCAAGCAGGAGCTTGCGAAATAATAACCGATGCACGGCGCTTCTCGGAAGTGGCTGCAATTCTTGGCCGGGAAACAGAACTGGCCGTTGACCTGGAGATGGACTCACTCCATCATTATCAGGAAAAGGTCTGTCTGATCCAGATTTCGACCCGGAGCGAGAGCTGGCTCATCGATCCACTGGCGCTTAAGGATCTGTCGCCTCTGGCAGCTCCGCTGGGCGACCCAGGCATCCTGACGGTGATGCATGGCGCCGACTATGACATCCGTTCCCTGCACCGGGATTTCGGCATAGAGGTCCGCAATCTCTTCGACACCATGATAGCCTCCCGTTTCCTGGGGCTCACTGAATTTGGTCTGGCGGCCCTCCTCAAGGCCCGCTTCGATGTTGAGCTGAATAAAAAATATCAGAAAGCCGATTGGAGCAAACGGCCGCTCAGTACCGAGATGTGCGCATATGCAACCGCGGATACCGCCTACCTCCTGCCGCTGTATGATCAACTGCGTGGTGAGCTGGCGGCAAAAGGTCGTATTTCCTGGTTGGAGGAGGAATGCCGTCTGGTGTGCCAGGCCCGGGTCAGCGAGAAGGAGGGGCCTTTGTTCATTTCCTGCAAGGGAGCCGGAAAGCTTAAAGGCCGCAGCCTTGCCGTTCTGGAGGAACTGTTGCAGCTGCGCGACCGGTTGGCACGGGAGATGGACCGTCCGCCATTCAAGGTAATCTCGGCAGAAACTCTTCAGGAGGCTGCCGAGAAACGGCCCCGCACCCTCAGCGAACTGGCAGCAATCAAGGGAATGACACCGGGACAGATTCAGCGCCATGGAGAATGTATCCTGGCTGCCATCTCCAGGGGTTTGTCCCTGCCTGAGGAAGATCTGCCCCGCTTTCCCCGGCAACGTCGGGAAGAACCGGCCGACGGGACCAAAGAGCGCCTGAAACGCCTGAAGTCATGGCGCGAGCAGCAAAGTTCTGCGCTTGGTCTCGAACCAGGTGTTGTTGCCCCAAACTGGTTGCTGGAAAGTATTGCGGACGCTTTCCCGGTTACACCTGTTGAACTGAATACGATTGCGGGGATGCGGGAGTGGCAGAAAGGGTTGTACGGAAGGGATTTGCTGTCTGAGCTGGCGGCAGAGTGATAACTGGAGCAGAGCATGGAACAACCCTTTCTGAGTATCGTCATACCGGTCTATAATGAGGAGTCCAATCTTGCACCCTTGATGGAGCGGCTTTATCCGGTTATTCAGGGTACCGGCAAGTCGTTTGAGATCATCTTCATCAATGACGGGTCCAGCGATCGCTCACTGGAGCTCCTGCGGAATATCGTAGAAGATTATCCCGGTGTCAAGGTGATAGAGTTCAATGGCAATTTTGGCCAGCACATGGCCATTCTGGCAGCTTTCGAGATGTCGCAGGGCGAGATCGTCATTACCATGGATGCTGATCTGCAGAACCCGCCCGAGGAAATCCCGCGTCTGATAACCGAGATCGAGAAGGGACATGACGTGGTCGGCACCATCCGGCAGAAACGTCAGGATTCACTGTTTCGGAGGCTGGCCTCGCGTATTGTCAACATCACCACCAACAAGATGACCGGCATGCGGATGAACGATTACGGCTGCATGCTGCGGGCCTATCACCGCTATGTGGTGGACAACATCAATCGCTGCCGGGAAACGACAACCTTTATTCCTGCCCTTGCCCAGACCTTTGCCTCAAACCCTTCCGAGATCGAGGTGGCCCATTCAGAACGTGCCCAGGGCGAAAGCAAGTATTCTTTCTACCATCTGATACGACTCAATTTTGACCTGATGACCGGTTTCTCGGTAGTGCCGCTGCAGCTGTTTGCCCTGTTCGGCATCATCACGGCTATTTTCTCCCTGGCCTTTGCCTTGTATTTGTTTGTTCGGCGCTTCATCGTCGGCGTCGAGGTTGAGGGGGTCTTCACCCTCTTTGCGATCCTGTTCTTCTTTATCGGCATCATTATCCTGGGTATCGGTATTGTGGGCGAGTATGTGGGACGGATCTATCAGGAAGTCAGAAAACGGCCCAGGTTCGTGATCAGAAGGACATACGGTTTTGATGAACAATAAACTGATCGTCTGCGCCTACCACACGGTCGGTTATCGCTGTATCGTTGAACTGCTGCGCCAGGGGGCGGAGATCGCCCTGATCTTTACCCACGAGGATTCACCAGTCGAGGAGATCTGGTTCGAGTCGGTGCGGGATCTGGCCGAGCAGCACAGTATTCCCTGTCTGACAACGGATATCAGTGCACCGGAGAACGTGGAGCAGGTTCGTGCCATTGCCCCGGACTTCATCCTCTCTTTCTACTACCGCAACATGATCAAGCCGGTGGTGCTGGAGATTCCGAAACAGGGTGCTCTCAACCTGCACGGTTCCTGGCTGCCCAGGTATCGTGGCCGGGCGCCGGTCAACTGGGCGGTGATCAACGGCGAGACCGAAACCGGCGCAACCCTGCACTATATGGTGGAGAAGCCGGATGCTGGTGATATAGTTGATCAGGAGAAGGTCGCGATCGCCTTTGACGACACTGCCCGGAAAGTCTTCGGTAAGGTTGCCGATGCCGCGGTGACGGTCATCGCCCGCGCCTGGCCGTTTCTGCGTGCAGGCAATGCCGAGCGCATTCCAATGGACCTCACGGCGGGCAGTTACTTCGGCGGCCGCAAACCGGCCGATGGTCTGATAAACTGGACCAGACCAGCCGTACAGATCTACAACCTGATTCGCGGCGTAACCCACCCCTACCCCGGCGCCTTCACCCATCTGGACGGGAAAAAGGTTGTTATCTGGCAGGCCAGACCAATGGAAGGCAGTGGTGAACCGGGATATGTTGTGTCGCAGGTCCCTTTGCTGGTCGGCACCGGAAACGGGTTGCTGGAGATTGTAACGTTGCAGGGAGAAGGTCAGCAGGAATGCTCGGCAGCAGATTTTATCGGGAATATGGCAAGGTCGATCACCTCTTTTCAGGAGCACCCATGAAAGTCCTTATTCTCGGCGTCAACGGTTTCATCGGCAACGCCCTCACCCACCGCATCCTTGCCACCACCGGCTGGGAGGTGTTCGGTCTCGACATGGCCTGCGACAAGCTGGAGCGCTCCATTGGTGATCCCCGCTTCCACTTTCTGGAGGGGGACATCACCATCAACCAGGAGTGGGTCGAGTACAATATCATGAAGTGCGACGTGGTTTTGCCGCTGGTTGCCATTGCCACACCGGTTACCTATGTGAAGGATCCGCTGCGGGTCTTCGAACTGGATTTCGAGGAAAACCTGAAGATCATCCGTCTATGCCACAAGTACAATAAACGGGTGATCTTTCCCTCCACGTCCGAGGTCTACGGCATGAGTCCTGATGCGGAGTTTGATGAGGAATATTCACCGCTGATGCTCGGACCGATCAACAAGGAGCGCTGGATCTATTCCTGCGCCAAGCAGATGCTGGACCGGGTCATTTATGCGTACGGCAATCATGAAGGGCTGCAATTCACCCTTTTCCGTCCCTTCAACTGGATCGGACCCAAGCTGGACAGCATGTATACCGCAAAGGAAGGTAGTTCGCGCGTCCTGACGCAGTTCCTGTACAACATCCTGGCGGAGGAGCCGATTCTCCTGGTGGATGGCGGCAATCAGCGCCGATGTTTCACCTACATTGATGATGGAATCGACTGCCTGATGAAGATTATTGCCAATGCAGACGGCTGCGCCGACGGCAGGATCTTCAATATCGGCAATCCGGCCAATGACCTATCAATCAAGGAATTGGCCCATAAACTGCGCAACATGGTGGCCGAATTCCCGCTCTACAGGGACAAGGCAGAAAAATGCCGCATCGAGGGTACTTCTTCCGACCAGTTTTACGGCAAGGGGTATCAGGACATGCTGACTCGGGTGCCATCGGTCCGGCACGCCAAAGAGTGCCTGGGATGGGAACCGGTGACAAGCGCCGATGACGCCCTCAGGAAAACGCTGGCGTTCTATCTGGTGGACGAGCGGGAAAAATTGTCGGAGTTCTTGTAAGATATGAATCGTCGCGGTTTTACCCTGATAGAGATCGTGGTGGTGCTGGTGATCATCAGCATGGCGATGATGATCGTCATCCCGCGCCTGCCGTCATCCGAAAGCGAGAACCTGAAGTCTTCGGCCCGCACACTGGCCTCGACCCTGCGCTACCTGCAGGATCGGGCTGCCACCGGCAGGACGACCTACTATCTGCGTCTGGAGCCTGGAACAGACGAGGTGAAGGTGCTGGAGGCGGCTGCCGACGGCAGCGAGAAGGAGCCGGCTGATCCCCTGCTGCAGCAACGGCCGATCAAGGAAGGCATCCAGGTAGCGGATGTTTTCATTCCCAGGCTGGGCAAGATCAATGATGGGCAGTTGCGTCTGGAGGTAGGCATGGGGGGATTGCGGGACTTTGTGGTCATTCACCTGCGCTCGACAGACTCTGTTTTCTGGACTGTAATGGCCTTTCCATCCAGCGGCAAGGTCAAGGTTTATGATGGTTACCAGGAGGAACCTTTATGAGCAAAACTACTGCGGGGCCGGTCTGCGGCGTTGCCACTCGCTCGAAAGCTCAACGTACAGGTAAGTACGTCTCGCGTCCTCACTCGCTTGCGCCTTGCATACCGGCCTCCTCATGACGTTTTGCAAGAGTCTCAAAGGTTTCACGCTTCTGGAGGTGATGATAGCCCTGGCAATCATGGCGACTGTTGTGCTGACTCTGCTGGGGTCGGTAAATTACCACCTGGGTGTAATAGCTGACGAGCGGGATAATACGACCTTTACCTTGCTGGCGCGTGCCCGGATGGCTGAACTCGAACAAAGCCCGCTGAAACAGAAGAGTGACGGAAGCTTTGCTCCGAACCATCCCGAACTGAGGTGGCAGGCCGAACTGTTCCCCACGGAGCTCCCTGATCTGCAGAAACTGGTGGTGCGGGTACGTCGCGATGGCGACAAGCAGGAGGTGGCACTTGTGCGCTTCGTCCTCAAATAGGGGATTCACCCTGCTGGAGGTCTTGATTGCAGTGGTGCTGCTTGGTATCCTTTCGTCAGCGCTCTATGGGAGCTATTTTGCAGTGCTCAGGGCAAGGGACAGGGCTTCGGAGGGGATGGAGTCCAGGCGCGAACTTGGCGGCACCCTCGATCTGCTGCGTCGCGAGATCGCTTCCATGCCGCTGTATAATCGTAATGATAAAAGGCTCCGCTTCGTTGTCGAGGATCGGGACAACTTCGGCAAGCCGGCCTCCAATCTGGAGATGACAACGCTGGCACCGCCATCGACTCAGGTGCGCGGTGAGTCGGGCATAATCAATGTTCAGTACCGTATGCTGGAGAAGAACAAACGTTTTCTCCTGATGCGCCGCGAACATGATGCCCAGCTGGAATTGACAACAGTGCCGAGCTATCCGCAGATGGAACAGATCAATGCCTTTCTGGTGGAGTGCTACGACGGCTCGAAGTGGGTCAAGAGCTGGGATACCGCCCTGAACGGCAGGCTGCCCAAGATCGTGCGCATCACGGTCCAGATTGAGGAGAACGGCAAGCCGGTGGAGTTTTCCGTATACTCGGATCCGAAGGTGACCGGTTCATGACCCCGCTGCGTAAATGGGGCGAAAAAGGTTTTGCCCTGGTGCTGACCTTGGTGGTGACCGCGCTGATGGTGGCGGTGACCGCCGAGATGATCCACCAGGTCTACGTGGATACCTCGCTCAGCCGCGGTTTCCGTGACGGGCAGCAGGCCTCGCTCCTGGCGGAATCCGGTATCAGCGGTGGGACAAAATTGCTCCAGTTGGCACTGTCCAGCCAAAATTTCAGCGCCCTCACCGACAAGTGGGCAGAACCTTTCAGGTTGGACGACGACACCGGAACGATCGAGATCACGGCAACCGAGGAAAGCGGCAGAATCAATCTCAACGGCCTGGTGTTTACCAATAGTGAATTTGATCCCTTTACCCTGGCCGCGCTTAAGAGATTGGGTAAAAGGCTGCAGATCCCTGAAGATTGCTGGAGCGCCTTGGCAGACTGGCTTGACAGCGATGACCTTCCCCGCTCAGGCGGGGCGGAAACGAACTATTACAAATCGCTGAACCCCTCCACAAGGCCGTACAGCGCCCATAACGCCAAGCTGTCGACACTGGCGGAGCTGTCGCTGGTCAAGGGCTTCACGCCGGAAATCATTGCCAGGCTGCGGCCGTTTGTGACAATCTTCGAGTCTGTTGGAGGCATTTCACAGATCAACATCAATACTGCTCCCAAAGAGGTTGTGGCTGCCCTGGATGACCGTATCGACGACCGCATGGCCGAGCGGATTCTTGAAGAACGGCGGCTGAAGCCGTTCGCGGTGCTGGGTGAATTGTCGCGGGTTGACGGTCAGCTCAGCCTCTCGCTGGCCGGGAGGGTAAGCGTCAAGGGTAATGTCTTCAGGGTCGCCTCCGTGGCGCGGGTCAAGGATACATCCCGGACAGTGGAAGCTGTGTTGCGGCTGACCGGCGGGAAGCCGGATTGTCTGTCGTGGCAGGAGTATTGACCATGTTATTCCAATCGGCAATGCAGGGGCAAATCTCTGTTTGCCCGGCATCAGATCGATGACAAAAATCGCCCTTACGAACCGATTATGTTATCTTGATGGTGATGGCTGATTATTTACCCTGACATATCTATTCGGCATCTCCATGGGAAACCAATTTTTGCTGAATAGTTACAACCTAACAAACATAGGAACGTTATGGAATATCTGATAATCCAGGTCGATGAAAAGCAGGTGACAGCTGCCAGGTTCGGAGTCTCGGGTCGGACGGAGACCCTTGCAGGGGCGGCTTCGTTTTTGTTGGGCGAAGAGCAGGACCTGCCCGCCGTGATTGCCCGGATTGCCGAGGGAATCAACGGATCCCCACGGATTGTGCTCTGTCTGGCACCGGCGTTGTTTGCCCATCGAACAGTGGAACTGCCGCTCACGGATCTGCGCAAGGTGCGCGAGGTTCTGCCTGCCCAGCTGCAGAGCGAGATGGCGCTGCCGGTTGAGGAAGCGGTCTTTGATGCACTGCCGGCCGCTGGCGGTAAAATTCTGGCGCTGTGGGCAAAGCGGGCAGATATTGCCCAGGCCATTAATGATTTCAAGGCAGCGGGTCTCGAACCCCATGTAGTCAGCTCCGTCCCGTTTGCCTGGGGTTTTCTCCCCGGCATAGGCCAGGGGTGCATTTTGTGCGATGGCAGCGCCGTGACGGTTATTGAGGAAGGGCGGCTGTCATTTATCCGGGCCATCAGCGGTTCCGAGCCGGGCAAACAGCTTGGATCCACCCTTTCTGCCCTGGAGTTGTCAGGCATGACGGTTCCCGCACAGCTGCTCGTCTTCGGGGAACAGGCCGATACGCTTCTGTCTGCGGAGGGGCTTCCCCTGGCAGCGGAACGGCTGGAACTCCAGGATGAGCAGGCGCTTTTGTTCAGAAACGAGGAGACCTTTCAACAGCTGGCCGGGCTGTATGCTGTTGCACGAGCCAGCCATGCCGGTGCGCTGCCTGACTTTCGCCGTGATGAGCTGGCCTGGACGGCCGGTGATGTGAAACTCAGAAAAAAAATGCTTCTGACCGCCACCATGGTTCTGGTGATCGTACTGCTGATGTTTGTTTCCAAAGGGGTGCAGTACCGCGCCGCCAAGGCCGACCTTGCCTCCCTGAACAACTCCATAGCCGGCATCTACAGGGAGATCTTTCCCACCCGGGCCAAGGCGGTGGATGAGCTGGCGGAAGTCAAGGGTGAAATCAGGAAGCTTGCGGGAGTGGATAGTTCCAGTGGCATCCTTGATATGCTAAAGCGCCTGGCCGAGGCAAAAGGGACCAGCATCAACGGCCTCTACGAAGCCGAGCTGGAAGGGCGTGCCGTGCGGATCAAGGGAGATGCCCGTTCAGCCCAGGCGGTCAATGAATTCAAGGCAAGCATCACTCCACTGATGGCGACGGTCGAACTGGGAGAGGTCAAGAGTCGGCCCGATGGTACGGTGACCTTCACGCTGACCGGCACTCTCAAGGAGGTGAATAAATGAGACTCCTTACGGATGCCCTGGATTTCTGGCGCAATCTGGATAACCGGATACGTCTGCGTGCCGGTTATGCCCTGATTGTGCTGCTGGTAATTATTATGGCCTGGTCGGCTCTGGCGGCAAAGGTAGCTGACCTGGAGCGCAAGCGTGCCGCCCGGGAAATGGTGCTCAAGGAATTGTTGCCGCTCAAGATAGCCTATCGCACGGCCAAGCAGTCGTCCTCTTTGTTGACCGGCAGGATGGCATCGCTGCGTGCCGATGATTCCCCGGCCAAGATCATTGAAGAGATCGGTATCAAGGGCAAGGGGGTCAAGATTGTTTCGCTCAAGGGCGAGGAGCGCAGCGGCATAGTTGAGGACGCCGCGGATGTGCGTATTGAGGGGCTTACGGCCAATGAGGCAATCAATCTGGTTTACCGGCTGGAGAAGGGGAGTCGGCCGATGGTGGTGAAGAAGGCCAACCTGCGGGTGCGGTTTGACGACCCCTCCCGCATGGACCTGGCCCTGATCGTGGCCTTGCTGAAGCCGGCCCCCGGGACAGCCAGATGATTACTCGGCAGAGCCTGCTGCGGGGCGCCGGCCTGTTTGCCGCCGGACTATCACTTTTCATGGTCTGTTGCTATCTTTTTATCCCCATGGGCCGGGTCAACGCTGCCATCAATCAGATCCTGGCAGCCCAAGGCCTGAGCCTGTCGCCAAAGGCACGCCAGACCATCCTTCCAGGGGTGGTCTGGAACAACCTGCAGCTTTCTTCCAATCAGGGGGCATTGATCAGTTGCGAACGGCTGAAGCTGCAACTGAGATTGCTGCCTCTTCTGACCGGCCGGATAGCGCTGGGCGCTACGGCCCACATCGGGCCGGGTCAAGCGGTCCTGGAATATGGCGTGACAGGTAAGGATGCCCTCAAGCTCCAGGCCAATGGCATTGGTCTGGCAGACATCCCTTTTTTCAAGACAGCGCTGGGAGCCAAGGTCGGCGGCAACCTGTGGAGCGAAGGGAGCGTCACGCGCGGTCCGAAAGGTTTGAACGGCGATCTGAAACTGGAGCTCCGCCAGCTGGAATTCTCAGGGGTGAAGCTGGGGGCGTTTCCGCTCCCGGATGCCGCCAATTTGGGCACCCAGGGGATGATACGAGTCACTGACGGCGCTGTCAGGCTGGAAAGTTTCACCCTGCAGGGCGAAGGTATATACATGCGTCTCTCGGGTGATCTCCCCAGTGGAGTACATGCGGTCAATGCACCACTCAACTTGTCGCTGGAGATTATGCCCAAGCCGGAATTCCTGGACAAACAGAAGCTGGTTTTTATGTTGCTGGCCAAATTCATGGTATCACCTGGTGTGTATCGGGTTCCGATCAAAGGGACGCTGCTCAAGCCTGTGATCCTGTGAGGCACTGCACAAAACTGATAAATGAGTATAGATGATGGAGACTTGGTTGCCATGGCTTTGAAGTTGGGTGAATTACTGATTAATGAAGGTCTGCTGACGCAGGAGCAGCTCGATGAGGCCCTCAAGTGCCAGGTGGTTTTCGGCATCAAGCTGGGCAGCAGCCTGATCGAGATGGGTTTTATCGAAGAAGGCAAGCTGGTAAAGCTCCTTAGCAAGAAGCTGGGCGTACCTGCCGTGACCCGCAAGGAGCTCATGGAAGTGCCCTATTCGATATACAGCCTGCTGCCCTCTTCGGTAGCTGAAAAACACCGGGTAATTCCCTTCAAGCTGGAAAACAAGCGTCTCAGTATCGCCATGTCGGATCCGACCGACTTCAATGCCATAGATGAACTTGCATTTGTAACGGGTTACATCATCCAACCTCATATTGCGCCGGATATCCGGATCTCCATGGCACTGGAAAAATATTACCAGATTCAACGCGACATGCGTTATCTGAGTGTGTCGAGGGGGGGATTCAAGGGTGTGGTTGCGCCGAATGTCTCACCCACCGAGGCGCCGCAACATGACCCGATTGCAATAACCTACCAGAAAGAAAATGGTGAACTGCTCAATATTGAAATACCGGCTGAATTCGAAGGCTTTGGATCATTGCCCGATCTGCCGGTGGAGCTGGTCACACAGCAAGATAAGCTGGTTCGCTACACGATCGACAAGCTTTCGCTCGATTTTGCCGCTGCCAGGGAACGTGACGATATCGCCGATATATTCATAAAGTACCTGGGGCAGGAATTTACCACCGGGGCGCTGTTCATCGTGCGGGGCAACGCTGCTGTAGGGTGGCGCGGGGTTACGGGTGGAAAGCTGTTGGCCGATTTCGGCGAGTTGAGCCTTCTGTTGAGCAAACCGTCCGTACTGCGGGATATTGTCGAGACGAGGAACTTTTCCATGGGGACCCTGATCAATACCCCGGAAAACCGGCAGATCCTCCAGGCGCTGAAGACGGCTTCCGAAACCTCGCTGCTGGTTCTGCCGATTGTCATGCTCAACAAGGTGGTGGCCGCTGTGCTGGTCTCGGCCGATATGGATGCCCAGGGAAAACGGCTGGCTGAATTGCAGAAGCTGGTCAGAAAGGCGTCGCTGGCATTCGAGATGCTGATTATCAAAAACAAGATTTTAATGACATGAAGATCGGCCTGATGGGTGGTACATTCAACCCGGTCCACCTGGCCCACCTGCGTATCGCGGAAGAGGCCCGGGATCTGTGCAGTCTGGACAAGGTGGTGTTCATCCCGGCTGCTGATCCGCCCCATAAGCCGCTGGCCGGAGATGTGCCCTTCAGGCAGCGCTATGAGATGGTTCGGCTGGCCATTGCCGGCAACCCGGCCTTTGAGCTGTCCGACATCGAGGAACAGCGTCCGGGCAAGTCCTATTCCATCGATACGATTGCTGCATTCCGTCGCGAGCAACCAGAGGATCAGCTGTTCTTCATCATCGGCAGCGACTCCTTTCTGGAGATTGGACTGTGGCACCGTTATGTCGAGATCTTCCGATCGTGCAATCTGATCGTGGTCGAGCGGCCAGGGTACCCGGTAAACGATCCCGTCTCGGCCCTGCCGGTTGCCATCAGGGGAGAAGTCCGATATACTCGTGACTTACATCGTCTGGAGCACGCAGCAGGAACCACAGTCAAGTTTTTATCGGGGTGTCCACTGGAAGTCTCCTCCAGCGAGATCAGGCGCCTGGCAGCAGCAGGGCATTCCATTACTTACCTAGTCCCACCTGAGGTGGAGGCGTATATCAAGGAGCAAAGGATCTATACAGAATGCCCATAAAGAAAACAACAGCAGCAGTAAAACCGAGCCTGACCGCCACCGAACGGGCACTCAAGTGCGCCGAACTGGCCTTCGACAAGAAGGCGTTTGACATCCGCGCCGTTGATATCTCCAAGGTTTCCTCCATTGCCGATTATCTGGTGATCATCTCCGGCGGCTCGGACCGCCAGGTACAGGCTATTACCGACAGCATCCGCACCGGCCTCAAGAAGTACGGCAAGGTCAATGACATTGAGGGAGCCAATGAAGGGAAGTGGGTTGTCATGGATTACGGCGATGTCCTCGTCCATATCTTTCATGATCCGCTCCGGCATTATTACGACCTTGACGGGTTGTGGAACATGGCGCCGGAAATGGAATTGCCCAAAGAAATCCGTGAGGCCCGCAAGGAAAGCGATTTTTGAAAATCAAGGTGCTATGGGTTGGCAAAAGTCGCGATCCATGGGTCAAGGATGCGCTCGGTGACTACGCCGGTCGTATCCGCCGTTATTCCCCTTTGGAACTGATCGACATCCGAGATGAAAAGGGTGCTGAAGCAGAAGAGATGCGGCGTCGCGAGTGCGAGCGGCTGGAGAAGCAGATTCCGCCCAATGCTACCCTGATCCTGCTGGATGAACGGGGCGAACAGATGGACTCGCCCGGTCTGGCAGCCTATATCGGCAAGCAACGCGATTCAGGTTTAAGTGACCTGGTATTCGTCATCGGCGGGGCCTACGGATTTTCCGAGGAGTTTCGTTGCCGGGGCAAGCTGCTTGCCTTGTCACGCATGACCTTCACCCACCAGATGGTGCGGGTATTTCTGCTGGAGCAGATCTACCGGGCTTTTACGATATTAAATGGCGAGCCTTATCATCATTAACCATATGGAGACCATATGTCCAAAAAACCGCTCCTCCTCATGATCCTCGACGGCTGGGGGATCAACCCCAATTCCGCTCACAATGCCGTGGCCCTGGCTGATACACCTAACCTGAAGCGCCTGTTGACGGAGTATCCGCATGTTCCGATCCGCACCTCCGGCATGGCGGTTGGTCTGCCTGACGGGCAGATGGGCAACTCCGAGGTCGGCCACCTCAATATCGGCGCCGGTCGAGTGGTTTACCAGGATCTGACCCGCATCACCAAATCGATCCTGGATGGCGACTTTTTCACCAATCCGGTGCTGTTGGAATGCATTGCCAAAACAAAGGCGTCCGGCGGTCGGCTGCACCTGGCCGGTCTGCTGTCGGACGGCGGGGTGCACTCCCACAATACCCACCTGTATGCCCTGCTGGAACTGGCCAAACAGGAAGGGCTGACAGAGGTCTTTGTTCACTGCCTGCTGGATGGCCGCGACACCCCCCCCCAGAGCGGCGCCGAGTATCTGGATCAGCTGGAGGCGGAGATAGAGCGTATCGGCTGCGGACGGATAGCCACGGTGATGGGACGTTATTACGCCATGGACCGGGACAACCGCTGGGACCGGGTGGAAAAGGCCTACAACGCCATGGTCTGCGGTCAGGGAGAACAGTACACCTCTGCAAAAGAGGCTATAGAGCGCAGCTACGCCGCTGGGGTGCATGACGAATTCGTGCTGCCGGTTGTGATTGCCGGGAATGGCACACCAGTAGGAACGGTCAGGGATGGCGACGGTTTCATCTTCTTCAACTTCCGCTCCGACCGGGCCCGCGAGATCAGTCGTGCCATCGCCCTGGAAGGCTTTGACGGCTTCGAGCGCCGCTGCTGGCCCAGTCTGGCCGGCTATGTCTGCATGACGGAGTACGATGCCACCTTCGGCCTCCCCATAGCCTTCGGTTCCACGGAGCTGACCAATATCCTGGGCGGGGTGCTGGGCGCTGCCGGGCTGAAACAGCTGCGCATCGCCGAGACCGAGAAGTACGCCCATGTGACCTTCTTTTTCAACGGCGGCAGCGAGGTTCCCTTCCCCGGTGAGGATCGAGTACTGATCCCCTCACCCAAAGAGGTGGCCACCTACGACCAGAAGCCGGAGATGAGCGCCTTTCTGGTTACGGACGAGCTCTTGGCTCGCATTGACAGCGGCGTCTACGACGTGATCATTCTTAATTTCGCCAACTGCGACATGGTCGGCCATACCGGCATCGAAGCGGCAGCCATCAAGGCGGTGGAGGCGGTGGACAGCTGTGTCGGCCGGATCGTGGCCAAGGTGCGAGAACAGGGCGGAGCTGCGCTGATCACCGCTGATCACGGCAATGCCGAGCAGTTGATGGATGAGAACGGGGAACCGTTCACGGCCCACACCACCAACCCGGTCTGGTTCGTGGTGGTGGACGACAGCCGCAAGGGTGCTACCCTTCGCGAAGGCGGGCGCCTGGCGGATATCGCCCCGACCATGCTGAAGATGCTGGGGGTGGCGCAGCCGTTGGAGATGACCGGGGAGAGCCTTCTGGTCTGACAAAGGATTTGAAAGGATATCTCATGAAAACAGCAAAGATCCCCGCAACCAACCAGGAATTTCCCATAGGCAAGATCGTCTGCCTGGCGCGCAACTATGCCGAACACGCCAGGGAGTTGGGCAACGAGACCCCGGCCGCGCCGGTGCTGTTCATGAAACCGGCCAGCTCCGTCATTGGCGACAACGGTGTGGTGCAGATCCCAGCCTGGTCCCAGGAGTGCCATTACGAGGTAGAATTGGCGGTCCTGATCGGCAAGACCGCGCACAAGGTCGCTGTCGAAGCTGCCATGGAGCATGTGGCCGGTTACGGCGTGGCTATCGACATGACCCTGCGGGACGTGCAGAACCAGCTCAAGTCCAAGGGCCTGCCCTGGGATATCGCCAAGGGTTTCGACACCTCCTGCCCGCTGTCCGATTTCGTGCCGGCGGCAACCGTGCCGGATCCCCATAATCTCACCCTGATGTTGTCGGTGAACGGTGAGCCCAAGCAGAATGGCACCTCGTCCGACATGATCCACCGAGTGCCGCAGATCATCTCCTTCATCTCCGGCATCTTTACCCTGGAGCCGGGTGATGTCATCCTGACCGGCACACCGGCCGGTGTTGGTCCGGTTCGGGCCGGTGATACCATGCATGCGGAAATATCTGCGGTAGGGCGACTGAAGATTTCTGTACAATAATATGGAAATATATATTGACGGATGGGTGGCTTCCGGTAATAATCAGCACAAATATTTCTGGAGGTTCCCATTATGGAAACAGAAAAAAAGTGCCCTGAGTGTCAGGGGCTGATGGTCCTGATGCCTGGCTGAGGCGGTCTCTTCTGGCGGTGCCAGAAGTGCGGAGCAAGGCTTTCTTACGGCAATGAGAGTAGTGACAGTTGCAGCTGTTCGTAGGCAGTAGCGACGGGGCAGAGGCAATCTGCCCCGTTTTTTGTAGCTGTTGTTGAATTGTATTACGGCCACAGTCTCTTTGGGTACATTATCTGCCCGTAAATGCGGTGAGCAATGACCAAGGACAAACATTTCCGGCAGAAAAAACGACTTCCTCGCATCATGCGCCTTCTCCGAAGGATTCGCCCGGCAAGCATGCCGGTCACCTACAGGCACAACCAGGTTGTGCTCTTTCCCGATGGTCCAGGTTTTTTCCGTTCGCTGCATGCCGCCATCCGCTCGGCGCAACATTTCGTTCTCCTCGAATATTATATGATCCGCGCTGATCGCACCGGATCGGCTTTTGCAGCCGAGCTGGCAGAAGCTGTCAAGCGCGGAGTCCGGGTCCTGCTGATTTACGATTACATCGGCTGCGTGGATACTCCCTCATCCTATTTCAAAAATATGTCTCAGCAAGGCATCGAACTGATACCGTTCAATCCCCCTTCGTTCAAGCGCGGTGTGGGCTGGTTTGACAAGCGTGACCACCGCAAGATGGCGGTGATCGACGGCTCGCTGGCGTTTTTGGGGGGCTTCAACATCGGCGATGAATACGCCGGCGTTGTTGCATTGCTGCAGCGATTCCGCGATGTAGGCTTCAGCATCAGCGGCAATGCGGTCCAGGATCTGGTTCGCATATTCAGCGAGGCCTGGCAGATGGAGCGGGGAGAACTGCCGGATCTTCTCCGTCTGCAATTGTCCGACAAAAATCAGCCCCGAACCGCCAAACATGGGCATGCTAATGTCTCCATTGTCAGTGGCGGTCCTCACCATCGCAGTTCCTATATCCGCAGCGCTTATCTTCTTAGCCTGGCCTCGGCATCGGAAGAGATTGTTATCGCGACCCCCTATTTTGTTCCTGGTCCCCGCATTATCCGCTCCCTGCTCCGGGCGACCCGCCGGGGGGTACGGGTGCGCTTGTTGCTGCCGTCGCGTAGCGACGTTCCTTTGGTGAGTTTCCTGGGGCGCAGCTATTATGGTGCTCTTCTCAAGCAGGGGATCGAGATCTACGAACTGGAAGGGGAGATCCTGCATGCCAAGGTTATGCTGATCGACGGAGAGCGGACGGTAATCGGCTCAGCAAATCTCGATCAGCGCAGCTTCCACCGAAATTTCGAGATAAACGGCATCATTGACAGCAGTGCCTTCGGAGGTCAAATCAACAGCATGCTGGAGGATGATTTCAAGGGTTCCCGGCGAATATTTCTGGAACACCATGAACAACGGGGGATCCTTGCTCGCATTCTGGAGAAGGTGGTGAACCTGTTCAGCTGGTTTTTGTAGGTGCTGTTTCCCGCAAGCGGAAGACCAGCAGCATTATCCGGAACCAGATCCATACGGCTGCTGCGGTGACTGCCCCTGCCAGGTGAGTATGGGCAAGCTTTTCCAGGTGCTGCTGATAGAAACGTAGCCAGCGGGGTTCAACAGCTCCCTGATCGCGGTCTGCCCGGAAGCTGCGGCGAACATCCAGCCAGAAGAACAGCTGCCAGATGTTGGAGGCTACATGCCGGCCGGTGTTCTGCCAGAATGTCAGGAGCCAGCGTCTGTTTTGGTGGGCAAGTCGGGTGCGGATACCTTCCAGGAGCGGAAGCATGCGCAGTCTGCCTGTGTCGGCGTGGCACTGGTAGAAGTTGGGCAGGAGTTCGATGAAGTCTTTCCATCCTACGGCAAAGCTGTTAACGATGATGGCATTGACGACCTGCCGCCTGGCAAGTCCTTCAAGCTCGAATCTGCGGGCAGAGGTGCTGATTCGGGCGGGCAGCAGCAGCCAATTGCCCTGCCGCGTGATCTGTTCCGCCAGTACGACATCCTCATAAAAAGGGAGCGAGGTGTCAAAACCGCACAATTGTGCGAAGAACGTGCGGGAAAGCAGGTATCCCTGATCGCCGCGGATACAGTCGCTACGATCCAGGCGCGACTTGGCTTCGTAATAAAAGTAAGCCAGCGAAGGAGAAGGATCTGTCCGGCGGAAGCATAATTCAAAGCGGGCTGCAACGGGCTGGGACCCGGAGATCGCAATCTGCTCCCTGTACGCTGTAATGGCGCTGTAGAGGGCCGCAAGGTCGTGGAAGCGGCTGTCGGCATGCAGGAACAGCAGCAGCTCCCCCTTGGCGATGGCAGCGCCTTCATTCATCTGCTGCCCGCGCCCTCGTGCTGCTTGGATAATAATTACCCTGAACGGAACATTATTTGCCAACTCCGATGCCGAACGTTGAGTTCCGTCGACGGAACCACCGTCGCAGAGTATCAACTCAAAGCAGACGGATTGCTGTGACGCCAGGGTATCGAACAGTGCCGGCAGTTCAGCTGCCTCATTGAGGACCGGTACGATGATGGAGAGTTCGGGATTGTGGGCGGATTTCATGACAACTCCGGGAGAATCAAAAGCAGTGTATCCAAAACAGCCGTATTTGCAACCTGAAGATATATCCGGCCTTGTAGATACCCATTGTCATCTGGATCTGGAACCACTGGCAGCCAATCTGCCCGTGGTGCTGGTATCGGCCCGCCAGGCAGGGGTGACGCGTTTCGTGGTGCCGGGGGTGCATCCTGCAAACTGGGAGCGGATGTATGTAATCGCCCAGGAACATGCCGGGGTATTTCCGGCCTTCGGCATTCACCCCATGCATGCGGACCTGGCGGATGACCATGCCATGAGCCGCTTGGGTGGAATCGCCGGCAGGGGGGTTGCCATCGGCGAGATCGGCCTGGATTCATTTTATTCCGTTCCCCTGGAGGTCCAGGAACGCGCTTTCCGTAAGCAGCTGCGTCTGGCAGTCTCGTTAGGATTACCTGTGCTTGTTCATTGCCGCCGCGCCTTTCAGCGGACGTTACAGATCCTTCGCGAAGAGAATGCCCGACAGGTGAGAGGGGTCATGCACGCCTTCTCCGGCTCAATCGAGATGGCGCGGGAATTCATTCGTCTCGGCTTTCTCATATCACTTTCCGGGACCGTCACCTGGGACAACGCCGTGCGTCCGGTCCAGTTGGCACGTCAACTGCCCCTGGAGTGCCTTGTGCTGGAAACCGATGCCCCTGATCTGTCACCGCAAGCTTTCAGGGGGCTGCCGAACCAACCGGTGTATCTTGTCGAGGTGCAGCGCGCCGTGGCGCAGATCAGGGGGGTACGACCCGTGGATCTGCTCATGCAGACCACAAGGAATGCCGAACTGCTTTTTGATTTTGACCATGGGAATTGACATTATACCTTCCCCCATTACACTATAAGCATCCTTGGGTTCAGGTTAAGGTAAAGTTTGTTAAGATGCTAAAATGTCTTGCTTCCAGCCCGAGCAGAAGGTAGTCTTACGGATCACATCCATATAAAGGAACCGCAACGTGAAATCTCTATTTATTATTGCAGTTCTGGGCCTTTTCATCTCTATCACAGGGTGCACCATGTTCACGTCCTGGAAAAGCATCCCTCCTCCGGGTGGTTGCGACCAGTGCCATACCGTGGCTATCAGCACCAATTGGCAAATAGCATACCAGCCTGCTGTTGTAGCCGATGAACGTGGCCGTCAATTTTTTCAGACGCCGGAATATAATCTTGCCGTGAAAGGTAAGCAGGAATCTCCACTGGAAGCCAAGAAGGTTGAGGAAATGGCCTGTTTTGACTGCCATAAATCACCCACTCCGGCCCACCTTGGACGTAAAGGTCGTTTTCATCACTGATGGTATTTATACATTGTTAATTAGTGTTTATGGATGCTGATAAAAATACCTTGACATTGTTGTTTTAGTGAGTATATTCAGAAATCGATTTTAAAACCATACGCGAAGCGTTTAAATGGTCAATTACAAAAGTAAAAAAGGAGACACAATGAAAAAGCTGATTACACTGACACTCGTACTGGCCCTTGCCGCTGCTTTCACTGCTGGTTGCAAGAAAAAAGAAGAAGCACCTGCACCTGCACCTGCAGTTGAGGCACCGAAGCCTGTTCAGGCTCCTATGTCTGCTCAAGGTGGAGTTACAACTACAACAACTACAACTACTACTCCCGAAGCTCCTAAGGCACCAGAAAAACACTAAGACTGAAGTCAGCTTCAGTTCTAAAGCCTGCGGGATTTCCCGCAGGCTTTTTTTGTATCCATTGTCTGCATTTGCAGGATAAAAACAGTTATCTGCATTTATTGCAGAAAAAGTATATTACCGGGCTCGGGGTCTGACATGCATGAAATGTCCATTACGCAGGGAATCATCGATATATGCGAGAAGCATGCTGGCAGCCGCCGGGTGCTGTCTCTGGAGGTTGAGATTGGCGAACTCAGTAATGTCGTGCCTGAAGCTGTGGAGTTCTGTTTCGAGGCATGCAGTTCCGGTACCCTGCTGGAAGGCGCCCATATGAACATCATACGAGTGCCTGGCAGGGGGCATTGCCAGGATTGCGGCGCGGAGACAGCACTCACCGCATTGTTCGGCGCTTGTCAGTTCTGTGGCGGATATCGGATTTCCGTACTGTCTGGAGAAGAGATGCGTGTCAGGGAAATCGAGGTTGAATGACAAAGGGCGCTGCCTGACGGCAACACCCTTTGACACTGCAATTGGCATTTTACTGGTGCTGAAGCCTACATAACGTTGGTTACGTCCTCAGTCACATGCTCCGCGTACTTTATGAAGTTCTCCTTGAACATTGCGACCAGTTTGCCGGCTGTTTCATCATACAAGCTCTTGTCGGACCAGGTATTGCGTGGGTTGAGAACTTCAGAAGGCACTCCCGGGCAGACCGTGGGGATGTCCAGACCGAAAAAGGCATCCTTTTCAAAAACGCCGAAATTAAGGGTGCCGTCCAGCGCCGCTTTGACCAGGGCACGGGAGTAGGCTATTTTTATACGATCGCCGATCCCGTATGGGCCGCCGCTCCAGCCGGTGTTGACCAGCCAGCAGGAAACATTATGCTCGTCGATCTTTTTGCGGAGCAATTCACCGTAAACAGCCGGATTGAGAGCCATGAACGGCCCGCCGAAACAGGTGGAGAAGGTGGCGGAGGGTTCCTTGACGCCGGCCTCGGTACCGGCCACCCGGGCGGTGTAGCCGGAAAGGAAGTGGTACATGGCCTGTTCCTTGGTGAGGCGGGCGATCGGGGGCAGCACCCCGTAAGCGTCGCAGGTAAGCATGATGATGTTTTTAGGATGTCCGGCGGTACCGGACATTACGATGTTGGGAATATGGGTCAATGGATACGAGGCACGGGTATTTTCGGTAAAGGAATCGTCGTCCAGATCGATACGCCGGGTATGGGTGTCTATGGTGACATTTTCCAGGATGGTGCCGAATCGGCGGGTAGTTTCGTATATTTCCGGTTCTGCCTCCTTGGATAGCTTGATGATCTTGGCATAGCACCCCCCTTCAAAATTGAAAATGCCCTTGTCATCCCAGCCATGTTCATCGTCACCGATCAGCGAACGATAAGGATCTGCGGAGAGTGTTGTTTTGCCGGTTCCTGAAAGGCCGAAGAAAACAGCCGAATCACCCTTCGGTCCGATGTTTGCGGAACAGTGCATCGAGAGGATATTTTTTTCGATCGGCAGCAGGTAGTTTAGGATGGTAAAGATCGATTTCTTGATTTCGCCGGCATAGCTGGTACCGCCTATAATGATCAACTTCTTGGCGAAGTTGATGATGATGAACGCTTCGGAATTGGTACTGTCCAGCGATGGTATGGAGTGAAAGTTGGGCATGTCGATGACGGTGAATTGTGGCCGGTGATTATCAAGCTCTCCCTCGGTGGCACGCACGAACATGTTGCGGGCAAAGAGTGAATGCCAGGCCTTCTCGGTGATAATGCGGACGGGAAGACGATGCTCCTTGTCGGCCCCGGCAAAACAATCCTGAACGAACAGGTCCTTGCCGTGCATGTATGCCAGCATCCTGTTGTACAGACCCTCGAATTTGGATGATTCAAAGGGTTTGTTGACCTTGCCCCAGGCAATGTTTTTATTCGTGCCCGGCTCATCCACGATGAATTTTTCGTTTGCGGCCCGGCCAGTATAATGGCCGGTTTTGACGGAAATGGCCCCTAGATGTGAAACCAGTCCTTCGCCCCGTTTGACAATCAGTTCATAAAGAACAGCGGTGGGGGGAGTCCAATAGATCAGGTTTGCATTGGTGATGCCGTGCTCTTCGAGTCCGGAACCACGGGTAACATCATTAAATTTCACTGTACTACCTCCCTGATTGATTCTGAATAATCCTGAGTGTACCACTCAAAAGTGTCATGTCGAGCTTTAAACAAAAAAAGCTGGGCGACAAGACCGATGTAATACGGCACAGTCGCCCAGCTTTTTGTTACGCATTGTTGCGCACGACAACCTAGAGTTTCAAGCCAGGCTGAATGGCTCTAATCGTTATAGCCGTCGGCATCTTCGTCATGTTGATGAAACTGTTCCCAGTGTTCGGGAGACCGCCACAGACCGGAAAGAATCAACTGTCGGATATGCAGAAACTCCTTGGGCAGCCGGTCATACATTTTTACAAACAGCTCCTCGTGGGAAACTATTTCCTCTTTCCAGACATCGCGATCAACAGACATCAGTTCATAAAACTGCTCACGGGTTACGCTGTCCAGGCCTGTCCAATCCAGGTCTTCGTAACGCGGCATCCAACCCAGCGGGCTTTCTACTGATGCCGCATTGCCGCTTACCCGCTCAGAGATCCATTTCAGAATGCGCATGTTTTCGCCATAGCCGGGCCAGAGGAACTTGCCGTCGGCATCCTTGCGGAACCAGTTGACGCTGAAGATCCGCGGCGGTTTGGGGGTTGTACGCCCGACCTGAAGCCAGTGGGCGAAATAATCGGCAACATGATAACCGCAGAATGGGAGCATGGCAAACGGGTCACGGCGGACATTACCCACGGCGCCGGTTGCGGCCGCAGTTGTCTCTGAACCCATGGTGGCGGCCAGATATACGCCGAAGCTCCAGTTAAAGGCCTGGTACACCAGAGGGATGACATTGTTGCGACGTCCCCCGAAGACCATGGCGCTGATCGGCACCCCTTTGGGATTTTCCCATTCCGGGTCGATGGAAGGACACTGGCCGGCCGGTGAGGTGAAACGTGAATTGGGGTGGGCAGCGTTCCTGCCGCAACCAGGGGTCCACTCACCGCCCTGCCAGTCGATCAGTTTTTCAGGAGGGGTGTCGGTCATACCTTCCCACCAGACATCGCCATCCGGAGTCAGCGCCACATTGGTGAAGATGGAGTTGGAGGCACAGGAGGCCATGGCGTTCGGATTAGTCTTGTACGAAGTGCCGGGAGCAACCCCGAAGAAGCCGTATTCCGGGTTTATGGCGTACAGGCGCCCGTCGGCGCCTGGTTTGATCCAGGCGATGTCGTCGCCAACGGTGGAAACTTTCCATCCGCTTTTACTAAAGGTTTCCGGTGGTACCAGCATGGCCAGGTTGGTCTTGCCGCAGGCACTGGGGAAGGCGGCGCCCAGGTAGGTCTTATCGCCTTTGGGTGATTCAATGCCCAGGATGAGCATATGCTCGGCCAGCCACCCCTCGTCCTTGGCAATCTTGGAGGCAATGCGCAGGGCCAGACACTTTTTGCCCAGCAGGGCGTTGCCGCCGTAGCCGCTGCCATAGGACCAGATCGAACGCTCTTCCGGGAAGTGCACGATGTATTTTTCCTTGTTGCAGGGCCAGGGCACATCATTCTGTCCCGGCTCCAGCGGTGCGCCGACCGAATGCAGGCAGGGCACGAATTCACCATCATTAAGCACGTCGATAACCGCTTTACCCATGCGGGTCATGATGCGCATATTTACGGCAACATAGGGGGAGTCCGTGATTTCAACGCCTATCTTGGCAATTGGCGAGCCGAGCGGCCCCATACTGAAGGGGATTACGTACATGGTTCGACCGCGCATGCACCCCTTGAACAGTTTGTTAAGAGTGTCCTTCATTTCTTTAGGGTGCATCCAATTGTTGGTTGGGCCTGCGTCCTGCTTGGATATGCTGCAGATAAAGGTACGGTCTTCAACCCTGGCAACATCGCCTGGATCAGAGCATGCCAGATAACTGTTGGGACGTTTCTCCTGGTTCAGCTTCTTGAAGGTACCGCTCTTTACCAGTTGATCGCAGAGTTCGTCATACTCCTCCTGCGAACCGTTACACCAATGAATTTTGGCTGGTTCACATAATTCTGCGGTTTCTTCCACCCATTTAAGCAGTCGTTTGTTGTTCGGAACGTCGTAACTCATACTCCACTACCTCCCCTTGTCATCTAAGTAATGTAACTATACCGAAAAGATCTTGGGCCAACGCTTTCCCTCTGTCTTTATGCGTCAGAATATACAGGCATTGCAGTATCGGCATATACTGCCTGAGGGGAAGTTAAAAATTTATCTAGAATAAATAACACAAGATTTTAAAATAATAAAATACTTTATAAAAAAAACCGATGTTTTATTGCGTTGACAATGACTTCGACAAGCAGAAATATACGGTAAACCGGGGTTGTCAGCCTGGATGAAGGTACAGGCAGCGTTTTAGGCAGAATAAATGAGGATATGAGATGTAAATATATTGAAGGTAGTGTAACGGTTTGATGACAGTAGCGGTTCCGGTTGTTCCAGATGGTGCACAGCGCTGAGGTCAACTCCTCCGTGCCGTGGAATGGCATAAGGCAGATTCAGCGTTGGATGGGAAAGCCATTGCGATACCAGCCGACGATGCCGTCTGCCATGTGGTAGACCTCTTTGTAGCCGCGCTGGGTGAGAAAATCCGCCACCGGTTTTGAACGGGAGCCAACAGCGCAATACACCAGGATAGGTCTATTCTTCGGCACCTCATTGATACGACGTTGGAATTCTCCGATCGGGATCAGAACCGCCCCGGACAGCCTGGCCTGGCCGAACTCCTGGGGAGTACGCACGTCCAGCAGAAAGGGCTTGTTCCTGGCCAGAAGATTCTTTGCCTCAATGGAGGAGATATCCCGCGTGGCTGCGGCAACCTGACTTGCCAGCATCAAAATAGCCGCTACCATTATCAAACATGATTTAACCACCTGCAAACTCCTTACAGTTCTATTGTGTATCCCACCATGGCAACCTGAAACTCTCTTGGCAACTCCCGCGACAATCGGGCCGAAGCGGCAAAACCGGTGCAGTGACCGGCAGCCAGTTTTGTTACCCCCAGTGTCCGGATGGCGGCAACCGTTTTCTCGATCTGCTCCTGACTGCAGAAACCGAGGTGAGTGCCTCCAATCACGGCAAAGATATCCCTTCTGCCGGTCATATATGCCACATGCTCCAGGGTATTTACCAGTCCGGCATGGCAGCACCCCAGGATTACCACCAACCCTTTGTCCGATTCCAGCACCAGTGACTGATCATCTGGCGTGTTGTCCAGTTCCTGGCCGGTGCAGTCGCAATATAACCCCTGATCACCTGTTTCAAAATCGGTCACCCGCGGCACCTCGCCGGTCAGGTACATGCCGGGCATTATTTCTCGGAACTCCTTCGACAGGTCGAAGGATGCCCCGGCCGCTTCCAGTTCTGTGCGACTGTTGGGCATGCCGATGGGATAACATTCTCCAGTATCCTTGATCCTGTTTCGCGGCTTGAAGATTCCGGGGTGGCCGTAGACCTGTTTTGGGCCGCATTCCTTTAACAATGGCAGCAGGCCGCCGGCGTGGTCAAAATGGCCGTGGGAGAGGATCACCTTCTGCACCGCCGAAAGATCCTTGTTCATCCTCCGGGCATTATGCAGCAGGGTCAGTCCCTGACCGGTATCGAACAGGAGTGGCGCGCCCTTGTCCGGCATTATCAGTGCGGCAAAACCATGTTCACCCAGCGTGCCGGAGATGGGGCCGACACTGTTTTCGCAAAGGACGGTGATTCGATAGTTCATTTGCAACAACTGCTCTTCGGGAATCTCGGTACGCCCATTTTTGCCAGGATGTTAAACATCGGGCAGAACTGGGTGAAACCGGACTGTAGCAAGTTCAGTCCGACAAAACCGGTGAACCAGAGCCAGTTCAGGCTGTGGAAATGTGCCAGCAGCAGCGAGATGATGATGAATGACCCGGCCACAATACGGACAATCCGCTCGATGTAGTATTCTTCTTTCATGGATATGCTCCTCGTGGTTATTTTCTTCCCAGCATCTCAGCGATTTTACCCGCTACCTCACCCGTCAATACCGGACAGGCACCCTTGTGGGTAAGGCGGATGGTCTTGCAGCAGGTCACGCCGTACTTTTCCTTGAACCAGGTGTGCAGTTCCTTGGTCATATGGGTTGTGGCCTTTTTATCTCCCAGAACCATCCCGATGGCAACCGTGCCCCCCGAGACCGCGCCGCAGATGCAGCCGGCGCCGGAACCGCCGCCGAAACCCGAGACCGTTCCAACCACCGACTCGGGGATATCAGGAGCAAAATGCCTTCTCACAGCCTCCACGACCGCTTCGGCGCAGTGATACTTGCCGGAGCGGTAGAGCGCCTCGGCTTCCATTTGGCAATGTTCGGCCTCCTCCATTCCTTCCAATGACACCTTAGACTTTTTCGACCAGAACAATTGATAGTACCTTTCTTTACAGGGATACACTTAATTACTTGTTAAATATCATCGCCAGAATCATCAACGTGAGTATGGATATTTTCCTGTTCACCCGATATCGGCCGCCCTCCGGAGTTATCGGCAAGTGCCAGAGGCCCGTGATGCCGTTCCTTCCAGTTCTGCACCATGTAATACAATATGGGAATGGTAACGCGAGATAAAGTCGTCGAGGCGATCTCGCCGAACATCATGGCCAGTGCCAGACCCTGGAAGATCGGGTCAAAGACGATTACGAAGCTTCCCACCACGACTGCCGCACCGGTCAGCAGCATGGGGCGGAACCGCACGGCGCCCGCCTCAATGATGGCTTCATCAAGCGCCATACCTTCGCGGCGCTTCATCTCGGCAAAGTCGATCAGTATTATGGAGTTGCGCACGATGATCCCGGCAAGGGCGATGAAGCCGATCATGCTGGTAGCGGTAAAGAAGGCCCCAAAAGCGGCGTGGCCCGGCAGGATGCCGATCAGGGTCAGCGGTATGGGAGCCATGATCACCAGCGGGGTGGTAAAGTCCTTGAACCAGGCAACAACAAGGATGTAGATCAGCACCATCACCGCGCCAAAGGCGATACCCAGGTCGCGGAAGACCTCGTAGGTGATGTGCCACTCACCATCCCACTTCAGCCCCATTTTTTCTTCCGACCATGGCTGGCGGGAGGCCAGGACTTCGATCTTTGAGCCGTCCGGGTTTGACAGGGCAGCGATCTCATCCTGCATCTTCAGGATGGCGTAGACAGGGGCTTCTATCTTCCCGGCCACATCTGCGGTCACGTAGATCACATTTTTCAGGTTCTTGCGGTAGAGGGTCTTTTCTTCGTTGCCGGTGCTGACCCGCACCAACTGGGAGAGCGGCACATTTCCCCGTGGTCCTGGAACATAGATGGAGGAGAGCTCGGCAGCAGAACTGCGCTGTGATGCGGGCAGACGCAGGTTGATGGCCACCGGCTCCTTCTCCCTTGGCAGGTGCAGGAGTCCGGCGTCCTGGCCATGCAGGGCGATGGTCAGGGTCCGGGCTATATCCTCAACGGCAATGCCGGAGAGGGCTGCCTTTTCCCGATCCACAGCAAAGGTCATCTTGACCTGATTGTCCTCGCGGTACCAGTCAACGTCCACCACACCGTCGGTTTTGGCTAGAATCGCCTTGATCTTGCCGGCAATACCGGCGCGGGAGGTGTCGTCCGGGCCGTAGACCTCTGCCACCAGGGTAGCCAGCACCGGCGGTCCCGGCGGGATCTCGGCGACCTTGACCCGGGAGTTGTAACGGTCGGCAATGGCTTTGACCAGTGGCCGGATGCGTTTGGCAATGTCGTGGGATTGATCCTTGCGCTCGTCCTTGGGCAGCAGATTGACCTGGATATCGGCAAGGTTTGGTCCCTTGCGAAGATAGTAGTGCCGCACCAGGCCGTTGAAGTTGAAGGGAGCGCTGGTGCCGATATACATCTGGAAGTCGGTCACCTCCGGCACACTCCGCAGGGCGTCGCCCATCTCGCGGACCATGCGGGCGGTCTGCTCCAGCGGTGTGCCATCCGGGGCGTCAATGATCACCTGCAGCTCGTTTTTGTTGTCGAAGGGGAGCATCTTGACCGTAACGGCCTTAAAGAGGATCAAGGAACAGGAGATCAGCAGCAGAAGCACCACCCCGCCCAGGAAGCCGTAGCGTAAGGGTTTCTCATGGATCAGCCGCCCCATCCACTTCCGGTAAAAAACGGTCAGTTTCGAATCCTCGGCTTCCGCTGATGAACCATGGTGTGACTCACCTTTCATGAAGCGGAAGGCAAAGTAGGGGGTGACGATGAAGGCGATCAGCATGGAAAAGAGCATGGCCATGCTGGCCCCCACCGGGATAGGACGCATGTAGGGGCCCATCAGGCCGCCGACAAAACCCATAGGCAATATGGAGGCAATAACGGCAAAGGTGGCCAGCACCGTGGGGTTGCCGATCTCATCCACCGCCTGGATCGCCGCATCCAGTGGGTCCAGGATCGTTGTGGTAAAGTAGCGGTGTATATTTTCAACCACCACGATGGCGTCGTCCACCAGGATGCCGATGGAGAAGATCAGGGCAAAGAGGGTGATGCGATTGAGGGTATAACCGATCAGGTAGAAGATCAGTATGGTCAGGGCCAGGGTGACTGGAATAGCGATGGCGGCAACTGCACCGGCGCGCCACCCCATGAAGAGTGCGATCAGGATCGTGACCGAGATGGCGGCCAGGAACATGTGGAACAGCAGCTCGTTGTTCTTCTCTTTGGCCGTCTCGCCATAGTTGCGGGTGATAGTTACCTGCACATCGGAAGGGATGACTTTCCCTTTGAGCGACTCCAGTTTTTTGACCAGATCCTCGGCCACCCAGGTAGCATTGGCGCCTTTGCGTTTGGCGACCGAGATCGTTACTGCCGCGTAATCCTGGCTGGCCTTACCGGAGATTCCCTTTTTGGCTGCGCTCGGGCCCAGACCGA
The DNA here is from genome assembly GCA_041738275.1 of Geobacterales bacterium. Classification (GTDB taxonomy): domain Bacteria; phylum Desulfobacterota; class Desulfuromonadia; order Geobacterales; family Pseudopelobacteraceae; genus JACPFJ01. Next base: position 52,401 of record JBGSQD010000114.1, read on the forward strand.
AAAAGACATAATCATTAGGTTCTCTGACGCCGTCCTCAATCAGGGCTACGTCAGACAGGTAAACCGGTTTGCCGCCGTAGACCCCTATTACGAGTCGCTTGACCGCGTCGGCGTTGTCCAGAAAAGCCCCGGTCTCCACCAGTATCTCTCTGTTGCCGCTGGAGAAGCTGCCGGAGGGAAGGGATGCGTTCCCCTTCTGAAGCGCGCCCGCCACCTGCAGTGGTGAAAGGCCGTAGCCCGCCAGGCGCGGAGCATCCAGGGTTACCCGCAGTTGTCGGGAAAAGCCCCCTTTGATCTCCGTTTCGGCGGCATTTTCGCTCTTTCTCAATTCGTCACAGATCTCGCGAGCGACATTCCGCAACGTACCATGGTCATAGCGCTCAGACCAAAGGGTCAGGGCCAGGATCGGCACATCATCAATAGACTTGGGCACTACCAGCGGCTCGCCGCTGCCGGGTGGGAGCACGTTGCGATTGCTCATGACCTTGTTGTAGAGCTTGACCAGCGACTCCTCCATGGGCTGGCCTACCAGGAAACGGACGGTGATGATGCCCATGCCGGGGCGGCTCATGGAATACAGGTATTCGACCCCCTTGATCTCCCACAGCTTTCCTTCAAAGGGTTTGACCACCCGTTCCTGAACCTCCTGCGGTGAGGAGCCGGGCATGGGGAGGTAGATGTCCACCATCGGCACCACGATCTGCGGTTCTTCCTCGCGCGGGGTCATTTTTATGGCAAAAAGCCCAAGCAGGAGCGAGGCCCCGACGATCAAGGGGGTTAGCTTGGAATTTATAAAGGCGTGGGCGATTTTTCCGGCAAAACCGAGGTGTTTCATAATTTTATTCTACCTTTGCCCCTTCACTGACCAACTCCACTCCACCGACAACCACCCGCTCACCATCCGACAGGCCGGAGAGGATCTCCACCCGGTCGCCGACGGTTTTACCGGTCTTGACCAGGCGCATGCGGGCGACGCTCTCCTTGTCCACTGCCCAGACAGAGGTCAGCGCCCCGCGTTCGACAACGGCTTTCTTTGGCACTGTCATGGCATTGACTGTTGAACCCAGATTAAGTGCTCCTCGCCCGAACATGCCGGATTTCAGCCCTTTATTGGTCAGCATGATCTTTGCGAGGAAGGTGCGGCTGGCAGAATCGAAAGCAGGGACGACCTCGGCAATGCTTGTGTTGAACGAGGTATTCAGGGAATCCAGCGTAACCAGCACCGCTGTCCCTGGTTTGATTTTGTTTGCCTGTGACTCGGGCACGGCCAGTTCCAGCTGGTAGCTTCCCTCGTCCTCGATGGTCATCAACGGCTGAGACGGGAAGACGGTTGCCCCCAGATCTGCCTGCTTGCTGGTGATGATCCCGGAGATCGGGGCGATGATTTTTGTGTAATCTGCAATTGTTGCGGCAGCCCTGGACCCTGCCTGCGCTTGTTTCAGGCGAGCCTCGGCCCGTGCAACACCCTGGGTTGCCAGTTCCTTTTCGGTCTGCCTGGTGTCGAACTCCTGGCGTGTGACTGCTTGCTCGTTGAAAAGCATGTGGTAGCGTTCAAAGGTGGTATCAGCGAGCTTTTTTCGGGAAATCGCCTCATCCAAACCTCGTCGGGCGTCATCAATGCCGGCAAAGGCCACGGCGGCGGTGGCCTGATTCTCCTGCGCATCCAGTTGGGCCAGCAACTGCCCCTTCCTGACCCGGTCGCCTTCGCGCGCACGCAAAACACTGACGGTGCCGGGAATGCGGGCTGAAACCACGGCGCTGGTCCTGGCGCGAACCGTACCGACCACCTCCAGTGTCTCTGCCATGGCGGCGGATTTGACGATCTCTGATGTTGTGCCCTTGACGACAGGTGCCGCTGCACTCTGCTTTTTGTCCGTTTCGTGATCCTTTGTGGAACACCCGGTAACGTATAGTGCTGCCAACAGGCAGACAGCCATGCTAAATCTGGATGACCTCATTTCAGCATCTCCTTTAGAAATATCCCTGCGGCGTAATAGACCCGCCCGCCCGCCAGGGCGTAATTTGCCTCGGTGTCCACCAGGTTGGCCCGGGCCTGGTTCAGTGCGGTTTGGGCATCAAGAAGCTCAACCATGGTGGCAAGCGAGTTTTCAAAGCGCCGGCTCAGCAGGCGTACGGTTTCCTCGGCATCCAACAGGGCATGCCGGGCAACTTCCAGGCGCTTCCCCATCTCCTCGCGCCGCAGGAAACTTTCCTGTACCTGAAACTTGATCTCCTTGGTCTTGCTCTCCAGCATCTGTGCGGCGGCGGAACGTCCGGCCGCTTCCCGGTCACGCTCATGGTTGGTGCGAAAACCGTCAAAGAGGTGCCACTTGAAGGTAACACCTGCCATCCAGGCATCGTTATCGGATCCAAAGGGGACATCCTTGGCGTGGAGCTGGTATGACGCAAAGGCATCCAGCGCAGGGAGATAACCGCTTCGTGCAAGCCTGAGAGATGCATCGGCTTTCTCCAGCTCCACTCTGGACTGACGCAGTTCGCTCCTGTTCTCCAGCGCCGCCATGGTCAGCTCATCCGGCTGGGGAGGTCTGGAAAGGCGTGTCAATGGTTCGGCAATGTCAGCTTTATCGCCATCCTTGAGGCCAACGGTGATGGCCAGTTGCATCTTTGCCAGAATCCGGTCGTTAAGGGCCGTGATGAGCTGCTGTTCGGCGGATGACAGGTGCGTCCGCGCCCTGAGTTCGTCCGAACGCAGACCGGTTCCAGCCGAACTCCTTACGGTGGCAAGGCGTCTGTGTTCCTGTGCTTCTGTAACGGCCTTTTCCGCGGCCTTGAACTGGGCCTCGGACCGCTGAACATCCAGATAAAGTCGTAACACCTGAAAGGCGATATCCTGTTTGACGGCATCGACGTTCAGCAGTTCTTTTTCAGCTGTTTTTACGGCGATGTTTCTGGCAGGGGCCAGCGAGGGGGAGTAGAGCGTCTGCTGCAGCGACAGCCCGGTTTTGAAGTCATGCCAGGTGCCAGGATGGTTGAGGTTGCTGATCTCGAAATCTTCCTGAGTGAAGCGGCTTTCGTCAAGTTTCATCATGAAGGTCTGGGTAGGCGCGTTGGATGCGGCAAAGGTTTCTTCGAATAGAAGTTGCGGATAATAGCGTGAGCTCGCGATGGCTATCCCCTGTTGAGCTGCAGTGGCTCGGTATCCGGCTGCCTTGATAAGGTTGTTATTCTCCAGGGCCATGCTGATGGCCTCTTTCAGGGTCAAGCTTTGTACGGATGGTGCTGCCATCGCAAGGCTGGTGGACAAGATAAGCAGCGCGATTACTCCGAATATATATTTCACGTGAGCTACTCCCGGCGGATTAATTAATATATGAAAAACAATATATATCATCTTTAAAAAATGTCAAGGGAAACAGAATGCCTTATTAGCATAAGTTTAATGACCCGATTTGCGCTACGATCAGGAAACTGGACAAAAAAACGCCGGGAAGTCAATGGACTTTCCGGCGTTTTAAATGTTCGTGTGACGGTTTCCTGGGATCTATTGAGCGATGGTGAACTCAGCCCTTCTGTTTTTTGCCCAGGCGGTTTCGTCACTGCCCTGAACAGCCGGCTTCTCTTTGCCATAGCTGATAATGGAAAGACGCTCAGGCTGCACTCCCAGGGTAAGCAGATACTGCAAAGCGGACTTGGCGCGACGCTCGCCCAGGGCCAGGTTGTACTCGGCCGAGCCGCGCTCGTCGCAATGGCCTTCAATCCTGATCTTGACACCTGTCTTGGTTTTCAGCAGGATCTCGGCGTTCCTGGATAGCACGTCGCGGGCATCCTGACGCAGGTCTGATTTATCAAAATCAAAGTAGGCGGTTTCCAGGGTTGCTTCAACCTCTGCTGCTTTGGTGGAGGACTGTGCTTCCATGATCTTTGGCTGCTCAATAGCCTGTTCAGCCGGTTTAGCCTGATCAGCCCGTGCAGGTGTCTCAGCCTTTGCCGTCTCGGATTTTGTCACGATCGGCTCTTCGGTTTTGACGACCTCTTTATTGGCACAACCGCCGGCTACCAGAGTCATCATGAAGAGCGCTGCCAACAGTGCTATCATCCCTCGTTTCATCGCAAACTCCTTTATCGAGAATTAGTGGGCATATTGCCTGAATGTACCTCGAATCGATCAAATTATACATCCCACGGAAGATAATGCAATCGCTAATTGAATTATTTTTACAGTGGCTTTTGAGACTGCACTTCAAGCTCCGGTCAGCGCGTAGACCATGCCGGCTGGGTGCTGTTGCCCTTGCTTTGGCTGATCCTGATTTGGCCGCTGCCATCAGATCGCATGACGTAGATGGCTTCACCACCACCGCGCTTGGAACTAAAGGCGATGAAGCGTCCGTCGGGTGACCAGGCCGGATTTTCACTGCTTCCGGAACTGGTTAGTTGAGAATCATTGCTGCCGTCCACATTGATCGTGTAGATCTGAAATCCTCCGCCTTGCATGCGGGCATAAGCAATCTTGTCTCCTTTCGGTGACCAGCGCGGATTGACGTTGTAGCTGCCTGCAGTGGTCAGTCGGCTCACACCGCTGCCGTCGGAGTTCATTATGAATATTTGCGGCTTACCGAACCGGTCGGAAACAAAGGCAATCTTTTTTCCGTCAGGCGACCAGGTTGGAGAAATCTCGATTGCCGGGTTAACGGTCAGTCGCACCGGCTGCGTGCCGTCTTTGGCAAGAGTATAGATTTCCGAGTTGCCATCCTTGGAGAGCGACAAGGCGATCCTGGAACCATCGGGCGACCAGGTGCCGGTGATGTTGAGCCCTTTGCGTTGGGAAATGGGCAACTCGGCTGTATTGGAGAGGAGCCGCTTGTACAGGTCGGGGTTTTTCTTTTTGTAGGAGGTAAAGAGTATTTCATAGCTATCCGGGGAAAAATCCGGATTCAGATTGATGGAACGGTTCCTGGTCAACTGCAGCAGGTTGTGGCCGTCCCAATCCATGATGGCAATCTCTTTGTTGCCCGACTGGGTGGTGACAAAGGCAATATGGGTGGTGAAGCATCCCTTCTCGCCGGTTAAGGCAAACAGGATCTCATCAGCAAAGGAGTGGGCAAAACGGCGCAGATCACGGCTTTTACCCAGATAACGCCTTGCGGTCATCATTTTGCGGTTGAGCACATCGTAAAGCCTGAACTCGACCGTCAGATCATTCCCCTTAATGCTGTATTCACTGAGAACCAGCAGGTCGAACCCTCCATTCTGCCAAGCTGCGAAGTCGGAATCAGCCAGTTTGATGCTCCCTGCGAGCGGCAGCTGTTCCCTGGCCTCGGCAGTGACGGTGCCGGACATGTTCATGTCAAAGGCAACTACGTCGCTCATCTCCTTGGCAGCCTTGGCAACAGGAGCTGCATCCAGGCTGCGTGGTGTGTCAACAGCGAGCTTGAGTGGACGGTTGCCGGGCGCGGTAACCTCGATGTATCCGGTCTGGGCGGTGAGTGTTGCTGGAAGTGACAGCAGGGTCAGCAGGAAGATGAAGATTATTCTCATGGTGTATGTTCTCGTTTCATTCACGGCTTGTTCTGTGAAATTCCATGGGGCTTGAAGACGAAGACCCCTTCAAAAACCTTGTGATTCGGAGGCGGTGGAAACTTCGCACTGGCCATGTCAATGGCTCGCAGTACCGAGATCTCGAAAACCCGGTCGCCGCTGCTTTTCTCTGACTTCCGCCGGGACAGTTTACCGTCGCTGTCAATAAATAACCGGACCACCATCTCGGGGTTTTTGCTAGAATAGCAGATGGTTTCGCGGAAGGCGTCTTTCAGCCGTGACTGGATATAAGCGGTGTAGTCGCTGCCTGCATCCGTGCCGGTGCCGGCCGGCATGCCAGCCCTGCCGCTGCCCGAAGTGACCCTGCTGCGCATTCGGGCCAACGCTGCTTCCTGCTGTTGGGCCTCAACCTTGCTCTCAAGTTTTGCCATCTTTTCGGCAAAGCTTTCTGATTCCGGGCTGGCGGTTTTCCCTTTCACCGCCGATTTTGCGACTTTTTCCGTAACACCAGGTTTCGGTGTCGGCGGCAATGCCATGGAATCTTCCCTGGTTGCCGAAGGGAGCGCCTGTTCTGTATCATTGCCCTTCTGGGTAGGACTGCCGGCACGGGGAGCGGCCACCGGCAGGTTGACCACATCGACGTAATAGGTCTCCTGTATGGTCATGGGGGGGGCAAACCGGCTCCACCAAAGCATCAACAAAAAAACCGCCAGGTGTATGGCGGTGGAAACAATAAAGCTTGTACCGAGGCCGGCGTCTCTTGTTGCTTGTCGGGGGCTCATTATTTCTGCGACGGTTCCGTCACCATGCCGAGCCGTTCAATACCGGCCCCTTTGATGTCGGCCATGGCCTTGATCACCTCGCCGTACGGCACCTCGGAATCAGCCTTGAGGAAAACCTCTTTCTTGGCCCGTGAGACAAACATGGTGGATAGTCTGTTGCGCAGATCGGCCGCCGGCACCTCTTCTTTATTGATAAAGGTCTTGCCGGCCTTGTCGACTGTTACGACCACGGACTCCTCAGGAGGGGTCATTGCCTTGGTATCTGCCTTGGGCAGGTTGACCTGCACCCCCTGCTGCATCATCGGAGCGGTTACCATGAAGATCACCAGCAGCACCAGCATGACGTCTACCAAAGGGGTGACATTGATCTCGGCCATCACGCTTCTGTTATCATTATGTCCGCCGCCCATAGCCATGGTTATTTCCCCGCGATGTTACGCTGCACGATGTTGAGGAACTCGGTGGAGAAGCTATCCATCTCCTTGATCAGAACGCGTATCTTGTGCTGGAAGTGGTTGTAGGCCATGACGGCAGGGATGGCAGCCACCAGGCCGATCGCGGTGGCAATCAACGCCTAGGCGATACCGGGGGCGACAACAGCCAGCGAGGCGGAACCGGTCCTGCCGATACCCTCGAAGGCGGTCATGATGCCCCAGACCGTGCCGAACAGCCCGATAAAGGGGGAGGTGGACCCTGTGGTGGCGAGAAAGGTGGTGTACTTTTCCAGGCGGGTGATCTCGGAGTTGGTGGCGCGCCGCAGGGCGCGGGAAACATTCTCTATGCCGCCGAGATCGGTGCTGAACGCGCTGCCGTCGGTTTTTCCCTCGCCATTTTCAACCAGTTTTTTCAGCTCGCCGTACCCTTCGTTGAAGAGCACCGTCAAAGGGGAGTTGGTGAAACGATCCATCTGGGAGGCGATGGCGTCAAAACGCTTGGATTTCCAGAAAAAGTCCATAAATCGCTCGGATTCGCTGTTGGCGCGTTGAATCTGGACGAATTTGAACAGGATGATGGCCCAGGAGACCACCGAGAAAAATCCCAACAGAAGCAGAACAAGTTTTACAACGATGCCGGCGCCGATCAATAGGGCCACAAAAGCACCTCCGAATGGATGAAATTAATATAAAAAAGTAGCCCTAACAGGTGGTCAAGTCAAGCCGAAAAAAGTTACAGGTCAGTAACATTCCGGCTTGCGGTCGTTGAAACAGGGTATCTGGGCACGCCAGCCGCTCATGATCTGCATGTCCAGCAAGGCCATGATCTCTCGCTCATCCTCGCCCGCCTCCTCCAGAACCTCCCCCTTGGGATTGATGACCATGCTCATGCCGAAGAAGTCCAGCTTGCCCACCAGGCCACAGGTGTTGGCCGACACGACGAACAGTTGGTTTTCGATGGCCCGGGCACGGAGCAGGGTCCGCCAATGCTCTTCACGCGGCTTGGGCCACTGGGCCGGCACGCAGATCACCTGGGCCCCTTCCAGGGCAAGGCGGCGGGAAAGCTCGGGGAAACGCAGGTCGTAGCAGATGATCACGCCGACCTTGCCTAAGGAGGTTTCAGCCAGAATCCACTGGTCCCCCCCCGAGAAGGCCTTGTCCTCGCCCAGCAGGGAGAACAGGTGCAGCTTGCGATAGACACCGGCCAGGCGACCATTGTCCATGACGTAGGCAGCGTTGAAGACCTTGTCGCCATTGGGTTCAGGCATGCTCCCGACAATGACCAGCTTGAGCTCGCGGGATAATTCCAGCAGCTCCTCGACAATACCGGCGGTACGCAGGGCCAGCTCGTTTAATTGTTTATAGGCAAAGCCGCTGGACCACATCTCCGGCAGCACGGCCAGCTGAGCCCCCTGGTCGGCGGCACGTTTGAGAGCAGCGCGGACATAAGTCAGGTTGGCGTCCACATCCCCCTGTTTGACGTTGAACTGGATGGCGGCGGCTTTGAATGCACTCATATTAGCGTCCTCATTTAGTAAACTGCGAATTCAGATAGGCGTGGATGATATCCAGGCGTATTTCACGGGGTTTGCTGGTACCGTCGCTGGGGGCGATCATCCCTTCGCTCTCCATCATCTCCACGATGCGGGCGGCGCGGTTGTAGCCGATGCGCAGGCGGCGCTGCACCATGGAGATGCTGGCCTGCTTGGTCTCGGCCACGATCCGCAGGGCATCTTCCCAGCGCTCATCCTGCTCTTCAGCTTCCCCATCACTACCCTTGTCATCCGTGTCCTTCATCTCCAGGATCGATTTCTCATACACCGGTTTCCCCTGCTTCTTGAGGAAATCCACCACGCGCTGCACCTCGGCGTCTGAGACAAAGGCGCCGTGGATACGCTGCAGGCGGGATGTGCCGGGGGGCATGTAGAGCATGTCGCCGGCGCCTAGCAGGCTTTCCGCGCCGTTGCAGTCCAGGATGGTGCGCGAATCCACCTTGGAGGTGACCTGGAAGGAGATGCGCGACGGCAGGTTGGCCTTGATCAGGCCGGTGATGACATCCACCGAAGGGCGCTGGGTGGCCAGGATCAGGTGGATTCCGGAGGCGCGGGCCTTCTGGGCCAGGCGGGCAATATGCTCCTCCACCTCGCGGCCGGCCACCATCATCAGGTCGGCCAATTCGTCCACGATGACCACGATGTAGGGGAGGTGGGTATGTTCCAGTACCTCGGTATCATCCAGGACAAAGGGGATCGGGTCATCCATTACCTCAACACCCTCTTCCTCGATGATCTCTTCCAGCTCTTCGATAATCTCGTCCTCCGGGACGGAGCTGTTCATCTCTTCCAGTTCCAGCGCTTCGCCAGCCAGCTTCTTGTTGTAGGAATCGATGTTGCGGACCCCTTTGTCGGACAACAGCTTGTAGCGGCGCTCCATCTCGTTGACGGCCCATTTCAGGGCCAGGGAGGCCTTCTTGGGCTCGGTCACCACCGGCAGCAGCAGGTGCGGGATCCCCTCGTACATGGAGAACTCCAGCATCTTGGGATCGACCATGATCATGCGCACATCCCTTGGCTCGAACATGTAGAGCAGCGACAGGATCATGGTGTTGATCGAGACGGACTTGCCGGAACCGGTGGAGCCGGCCACCAGCAGGTGCGGCGCCTTGGCCAGATCGGTGACGACCGGAATGCCGGCAATATCCTTGCCCAGGGCCAAGGGCAGTTTCATCTTGTTATGATGGAATTCCTCGCAGTTGAAGATCTCGCTCAAAAAGACCATGTCGCGGTCACGGTTGGGGACCTCGATCCCCACTACCCCTTTGCCGGGGATGGGAGCCACGATGCGGATCGACATGGCCTGCAGCGCCATGGTCAGGTCGTCGGTCAGGCCGGCGATGCGACTGATCTTGATGCCCGGCGCCGGTGAAAACTCGTACATGGTGATGACCGGACCGGGGCAGATCTCCACGACCTCGCCGTCGATGCCGTAGTCCTTGAGTTTTTTCTCCAACAAACGGGCATTCATGGTCAAGGTTTCGCGGTCCAATGTCTTTTCCGCAGCGTGCGGGGTGTCCAGCAGCGAGAAGGGGGGGGTGCGAAAGTCTCCCTCGGACTTGATAAATTCAAAGGCCTCCTGCACCGCAGCGGTTTTCCCAGCTTCCTTCTTTTTATCCTTTTCCTTCTTCAGTGCGTTCGGGCGGGGTGTCGGCGCCATGGCCGGTTTGATGACCGGTCCGGATGATGTTGCCGGTGCAGGCATCCCCTCATGTTTGGCTTTCTCCCGTTCCATTTCCTGACGGTCCAGGGTGCGGCGTTCCTGCCGGGCGGCCCATTTCTGTTTGAAATTTTCCAGCCACCATCCGGCAAACAGCACAAAGGAAAACTTGGAAAGGATCATGATCGAGGCCGCCAGCAGGGGGAGCAGCAGGAGCATCGCCCCGGTGGAGCCGATCGTGTTCTTCAGGAAGTTGACTACGATCACCCCGATGGCGCCGCCGGTTGGAACCTGCTGGCCGAACAGCTCGGTCTTGTCGCGGAAAAAGGCGAACAACAGGGAAAGCGAGAAAACCAGTCTGCCAAAGGCCAGCAGCTTGTAGGAGCGAAGGCGGATCTCCTTGAAGCGGAACAGGGTGTAGGACATATAGAGCAATGCCAGGGGGATCAGATAGGATGCCAGACCGATGGTGATGAAGAACAGGTCGGCAATCTGTGCCCCAAGTCGGCCGCCCAGGTTGTGGATGCCCCCCTCGCTGGAGTAGCTGTTCCAGGATACGTCGGCGGCGTTAAAGGTCAGAAAGGACAGCAGGATGAAGGTGCCGATCGTAGCCAGCCCCATCCCCTGCAGTTCTTTGGTCAGTTTTTCTTTTTTTTGGTCTTCCATTGGGTATAGGTGTCCAGAGGGCGAAGATATGAAACCTGCCTATAATACTAGGAATGGGTGGGGAGAGGCAAAGGAAAAATGGAACAGCAAGATCCTGATGGTGCATGCATGCAGTCTGCGTGCCGGATAGATCACAGGTCCAGGCGATGATGCGCGTTGAAAATCGTGGACTATTTTTGGGTAAGGGCGAATCCTGTCCTTGGCATCAATGGTTGTCTAAGCCCAGTACCCGTCGAAGAGTTGCTGACATAGTTGTTGAAATGCATCATATACTTCCTGGCGTGATACTACCTCTACGGTGGTTTTTGGCATATGGCGTCATCCTCCCGGATAGTGATTTACTTGCCGATCGCTGATGTTATTGATTCATTTACCAGCTGTTGCTCCGGCTTCAGTGGCAGCTCCAGAGAGTGGCGCATCCTGCTGGCCTCCGGGCGTCGATGTGGTCCCTAGTTGCTTGAAGATGTTGCCACCCGTACCCGCACCAGCAGCCCAAAGGAACAAAGTCAGATATTGATTGAAGCTGCCGAATGAGGAGTCGTACAGCGTTCCCATCGCAGTGGCGACAGCGAACCCGGAAGCGATTCCAATAATTGCCCATTCGATTGCGTTGCCTTTAAGCATGCTCAGTTTGTTGTAATCCGGGTTCGCTACCACCTCAAAATCCAGTTGCTGTTTGATGGGTATCTCCCGGCCCTGCCAGCGCAGGACAGCCTCGAGTGTGACCTTGCCGGGCAGGGGGAAATATTGAACCAGGGTCAGGCGGTCGGTCTCGGCCCTTCGAACATTGCCGTCGGGCGGAACTATGCGCCACTGGACCCTCAAGGGGTGGTAGAGTATCCGGTTTTCGTCTACAAGCGGATCATTGCTCTTGAGATGCACTTCCGTGATATCGTAAGCTTTTAGTTGTTCCTGCATGTTTTGATCCCGCTCGATCTGAAAACGACCGGCATTCCCGGCATCATCCAACAGCTCCCAGAACTTCTCGTCGACAAGATTAAACAGAGCATCCAGATCCTTACCTTCCGCGCACGCCTGTGCCAGTGATTCTCCCCACCCTGTCTTTGCCTCCCGCCATAACAAGACCAGTTTTTCCAAGTTCTGGTCATACTCTCGAAGTTTAGCTGTTGTTGTGGCCGAATCAGTAATCATCTCCGTTGTTGGGCACGTTTTAAGGAGCTCATCAAGCTGCGTGCGCACCTTTCCTTGCGGAAGGGCCTGTACACAGCCAAGGTCCGGCATATCCCTGCTGTGCAGGCGATCATTCAAGATGGCGCGATACTTTTCACAGGTTGCCTCCCCGGTCAACCAATCCTCCGCTGTTTGCAGGATACTGCTGAGTTTCGTATTATCATCCTGTGTGAACGAAGGCCGCTCCAACAGGTTGCTGGCACAACGAAGGAGTCGGCCAAGAGCTATCTGAGCTGCCGGTCGGCAATCAGCGGCAGGTTGTACCCGCAATCGCGTATCGCGCAATTTTTCCAGTGCTGCAAGGCGAAGTGTGGTCTCGGACAGCTGCAGCTGAATTTCCTGCTCATGGGAAAGGATGTGAATCACCGAAGATACTACCTTTGCAAGTTGGCTAAGCATCACGCGTACGCGCACCAGCCCATATGAGGTTGCCTCGCATGAAAACGCCCATCCATTACGCGAAGGATCGGGGCGTGCAAGATAATCGGCTCGCGCCCGGAGTTCTTTGATCTTCTGAGCCAGTGCGCTGATCTTGCGGTAACCTACGACGTATTTCGAGCTGAACCACCCCACTAAAGAGCCGAATAGAATGATGGCGACAGGCAAAGTCCAGTGATGGCGTACCTGGATCGACAGCGGAAGCTTTGCATCGGCTGCATCGCCCGAGGTTTCATCAGCGGCAAACCGGAGCGCACCGCTATATTCGCCGGGACTGAGCTGCTTGATCTTCACCAGGAGCGCGCGCTGAACTTTTTTATCAATATCGATATGTTGCGGTGATTCAGTGCCGGCATCCGCCTCGCGCTGTTCCAGGTCAACCTGATGCCGACTCCCGTTTTTCATTTCCCAGAAGGAAAACGTATCGAGTGAGAAATTTGATGTAATTACTTTTGATGCCTGGGTTCCGGAGGGTTCAAAGCGCACGCGGACATGATGGTACGGACGCCCTACGGATTTATCTCGCAGGGTGACTGAAAATTCTCCGATGTTGGTCCCGCAATGCTCAAAATAGGAACCCAGGTAAGGTACCCAAGAACATGGCGGGAATGTGGAGAATTTAGATGCAGCCACGGGATCCACCGCCAGGATTCCCTGGGCTCCTGTCGTCAACGTCACTTCCCAGCGAGTGCTCTCTCCTCCGGCCGCAAGGAACAACATCCCTTTGTATGTCGTTGCAGGGCGAAGCGCGCTGCCGGTAATCTTGACGTGGAGCAGGTCGTTTCCTGTAAGCGGTACCTGTAGTGGAGCGCCACCGACAGCGAACTCCTTTGCACCTGCGATTCCTATTTTGGTCTCTACCAAAGTGGCCGGAGGTGTCTGGGCCAGGAAGTTTGTGACGGTCAGTTTGCCTTGAGGCGCGTCCTTCCAGGTCTTGCTGACCAGGAAGGACAAGTCCAGTGCCAGGGGTCCGGACTGTACGGATGTTGTTATCGCATCGTTGGCACTATTTGCCTCCATAAGAATGACGGCATTCTTGAGAACGGCAGGCGATGGCGATTGCTGCTCCTGAGCAGAAGCCGGCAGTGACAAAACAGACAACAGGGCAAGTAGGACCCACCAGTCAAAAATGGTCTTAAACCCTATGCCCCGAGTGGATGGCTGCGATGCATGGTTCAAAATGGCTCCTTTCTACATCAATGAGCTGTGAGTCGTTACATTGACTGGTGATCGCACCCGATCGATTCATCCGGACAAACATGAAATCCGGGCATAAAGAAGGCCGAGCCGCACAAAGAAAATATCCTTTGGCAGCCCGGCCATCTCCACAAAGAAGATCCGAAGCTTTCCGTCCCCTTCTCGCGAAAGGTTAGGCTTTATCGGGCAGTATGTGTTGTACCGACTTTTCGTTTATGACTATATCATTGTAAAATACTAATGCAAATATTTTTCAAGAATAGATGGAGCAGATTTATACGGCCAGCTTGAGCGCCATGTTGCAAGCCGCTTTTTCCCGTGACGATTTTTTACATCTATCTTCGGGATCCACTTGCAGATATAACAATAGTGCGGCATGATTTGTAAATCAGATTGGCAACCATTAACAGGGGGGCAGATATGCACGAACGCGACAGACTCTATATCAATGGCCAATGGGTATCACCCGTTGGCACGCAGTTTATTGACGTCATTAATCCGACAACCGAAGAGGTTCTTGGTCGCGTTCCGGCAGCGACCCATGTGGAAGCCGGGCAGGCGGTTGCTGCCGCCCGGGCGGCGGCAAATGCCTGGGGATGCACACCGGTTACGGAGCGGGCGGCATTCCTGGCTAAAATCCATCAGGGACTTGTGTCACGGGCTGACGAGATCGCCCGGACGATTACCGCCGAAATCGGCATGCCGCTCAAGCTCTCGCGCCGTATTCAGGCCGGGCTGCCGGCCGCTGTTCTGGAAAGTTATATAAAACTCCTTGGCGAATACGCCTTTGAAGAACGAATCAACAACTCACTGGTGGTACGGGAACCGGCCGGGGTCGCGGCCTGTATCACCCCGTGGAACTACCCCCTGCATCAGGTCGTTGCCAAGGTAGCGCCAGCACTGGCCGCCGGCTGCACGGTTGTCCTCAAGCCAAGCGAGGTGGCGCCGTTCTCCGCCTTTATCCTGACGGAGATCATTCACGCAGCCGGGCTTCCGGCAGGGGTTTTCAACCTGGTAACCGGCACCGGCGAGGAAGTAGGAGAATGCCTGGTGTACCATCCAGATGTAGACCTGATCTCCTTCACCGGTTCGTTGCGCGCCGGTCGCAGGGTTGCGGAACTGGCCGCCGGCACGGTCAAACGGGTAACCCTGGAGCTGGGCGGCAAGTCTGCCTCGGTTGTGCTCGACGATGCCGATCTGGCGACAGCAATCAAGGGGACAATAGGGGCTTGTTTCATAAACTCGGGCCAGACCTGTACCGCGCATACTCGTCTGCTGGTGCCGGAGCGTTTCTACGAAGAGGCCTCAGCCCTGGCAATTGTCGCTGCCAAGATGTACGCACCGGGGGATCCCCTGGAGGAAGGTACCCGCCTCGGGCCTTTGGTCTCGGCAGCCCAGCGTGAACGGGTACGGGAATACATCAGGCAGGGGATTGCAGAGGGGGCTGATCTGCTGATTGGCGGTGCGGAGCCGCCGGACGCCATGAAGGTCGGTTTTTTCGTGCAACCGACGGTCTTCGGCAGGGTTACCCAGAATATGGTCATTGCCAGAGAGGAAATTTTCGGTCCGGTCCTGTCGATCATGACCTACCGGGACGAAGATGATGCCGTGAATATTGCCAATGCTACCCAGTATGGTCTGGCAGCGGCGGTCTGGTCCGGTGATCAGGCCCGGGCGGAGAGGGTCGCACGAAAGCTCAAGGCAGGTCAGGTGGATATCAATGGCGGGGCCTTCAACCTGATGGCGCCATTCGGCGGCTACAAGCAGTCAGGTTATGGGCGTGAGCTGGGATCGTTCGGTCTGGAGGAGTTTCTCGAAATCAAGGCGATTCAGCTCAAGGAGTAACGGTTAGATTCTTTCTATCTCATCCCCCGGTTTCACCATCCCGCCGATGATGACCTTGGCGAAGATCCCTTCCTTGGGCATGACGCAGTCGCCGGCCTGATAGTAGATGGCGCAGCGGGTGTGGCATTCCTTGCCGATCTGGGTGACCTCCATCAACGCCTGGCCGACCTGGAGTCTGGTGCCGATCGGCAGCGATACCAGATCGATACCGGTGGTGGTGATGTTTTCGGCAAAGTCGCCGGCATTCACATCCAGCCCCATTGCCCGCATCTTGTCGATGCTTTCCTGCGCCAGCAGGCTTACCTGGCGGTGCCACTCACCGGCATGGCCGTCGCCGACGATGCCGTGATTTTCCCGCAACTCCACCGCTGCCACCGGTTTCTTGCGTTCCCCTTTATTCTCGCTGATGCAAACCGCCATCACTTTGGCCATGTCTTTATCCTCCTACCTGCGACATCGTGAAATTTTTGTGATCATATCCATCCTGCGATATTCCGTGGCGCTCCGGTTTGGCGGAAACGATCCCTTGCAGCGCCTTTATCAGCCCTTCGCGGTCCGGCGGCCGCAGAAAGGGGAGCAGGTCGGTTCTTTCGTCGGAAAAGAGGCACCCCTTGGCCTGACCGGTGGAGGTGACCCGGATGCGGTTGCAGTCACTGCAGAAATGCCCGGATACGGCGGTAATGATGCCGATGCTGCCCTTGGCGCCGGGGATGCGAAAATCCCGTGAAGGCCCGGCAAAGCGCCCCTTATCCACCTGTTCCAGAGTGTATTGGCCGGCGATCCGTTCCAGGATCTCCTCGCCGGAGATGCAGTAGCGCTGCCAGCCGTCTTCCTTGACCACCGGCATGTATTCGATGAAACGGACCGAATTACCGCGATGACGGGTCATGTCGGCGAAGGCGAGGATCTCCGCATCGTTGACCCCCCGCATGATGACCACATTGATCTTCGGCGGTGGAAAACCTGCTTGTTCGGCTGCGTCCAGGCCTGCCAGCACCCTGCTCAGGTCGCCGCCACGGGTGATCTCTGCAAAGGTCGTTGCGTCAAGGGAATCGAGGCTGACGTTCAGACGCTGCACCCCAGCCCTGTACAGATCAGCGGCCATTTCTGCCAGCAGCAGGCCATTGGTTGTCAGGGCCAGGTGCCGCAGACCGTCGAGCTTTGCCAGCCGGGCAAGAAATTCAACTATCCCCGCCCGCACCAGAGGTTCTCCGCCGGTGATGCGGATCTTCTCGATCCCCATGGCAACCGCGGCCTCGGCAATCAGGTACAGCTCTTCGTAGGAAAGGATCGCGTCATGCCCTTTATTGACGATCCCCTCTTTGGGCATGCAGTAGAAACAGCGCATGTTGCAACGGTCGGTCACCGACAGTCGCAGATAATTTATGTTTCTCCCGTGGGAGTCAGTCAGTTGCATGAAGACCATTTCGGAATTATTCAATTGCCGCAAGACCCCAAGGGTTTGAAGGAGGCAATGATAATATCAGGGACTGCTGATGATGTAGAAAGATGCTGCTTATACATTTATGGATAGGATCTTCTGTCGGAGATGATATCACGATTTGAAAATGATTGTATAGACATAACCATATGTGCGGCAAGATTACAGGCGGCAAACGATGCCGGCGGCTTGTGATCGCGCTCTCCCTAGCCAGCGTCCATGAACAAACCGACCATCCCCTCACATCGGTTGACAACAAGATTCCTACCTTAAAAAACGCTGCTCCACAAAATCTGCCACTTCTGCGACATTATTCAGATCAAGAACCGGAACGTCGAGTTCCAGCGGTTCATCGCTTGCCACTGCCACCAGGGATGGATCGTGCTCTTCTCCACGGCAAAGCAGCGTAGGGCTGCGTTCCTTGCGGTGCACCTCGATCTTGGGCAGGCCGCTTTTCTTGAAGCCTTCGGTCAGGATCAGGTCCACATCGCCAAAATAAGTGGCGATCAATTCCTCGATGGGAGGGGGCTCGGCATGCTGTTTCACAACAGCCAGTTTCTCCGGAGACGAGATCAGCATGGTGTCTGCCCCGGCGACGGTCAGTCGATGGCTGTCCTTGCCTGGATGGTCGATATCGAAACGGTGGGCATCATGCTTGATCACGCCGATACGGTACCCGCGACCCTTGAGTTCAGTGATGACTTTTTCCAGCAGGGTGGTTTTTCCGGTGCCGGATTTGGCAACGAATGAGACGGTTTTGGCAGTCATTGGAACCTCGTACGTTAAGTTTGTGAATGTTGCATGGAAAAAAGCGGTTTGGCCTTCCCTCGAAAGATGATCAGGAGTTCAGTATTGCTTCGACCTTTTTTGCGAAGTCATTGACGGTAAAAGGTTTTGGAATGAAGTTTATTCCATCTGCCAGAACGCCGTGATGAACAATGACATTGCTGGTATATCCCGACATGTATAATGTTTTGAGATCCGGAAAGATTTTCAGCAGGCGGTGGTTCAATTCCACACCGGTCAGGCCCGGCATGACAACGTCCGTGATCAGGAGATCGATTGTAACTCCATCGATCATCTGTAATGCCTGCAACGGATTTTCCGCCACAATCGCCGATAAGCCATGCTCCTTCAGAATTTCATAGGCCAGATTTCTTGCCATTTCATTGTCTTCAACCAGCAATATGTTGCATTTTTTTCCGGTGAACACAACCTGTTTTGCTGCTACATGCTGTTCAACAGCCGGCATTTCAGCCACTACCGGGAAGAAACACTTGAAGGTTGTCCCTATTCCTGGTTCGCTGTATACCCAGATGTTCCCGCCATGCTGTTTGACGAGTCCATGCACGGTCGCCAGCCCCAGACCTGTTCCCTGTCCAACCTCTTTTGTGGTGAAGAACGGTTCGAAAACCTTGCTGATGGTCTGCTTGTCCATCCCGCAGCCGTCATCAGTGACAGCCAGCATCATATTATGACCCGGAACGGTACCTTTATGTTGCAGGCAATATTCCTCATCAAGTTCAACCAAGGCTGTTTCAATTGAAACAACTCCATTGCCGCTGATCGCATCCTGTGCATTGACCACCAGATTCATGATGATCTGTTCGATCTGATGCGGGTCCGCCAGAATGCCGCAGCTGGTTGCCGCAAGATTAAGCCTGACCTCGATGTTCTCGCGGATGGTGCATCTCAGGATGCCATAAAACGAGCCAAGCACCTGATTGATATCAACAACCTTCATGTCAAGGATCTGTTTCCTGCTGAAACTCAGCAGCTGCTGTATCAGTATCCTGGCCTTATCAGCTGCTTTCATGATCTGACCGATTTTTACAACGGCCGGGCTGTCTTCGGGGAGGTCCCGTTTCAGGAGTTCGGAATACCCGATGATCGGGGTCAGCAGGTTGTTGAAATCATGGGCCACACCACCGGCCAGTCGTCCGATGGATTCGAGCTTCTGCGACTGGAGCAGCTGCTCCTCCAGCTGCCTCCGTTGGCTGATATCGATAAAGGTAACGACCGTACCGGTTACGCTGCCATCCTTGGTCACCGGGTGCGCCCAATATTCGACCGGGAATGGAGTGCCGTCCAGGCGCCAGAAAACCTCGTCCGTCTCATAGATCATCTTTCTTTCCCGGTGGGCCGAGTATGCCTTGCATTCATGCTCCGGGTAGAGTGTGCCGTCGGCCCGGGTATGATGGATCAGCTCGTGAATGTTGGCGCCCATAAGCTGGTCTTCACGTTCATAGCCCAGCATCCGGAGGCAGGATGGATTGCAGAAGGTACAATTGCCGTGCATGTCCACACCGTAGATCCCTTCGGCGGTAAAATCCAGGAGAAGACGAATGTGTTCATCTTTTTCCCGGCTCTCCTTCTCAATCCTGATCCGCTCCTGCAGCTCATTATTCAGGGCCGCGGTCTTCTCGCCAAGGCGCTGGAATGCGGAATTCACTTTGCTGCCGATGAAATCCAGTTCAGACACCCCTGTTCTTTCCACCTCCTCCCCCTTGCCGATGGCAGAGACCATCATCATGATCGGCGGATTCAGTTTCCTTCTCAGAACCAGCAGAATCCCCGTTGCCATCAGCAGGCAGCCGCCGGCTACGATCGGGATCAGCAGGGTTATGTTGCTGCGCGACATCAGGGATTGTGTGGTACGCATGACGGTGACCACGTTCCATCCCCACAGGGGAAAGCTCTCCATGAAACAGTAATAATGGCCGTCGTCAAGTTTCAAGCTGAAATAGCCTTTGACTCGTTGGTCCAGTATGGCGCTTGTCTGGGGCGGGGAGAGTGTGCTGCTGAGGGTTGAGCCGTCAGGGAGGGCAATGATGCCGTGATGACCCGAGTGTGACCAGAGCATGGTGAGCGCCTCGCGGGCGCTTGCCTGCATTGCATCGGCTACAACCGGATTTCCCATGATTTTTGCCGAGGTTAGTTCCGAGGCCTTGGAGGACAGTATCTTCTCGGTCTCCATTCCGGCGGCGGTGACAATGTAACGGGAATAGTCATTCTGGACGAAACCGGCAATCCTGCCGATCACAACCAGCAGGACTGCAAAGACTAATAATACGACAAAAAAACTTGGCACAACGATCTTGAAACCGAGGCTATTCCGGTCAATTCTCATGCTGAATTTCCTTGAATATTTCGAAGAGTTTCATGACCGAGGGGAGAAAGTCCTTGCCGGGCACCACGAAACCGCTATTTATTTCGTCGTCCCAGGACTTCATGGTTTCGGCATCTTTGCTGCCTGCAAGCGGTTTGATGCGGGTAAGGGGTGAAATCAGGTTCTGCCTGACTGACGGGGGTAGTGAAGGTGTTGCGCAGAGAGCAAAGTTGGGGAGAGGCGCGGAAATTGCTACCACCTTGAGCCTTTCGTTGCTGAATCGCGCTGCAAGCGTCTCCTTGACCCCCGCAGCTGCTATCTCGCCGGAAAGAAGGGCAGACATGATCCGGTCCTGACTTTCCAGGTAAACCGGATGGATCTCGGACATGCCGACCCCGGCATCTTTCAGCATCTTGGCCGGAACAATATGTGCTGCTGTCGAGCCCTTGAAAAAACCGATCTTTTGACCCTTGAGCTCTTTCAGGTTTTTGATTGATGGGATGTTCGTCAGTACAACGGAATGATAATCGGGCTTTCCGTCATCGCCAAGGGCCGCCAGCAAAGGTTTTGCACCACACTTGTTGTTGGCCCTGCCGAGCGGCACCGGACCCATCAGGGCCGCGGAAACCTTGCCGTTGCAGATGTCTTCAATAAGTTCATTATGGTTATGGTAAAGTTTCAGCTCCCACGGATCACCCGTGGTTTTGTTGAGATAATTGATAAACGGAGAATAAAGGGTCCAGATTTTTTCCGGTGAATAAAACGGGATCACAGCGAAGGTATATTGGACAGGTTTGATTCCAGCGTTGTTGACGGCAGCAGCGGCAGGTCCGACTGAGGAGAATCTGACCAATAAAAGGAGAAACAAAAAAGCGGCTATTCTGCCTGAAGTTTTTAGTAGGTATTCAGCAGTGATATGAGATTTTATGGCGGTAAATAACTCCGATAACACACTTATCCTTTTTGGAAGGGTCGAGTTGAACACGAGTTTTCCTCTGTTCATCAGCAGTATTAATGAGGATGTGCCTGATGATTAAAATCAATAGCACACCCGGAAGAAATTTGGAAGGGGGGCATTGTCGTGAACAAATTGCTGAATCCCGCAAATCACAGTTTGAACTGCCGTACCAGCCGCTGTAGTTCTTCCGCATTGCCTTTCAGATGAGCCGCCGCAGCTACGGACTGATGTGCGCCACTGGCGGTGTCCTGCACCACCCTGGTAATCTGCTGCATGTTGTTCGATATCTCGCTGGTCGTGGCTGTCTGCTCCTCTGCGGCGGTGGCAATCTGGTTCACCTGCATGGCAACGGCATTGATCTGATCCAGAATGTCGCGTAAGGCGTTGCCTGATTTGGCCGCTTCTGCGGTCCCTTGCTCCACCTGGTGGACACCCTGTTCCATGGCGGCAACCGCGCCCCTGGTCTCGCTCTGAATGGCTTTTATCATCTCGCCGATCTCTCTGGTCGCGCGGGTGGTACGCTCGGCAAGGGCACGAACTTCATCGGCAACAACGGCAAAACCTCTTCCCTGTTCACCGGCACGGGCCGCTTCAATGGCGGCATTCAAGGCCAGCAGGTTGGTCTGATCGGCAATGTCTTCAATGGTGCCGATGATGGCCCCGATTTGATCCGAACGTTCTCCCAGGCTGCCGACGGTCCGGGCCGATTCCTGCACCTTGTCGGCGATCTGGCTCATAACCGCTATCGTCTCTTCTACCACTCCTGCGCCTTCCTGTGCCGACTGCGTGGCGCGTTGCGCACCTTCGGCTGCCATCTGGCAGTTTTGGGCAATATCACCTGATGTCGCCGACATCTCTTCACCTGCGGTGGCAACGGTTGACGCCTGTGCCGCCACCTCCTCGGCCCCGGTCGCGATATGCACGGCGGATGAGTTTACCTGTGCCGCTGCAGTAGCAACCTCCTCGGAGGCATGATCAATCTTGATAAGCAGCTCTTTCAGAGAACCGGCCATGGTTTGCATGCTCTGTGAAAGTTGCACGACCTCATCAGCGGAATGCTGCTGGTCGCCGGGGTCGTTGCCGATGACATTCCTGAAATCGCCCGAGGCCAGCAGCTCTGTTGCGGCGACTGCTGCCTGTAATGGTTTGGTAATCCAGAGCCGGACAATAAACATGAAGATCAGCACAAGAATAACCACTACCAGCAGTGTTGCGCCTATCATGGCATTGCGCAGGAACCTGGATTCAACATTGAGTTCATCAAGATATGAACCGCCGGCAACCAACCAGTTCCATTCTTTCAGATGCTGAAATGCGACCAGTTTTTCACGGGGCGAGGTTTCACCCAATTCCTTGTTGATCCAGTCATAACGAAGGACGCCGTTCTTTTTCTGCAGCATTTCCTTGGCAAATTCAAAGCCGTTTGAATCCTTGGTTTCCAACAAGCTCGTCCCGATTTTAGCCGGGTGAATCGTCAGGGTGCCCAAACTCTTTCCCTGTTTTGCATCCAGGGCGTAAAAATAACCGGTCTGGCCGATTTTAATAACAGTAATTTTCTCCTTCAATGACTTGAGGCCGTCGGTAAAATCCAGCCCGATAAAGAGAACGGCAATAATCTTGCCGCTGTCATCCTTCACCGGCTGGTATTTGGTCATGTAATCCTTACCGAACAGGGTTGCCTTGCCGATAAACTCCTCGCCCTTGAGCAGTCCCTGATAGGCGGGATGTGCCTTGTCCAGAGCGGTGCCGATAGCCCGGCTGCCATCTTCTTTTTTCAGCGAGGTGCTGACCCGGATAAAATCATCGCCGGAACGCACAAAGACCGTGCCGACCGCTTTGGTTACGTTCGTGAACCTGTCCACAATATCGGTGTTCAGATTGAGAGTGGTTGAACCGGCGGTAATGGTTGGTGTCTGCTTGTCGCCGATGGTAACCGTTTTTGAGGGATCGACCCTGAAGGATCCTGGGAAGTAGGTGCGAAAAACAGCGGACATTTTACCGGAGCTGTCTGCCAGGGCAGCATGGTATGAAGACATGGCATTGACCAGCAGAGCCACCTGCTGCGCAAGATCCTGCTCAGCCTTTTTTTCCAGTCGATTTGAGATGTACATGGTCAAAGACTGGGTGAAGATGCCCATGACAACGATTATCAGTACGGCCTGAAGCAGTGAAAGACGGACTCCCAGTGAAAACCTTGCCGGTTTTTTCATGAGCCACTCTCCTTGAAAATTTATCCGGGTTCAGAAGATTGGAAAGTCAGTATAAAAATTAAATTTAATTATAGGGTTTTTAACAGAAAAATCAATGCATTTGAACGGTTTTTAAATCAATGCAGAAAAATTGATCTGTGTCATATCTGATCGAAAAAAAAAGAGGCATGATCACAAACATGGAAACAATAACAAAGCAGCAGAAGAAGGATATCGTGTTGATCGGCAAGTTTGTCGAGGTTTACTGTGCCGGCAAACATGGTGGCAGCGAAAAACAGGCTTTCATGCTTCCGGAGGGGCTTGGGAAGCGTCAGATGTGCGCCGGATGCGCCGATTTCATGACATATGCCATAAGCAAACGGCTGAAATGTCCGCTGGAGGCTGAAAAACCGAGCTGCAAAAAGTGTCGCATCCATTGTTACGGCAAGGCAGAGCGGGAAAGGATTCGGGAGATAATGGCCTATTCAGGGCGGAGATTGATGATGCGGGGTCGGCTGGATTATATTTGGCATTATTATTTTTGAAACGAACAGTTTCTCAAATCTGACATCCTCAAATTGTGCAAAACTGAACATACATAAAAAGGAGATTTACCATGCTTAGAAAAATCGTAAAAATTGACCAGGAAAAGTGTGACGGCTGCGGGCTCTGCGTCCCCTCCTGTGCAGAAGGCGCAATCAAGATGATTAACGGCAAGGCCGTGCTGGCTGCGGACAACCTCTGTGACGGCCTTGGGGCCTGCCTGGGGGAATGTCCCAGAGATGCGATTCAGATCGAAGAGCGCGATACCGACGAGTTTGATGAGGCAGCGGTGGAACAGCACCTGGCAGCCCAGGGAAAACAGGCACCGGTTCACCAGCCCGCAGCACCCGCCCACCACCATCATGCCGGCGGCGGCTGCCCCGGATCACGTGCCCTGAGTTTTGCCCGTCCGCAGGAACCAGTCGAATCCAGCCCTTCAGGAAGCCGGCAGAGCCAGTTGGCCCAGTGGCCGGTGCAGCTGCACCTGGTTTCCACCACGGCGCCC
>JBGSQD010000119.1:0-2856 GCA_041738275.1 Geobacterales bacterium
AGCAGATGGGCCACCCTTCTTGCCACCTTTTCCATCGTCACCATGAGGTCCTGCAGGCTTGCCGGCGAACTTGCGACGATCTTCACCCATAGGAGGTGCTGCTGGAGCCAAAGGGACCTGCTTCATGCGAGAACGGTCGGGTGCACCGGCAGATGGAGCCGAAGATGGAGCCGAAGAACCGGGACGCGATGAAGCTGGACGCGGAGCACCCGATCTATCCTGATTTGGACGATCGGAACCAGGGCGATCCGAACCAGGACGTTCAGAGCCTGCCGGTCTTGAAGGAGCAGATGTAGATGGACGTCTTTGCGAAGGGTCATTTTGGCGCGCAGGATATGGTTTTGCCTGAGGCACATCATTACCTACAACACGAGTCGGACGACTGGTAACACCTGGTATTTCCATACGGCCCAGAATTCTGGCCTGATTTGGACCGGTCTTTGGCTGCTCGGCCACTGGTGTTTTTGGAGGTTCCACTGCCACCGGGGCGACTGCTTTTTCCGGTACAGCTGGCTTTTCATCAGGCTTTTCCACCTGTACTACCGGTGTGGCAACTACCGGTTCAACAGCCTTCACTTCAACTGGGGCCGGGGTTGCTATAACTACAGGAGCGACGACCGGAGCGACCTTTTCCTCTTTGACTTCAACCGGTGCGGGTTCAGGCTCGTCACTGGCTGTAACGGTCTTGGCGCGTCTACGGATAATATTGGTTGTGACTCTGACCTCTTCGGTACCGCCTTCTTTGGGCTGAGCTGCCATCAGTTTTTTGGCGACACTCTCGTCAACCTTGGATGTCGGCGTTTTGGCGTCTACTCCGATTTCCTTGAGCCGCTGTAAAACTTCCCGACTATCCAGCCCCAGCGTTTCTGCCAGACTACTCACACTAATTTTATTCATAGGCCCCTCACCTCCACCAGGAAGTTTCTGTATCGTTCGATTTCCCACACAAGGCGCTCGACAAAACCGCCATGCCTTACAGCAACCGCACTGCGCGGTGCCTTACCAAGTATTGCTCCGAAATCATCTTTGGACATAATACGTACACAACGTATCCTGTTGACTTCGGCTAACACGACAATCTTTTCACCAATTGCTTCTGAAACATCAGTAGACACAAGTATCAAACCGGGCTTAATCTTGCCCCTGATGGCTTCGCTGACCATAGTACCACCAGAAATCACTTTTCCGGCCTTATTTGCCAAACCGATATAACCTAAAACACGTTCTCTCATCAAACCAGCAACCATTGCCACCATATCATCTGCCGGTAAAACGGAAATCTCGGTTTTAAAAGCTCTATTGAAACCTCGCTGCTTGATTGCTTTTGCCAGACATTCCGAGCTGACACAGGTATAAGCTCCTCTGCCAGGAAGCTTGGCATCCAGGTCAGGCAAAACTTCAGCCTGAGGGGAAAGCACGAACCTGAGAAGTTTATCCTTGTCACGTGGTTCTCTGCAACAGAGGCAGCTTCGTTGCGGTTTTTCTTTAGTATTGTTGCGGGGCATGCCCGTTATCTACTCCGCTTTCTCTTCCGAAACCGTATCAACAGAAGGAGCTGTCGTCTCATTTACTGCTTCATCTGAATCCTGTGGCTCAGCAGGCTCATCATCAGCTTCTTTCCCATTAAAAGAGGCAAATGCCTGGAGTTCTGCTTCAGCAGCCTTGGCTTCGCTCTTGATATCAATGCGGCAACCGGTCAGACGGGCAGCCAGACTTACATTCTGTCCGCGCTTGCCAATAGCCAGTGAAAGCTGATCATCAGCAACAACAACTTCCAGCGAGCGATTTTCCTCGTCCACAAAAACCTTGGAAACCTGGGCAGGTGAAAGAGCGTTACAGGCAAAACGGGCAATATCTTCAGACCACGGAATAATATCAATTTTCTCTCCACGCAGCTCAGAAACAACATTCTGGACACGTGAACCACGCATACCGACACAGGCACCAACCGGATCCACATCAGGATCATTAGAAGAGACAGCCAGCTTGGCTCGACTGCCAGGATCACGTACGATTGCATTAATCTCAACGATACCTTCGGCAACTTCCGGCACTTCAGCTTCAAACAACTTGGCCAGCATACTTGGATGAATGCGGGACAGTATGATCTGTGGACCTTTTGTTGTCATGCGGATATCGGTAATGATCGCACGAATACGGTCACCCGGACGATAAACTTCACGCGGCATCTGCTCCTTGGATGGCAGAATAGCTTCAGCACGTCCAAGATCGATCAAAAGGTCACCTTTTTCAAAACGACGAACCATACCGGTGATAATTTCCCACTGGCGGTCACTGTATTCATTAAAAATGGTATCACGCTCGGCTTCGCGAACCTTCTGGATAATGACCTGCTTGGCGGTCTGGGCGGCAATGCGGGTAAATCCGCTTGCATCCAGCTTTTCACCGAGTGAGTCACCAACCTCCACGTCCGGATCGATCTCACGCGCTTCTTCCAAATCGATCTCTTTGTAGGAGTCTTCCACCTCTTCCACAACAGTAACAAACTCAAACAGTTCAACCTCACCGGACTCCGGATTATAACGGGCTTCCAGATCACGTGAGTTGCGATATTTTTTATTGGCAGCTGTCAACACCGCCTGCTCCATGGCCTCGAGGACTACCTGTCGGTCAATCCCCTTCTCCTTGACGATCTGCTCAATAGCATGCTTGAGACTGATGTTCGTTTCCACGGTTGGTTCTCCTTACTGACGTATATATAATCAGATCAAAATTCGAATTCCAGGTTTGCCTTGGCAACCCGTTCCAGCGGTATTGAAGCTGTCTGCCCCTCTTTTAGCGTCATTACAACAACACCATCCCTGAGACCATCCAGCGTTCCTAAAAAAGTTTTGC
>JBGSQD010000213.1:0-16024 GCA_041738275.1 Geobacterales bacterium
CCCACCCTCACGCAGCATCGCTCGCTGGATCATAGATAACTTCAAATAGCCCACACATCACCTCATTTGCGGCTTTTTCAATACCGCGCCAACCTGCAACCTGCTGAAACAGACCGATATGTGCAATGGCATGCTCTTTGCGTTATACTATTACATTAGTATCGCCCATATACGGGCAAGGAGGCTGGTATGAAACGAATCATCTTGTTATGTCTGGCAGTAATACTCATCATTCCTAACTTTTCTGTGGCTGGAGTCATAGGGCCGGCACGGGTCCGGCTCGTGGATGGCGACATCATGTTCCGAACACCTGATGTCGACGAATGGTTGCCGGCAGCTATCAATACGCCTCTGGACGAAGGAGATACGCTCTGGTGCCCGGATGGCGCCAAAGTGGAGATTCAGCTTTCCGATGGCACACTGGTGCGTCTGGATGGCGGGTCGCAACTTGAACTGATAGCCAATGAAGAAGGGTTCACGCAGCTGCATCTGGCAAGCGGCAGGCTGTACGTGAGGACAACCAAGACCAGCACGCTTGACTCACTCCAGATCGACGCCGACGACACCACAGTGCTTCCCGCCGCCCGCACGAGGCTTAGTCTGGACATGCTGCCGAACAATCAGGAGGATGTCTCCATATTCAAGGGTTCAGCTTATGTGGAAGGCAATGGCAACCGCACCAATGTGCGTGCCGGTGAGCAGATCGCGATGGAGGAAGATCACAGCGAACTCCTGCCGCTCAAACAGCCCGACAGCTGGGAGAATTGGAACATGGAGCGGGATCGGGCACTGTCACGGGAAGCCAGGGCTGACTCGTATCTACCCGATGAGTTACAAAGCTATTCATCGGAACTCGATTCAAACGGCAGCTGGGTCAGTGATCAGGAATACGGCATGGTCTGGCGGCCGTCCGTGGTCGTATCGACCGATTGGGCGCCCTATAGCAGCGGACGCTGGATCTGGAAAGGAGATGACTATGTCTGGATATCCTTCGAGAGCTGGGGATGGGTACCATATCACTATGGTCGCTGGTCTTTCAGCAGCAGATACGGATGGTGCTGGGTGCCGCCTGCACGGGGAGACGTCTACTGGGGGCCAGGGTACGTCGGGTGGTACCGTACCGGCGACCACGTGGGCTGGACCCCCCTGGCTCCTGGCGAGATCTTTTACGGGCGTCGGAATTATGGCCGGCATAGCGTAAACATTACCAATACAAGGGTCATAACAAGCACCGTCAAGTACCGGAACCAAAGGGCCCGTGGCGGTCTGACAGTTCTGCCGCAGAGCGATTTCCTGAGGGGCAGGGCAGCCACTCGGCAACCAGCAAGGAATTCATCGGTTTCGGTATCGGTTTCAATCGGCAGCCCGCGCCTTCAGCCTCTCCGGGAAACACGCATGCCAATTGTCAGGAAGGCTCCGCCACGAGTGGCCCCACCGCGGATAGAGCGCAAAGACCCCCGCGAATTACGGCAGCGATTCCCTCGGGTGACACCTGCTGTTGATGCACGGCCAAAATCCGGGAAACCCGCACCTGTCATAAAGGCTCCGGCGGCACAACCTACTCAGCCGCCCCGGATAAGGGAAAAGCGCACCATCCATCCTGTTGTGGTTCCAACAGAAAAGAAACCAGATGCCGTAACCCCGCCTAAAGCTGCTCCGCCGCAACGCGATGAACGTCGGCAACGACCAACAGTTGCGCCACCTGCGCCTGCGCCACCTGCTCCACCTGCGCAACCTGTGCCTCCAGCAGCACTGCCTGCGCCACAAATCAAGCGCCCAGCCACCGAAACTGTTCCAAAGGTCAGAGAGCAGCGGCAACGACCTGCAGCTACTCCGGCTGTGCCTCAAGTAGTGGTGCCGCCATCATCGGATGTACCTCCTCAACGCAGGGAGCAGCCTCGCAGGGCAACCCCTCAGGTAACAGCACCTCAAAAGGCAACTGAACCTCAAAAAGTTACACCACAACGAGCTGAAAAGCCTCAGAAAGAACCTATACAGATACAGAAAGAATTGAAGCAGAAAAAGGTCTGGAGGGTTAAAACGCCTGAGGATGCCAAGGAAAGTGATCCTAAAGAAAAAGAGCTCAAGGACAGGGATCGTAAAGGTAGGTAGTGCCAAACATTCACACGCACGCAGGTTTCATGCATAAACGTCAAAGGGCATCCGATTTCAACCGGATGCCCTTTATTTTTATCATTGCTGCTAAAGCCTACTTCTTCAACAACAGCTCCATCAGCTTGTGTCCCTCAACAACCAGACCCGTTGCCTTGGCCTGCGCCTCGTCGTAGGAGACCGCGCCGTTACCCTGCCCGGAATTGCCGCGGTAAATGATGAACGGCACCGGCTCGGAGGTGTGGGTCATCAGGTGTACCGGTGTGGGATGGTCCG
This sequence comes from Geobacterales bacterium, assembly GCA_041738275.1. Classification (GTDB taxonomy): domain Bacteria; phylum Desulfobacterota; class Desulfuromonadia; order Geobacterales; family Pseudopelobacteraceae; genus JACPFJ01. Next base: position 2,389 of record JBGSQD010000213.1, read on the forward strand.
GGGTACAGAGGATGGCATAGTCGTCAAATTTCCTGATCCCTTCCAGCACCGTTCCGACCACCTGCCGGTCGAAATCCTCAATGGCCTGAATCTTGTGATCCATACGCCCGGAATGGGAAGCTTCATCCGGCGCCTCCACATGAACATAAACGAAATCATGATCTTCCAATGCCGCAAGAGCAGCCTGGGCCTTGCCCAGGTAGTTGGTGTCTATATAACCGGTAGCGCCTGCCACGTTGATGATGTCCAGACCGGCACAGACGCCGATCCCCTTGATCAGGTCAACCGCCGAGATGACCGAACCCTTCAAACCGAATTTATGGTCATAGGTTTCGATCTTCGGCGTTTTGCCATGTCCCCACAGCCAGATCGAATTGGCCTCCGGAAGATCCTGTTCTTTTCGCTTCTTGTTGAGCGGATGGTCGTGCAGCACCATCTGGGCATGGTTCATGATATTGATAATGGCATCCGCACCGTCGCCTTTGGGCAGAAACTCCATAATCGCCTTGCGGGTGATGTCGTGGGGCGGGACTGCCGTCATGCCGTCCTTGCCGCCACGCCAGACCATCAGGTGACGGTAGCCGACACCGGAATGGAATTCGAATTCCGCGCTGCCAAGCTCTTTTTGGAGCGTACCCACCAGTTCCCTGCCATCTTCGGTGGAGATGTGCCCTGCCGAAAAATCCTCCATGTAGATCTTGCTGCCGTGCGGACGCAGGGTCACCAGGTTCATGCGGAAGGCCACATCATCCGGACCGAGCTCTACCCCCATACTGATCGCTTCCAGCGGGGAACGCCCGGTGTAGCAATTGCGGGGGTTATAACCAAAGACCGAAAGATTGGCGACATCGCTGCCGGGTGGCAGGCCATCGGGTACAGTGTGGGCCAGACCAACCTGGCCGTGCTGTGCCATGAGATCCATGTTCGGCGTAATTGCCGCCTGAAGGGGTGACTTATCACCCAGTTCGCTGTATAGCTCGTCCGACATGCCGTCGCCGAGCAGAACAATAATCTTCATAAAAGCCTTTCACGCAGTGGTAATATTTCAGACATATTAGTTTCCGAATCACCATCTTGTCAACCTATACAGAACAATTACTGAATTATCTCTTTTACCGAACTACCACACCTCCAGCACAAAATCCCGATACTCACGAATCATTTCAAAATCCCCACGGTTGGATGTTATCAGCCGGGCGCCATGCGTGCGTGCCGTCAAGGCAATCAACAGATCGAAATGCAAATCGCGCAGCTTATCCGGCGAATACCCCTTGTCGTTACGTAACTTCCCGAGTATCTGACCTGATTCCAGCCAATTTTTTTCTGTTGGGGTCAGAACCGGATGATTTTTTTCCAGCTCCTTCAAAAATGAACTCTCCGCTGGTTTCGTCGCCCCTCGCCACAATTCTGACAGAACAACCGATGACGTCCTTATAAGTCCGTTGATGGCGTCAATTCGCTCCTGATGACACGCGGTACGCAGATGGTCGATGAATACCGATGTATCGAAGATGATCAGGTTACTCACCGTGTCCCTCGAAAGTCAGTTTTCCCGCATGCTTTGTCATCAAATTCCGGAATTTCTTGAGTGCCACGATTTCACGCAATGCGGCATGAACCGCCTCTGTCCGGCTTTTTACACCCAATATCTGTGCGGCCTCATCGGCCAAATGCGTATCCAACCTGATTGATGTCATTGCAGTTGCCATAATTCAAGCCTCCAAATCATATTGTATATACACATTACCAAAAGGATATATACAAGTCAATTTTGTTATCAGCTCATATAAACCTCACAAGCCTTCACATCTGCTTCTATCACAAGAGACTGCCTTATTTCCTGACAAATATTTCCTTTGCCAGGTTGCTGTCGATGGCAAACTCAGAAAAACCGACCCGGAAGATATACGAAGGGAACGATTGGACCAGGGTAATCTTGTTACCCGGCAGTACCCCCATGGCCATCAGTTTCTGCATCTTCTTGTTATCCTCGGTCTGAATGTAGGCGATCTCACCATCCTGGCCCGACTTGAATTCGGTCAGCGGCACCACCCCCAGATCACCCTCGGCACGGGCCTGAACACAGCACTCTCCAGGCGGAATCGGCTTGCCATGGGGGCAGGTCGTGGGGTGGTTGAGCATGGTGCATACCTTGACATCAACCCCTTCGTTGAGCAGGTGCTCGAACTCGCAAGCCCTGTGGTCACCATCTTCACCGCGGATGTTAAGCACGTCCATCATCAGGCGTTCCGCCAAACGGTGGCGGCGAATCGTCATTCTGCCCTCATTCTTGCCTTCAGGCCGGAAGTAGACCATTCCCTGACGCAACTCTATCATGGTGTGTTTTGTCAATTCGGCATAGGCAGGGTCATCCAAGGTTATGCCAATCGATTCAGGATCCAGGAAGGATTGGCCCTCTTCTTCCACAGCAATCCAAAGCGCCTCAAGAATTTCTTCAGCCTTTTCAGACAGCTTCATAATTTATCCCCTTTATCATTCTTTATAAACAGTTTCTTTATGGATTTGACCAAGGCCGGTTCCAGCGGGTTTTTATAGTTGCAGCGGGGACAATGGACATTGTGGCAGCCGCCGGAACAGCCGCCGCACCCCTTTATACCATCATTCTCGTCAAACTCATGTCCACAGAATCCGCATATCACGCCAATAACCCCGTTAACAACAAAAACTTGTTGAGCACAAAACCACTGCCATAAGCAAACAGGCTCACAAAGATTCCTATGGCGCTGGCCGTAAGCCAGCCGCGCTCGTTCTTCATCACCAGAAACTGGGCCACACAGGGGATGAACAGTGTCAGCGTCACCGCCGCAACAGTCAGCTGGCGGGCATCCATCAACCCCTTGCTTTGCAGATCATACAGGCCGGCAGCACCGTAATCACGACGGAAAAAACCGAAGATGAAGGCAACGGCTGTCTCTTTCGGCAAACCTATGGAAGCCATCACCGGGGTCATGGCCGTAATCAGCTTTTCGAAGAACCCGGTGACCTTCCCCAGCCACAGCAGCACTGAAGCTATTATGAACAGGGGCAGTATCTCCATGAAATACCACTGCATGCGGGTGTAGGTCTTGGTCAGAACATTGGTAAACTGAGGCATCCGCATGGGCGGCAGCTCCATGTAAAACATGGGGGGCTCGCCCGGCATTACCTGCGCGGCCAGGAGCCCGACCAGGATGAAGAGCAGCAGCATGCACACCCCCCACACCAGCAGAGCCCCCGGCGCCATTGACAGGAGTCCGAGTATAACTCCCAACTGGGCGGAACATGGAATCGCCAATGCCAGCAGCAACGTGGCGATGACCCGCTCACGCGTCGTCTCCAGGGTACGTGTCACCATTGTCGCCATGGTGTCGCAACCGAAACCGAGCACCATCGGGATGACCGCCCGGCCTGACATGCCGATATGCTTGAACATCCGGTCTACCAGCAATGCCAGGCGCGGAAAGTAGCCGGTATCCTCCAGAAAAGAGAAAAAGATGAAGAAGGTCGCTACGATCGGCAGGATGATACCGACGGCGTAGCGGATGCCCAGGGTTATGATGCCGTATTCCCCTACGATCAGCTCCTGAATGATCTCCCAAGGCACGAGGCCTTTTACTACGCCGGTTATCCAGGGGTTGAACAGCTCTTCAAACAGCTTACCTTCCAGCACATCCACTACGGTTCCAGCGCCAAACTCACCCACAAACTTGTAAAGGCCGAAATAAAGAACTATCAACAGCAGCGGCACACCGGTCAGCGGCCGTACCGCAATGGTCGAGAGCCGTTCAGACAAGGTGACTACCCGTTTTTCCGGGGCAAAGAATACCTGCTTGATCAGCTTCCTGACTATTTCCTTGCGCTCCATGGAAAGGTCGAGGTGGAAGGACTCACGACGCTTGAATGCGATCTCACGCACCTTTTCAGCAACGATCGGATAGCGGTCACCCTCACTTTGCTGCACCAGGGCCGAAATCTCCTCATCCTGCTGCAGGAGCAGCAAAGCCAGCGCCCGGCGTGAAAGGACATAATCTGCCTGCATCAAACCAGCCACTTCAGTGATATCATGTTCCAACAGTCGACTGTAGGCAAACCGTTTCGAGTTGTTGCTATCGCACCGGTAATCGGAGATAGCGAGACGGATCTCTTCAATGCCGCGCTTACGGGCAGTGGCAGCTCCGATCACCGGAATGCCCAAACGTTGGCTCAGCAGCTCCAGATCAATCTTAAGGCCTATCCGCTCGGCCTCGTCCATGATATTGACCACCAGCACCACCGGCAGTTCCGCCTCGATAAGCTGGATGGTCATTGCCAGCATACGTTCCAGGTTTCTGGCATCCAGCACATGCAGGACCACATCCGGGGTCTCTTTCAGCAGAATCTCCCTGGCAACCCGCTCCTCTTCGGTGATGGTATGAATCGAATACATACCAGGGGTATCAATGACCTGCCACTCCTGCTGTTCGATAGTTGTATTGCCGCGAGTGACCTCGACCGATGTCCCTGGGTAATTGGAAACCGTCACATAGGCGCCGGTCAAGGCATTAAAGAGCACGCTTTTGCCCACGTTAGGGTTGCCTACCAGTGCGACCCGCTTTACTTCAACGCTACCCTTGCTTGTTTCCGTATTGCTGCTGCTTGTTGCCATGTTCACACTCTCTATGGTTCTTGCTTTTGATTTTCATTTTCAGCTTAGTGTCAAAAAAAATTACGCCGGTTTCCTGCACCCGGCTCACTGGCCATATATTTCCAGTTTATGGCTTTTGATAGTAAAACCGTGGCGGGAAGCTATCTCTTTCTGCAGCTTTTCAATGGTCTCATCCTCGAACTCTATGATGGTGTTGCAACTGGTACAGACCAGATGATCATGGTGTTCGCCAGCCATGACATGCTCGTAGCGTGTCTGACCGTCGTGCAGCAGGATTTCGCGCGCCAGCCCTGCCTCGGCAAACAGTTTGAGGGTGCGGTAAACCGTCGCATTACCGATACCGGGATGACTGGCCTTGACCTTTAGATAGAGTTCTTCGACGCTGATATGCTGGTGGGTGGAGAGGAAGATATCCAGAATGATATCCCGCTGGCGGGTGGAACGCAGCCCTTTACTGGCTGCAAAATCGTTGAATGCTCTTTTCTTTTCAAGTATCATCCCGCCCCCCTTATTGAACTTGATATTCAATATAGCCAAGGTGGTGGGTGGGTGTCAACACAAAAAAACTCCGAGACTTAACTTTAGACCCTGTCTGGGGCAAAGCCTCGGAGAATTTGTAAATTCGGGCAAAATGGGCGAATCCGATTAAGATTAAATATTCTGGTATCAGACGTTAAATCTGAAATGCATCACATCGCCATCCTTGACAATATACTCCTTGCCTTCCAGACGCATCAGCCCTTTTTCCTTGGCGCCTGATTCACCATTGCAAGCAATATAGTCGTCAAAGGCTATCACCTCTGCCCGGATAAATCCCTTTTCAAAGTCGGTATGGATCACTCCGGCTGCCTGGGGCGCCTTGGTGCCGTTGACAATGGTCCAGGCCCGCACCTCTTTCACCCCGGCGGTGAAATAGGTAATCAGGCCGAGCAGTTCGTAACCGCTGCGGATCAGACGGTCCAGACCCGGTTCTTCCAAGCCCATGTCCAGCAGGAAAGACTGTTTCTCCTCACCATCCAGTTCCGAAATCTCCGCCTCCAGTTTCCCGCAGATCACCACCACCCCGGCACCCTCGGCAGCGGCGATCTCACGCACCTGGCCCACAAAGGGGTGTTCCCCCAGAAGGTCGTCCTCGGCCACATTCGCAACGTAAAGAACCGGCTTGTCGGTCAGCAGGTGCAGATCGCGCATCCAGAGGCGCTCATCTTCATTCTCCGCTGCACCGCGCACGCTTTTGCCCTGGTTGAGCAGATCCCTGACCCGCTGGTAAAATGACGCTTCATCCTTCAGCTTGCGGTCACCACCACGGCCGAGCTTGTCGGCCCGCAGGAATTTCTTCTCGACCGTATCCAGGTCGGACAGGCCCAACTCGGTACAGATGGTCTCGATATCCGCAGCCGGCGAAACCTGGCCATTGACATGCACCACATTATCGTCATTGAAACAGCGCACAACATGCACAATGGCATCCACACTGCGGATGTGCCCCAGGAACTGGTTGCCGAGCCCCTCACCGGCGCTGGCGCCCTTTACCAGTCCGGCAATGTCGACGAACTCAATCGTAGTGGGCTGAATTTTCTGTGGTTTGACGATGACCGACAGCTGATCCATGCGAGGGTCCGGCACCTGTACGATCCCCACATTGGGATCTATGGTGCAGAAGGGATAATTGGCCGATTCGGCGCCGGCAGAGGTCAGCGCATTAAAGATGGTGGATTTGCCCACGTTGGGAAGTCCGACGATACCGCAGTTGAAGCCCATGATCTATCCTTCCAGAAAATTACGATTATTGTACAGGCTCATCGCCTTGGGGAGCCCTTCATCAAGCAGCATTTCCAACATATCCAGCCCCCCGTCCAAAACACGGGGCAGATCTTCCATCTGTTCCGGCGGGATATTGCCCAGCACATAGTTGACAGTGTCCCCGTGGAGAGGTCTGCCGATGCCGATACGCAGCCTGATAAAATCACCTTTGCCCAGTTGTTCCATGATGGAACGCAATCCGTTATGCCCGCCATGCCCGCCCCCCTGCTTGAGCCGAACAGTACCGAAAGGCAGATCAAGTTCGTCGTGGGCGACAATCAGCTGTGACATGGGGAGCTTGTAGAATTGTAGGGCCTGCATGACGGCCTGGCCCGAAAGATTCATGAAGGTCTGCGGCTTGAGGAGGATAAGACGATTGCCGGCATTATTCCATTCACCTGTCAGGCCTGAGAAGTTTTTGCGGTTAATGGATAGATTTTCCAGATTGGCCAAGCGATCCAAAAAAAGGAAACCCGCGTTGTGGCGGGTCCATTGATATTTGGGGCCGGGATTACCCAGCCCCACTATGACAAAGATGTTCATAATTTAAACTTTCAGCTAGGGCTAAGCCACAGCTCCAGTAGCCGTTTCATCTTCCTTTACCCTGCCGAGAACACTGACAACTGGTGTCTTGGGATTATCAAGCAGCTTGATACCCTCTGGAAGCGGAATCTCGTTCACATGAATCGATTGGGCGATCTTGAGCTCGGTAATATCGATCTCTATGTGGTCGGGAATATTACCGGGCAGACATTCCACGTGCAGTTCGTGGTGAGCAAGGTCCAGCAGGCCGCCTTCCTTGACGCCGGCGGCAGTGCCTTTCAGGACAATCGGAACGGTAATGCGCAGCTTCTCATTCATGTTGACCTTGTGCAGGTCGACATGCTTGAAGGTTCCCTTGAGGACATCACGCTGCAGGTCGGCGATAATGGCCATGGACTGATCCAGGCTGCCGCCGCCCACCAGGGTAATCAGGTTATTCTGGCCGCCTTCACCTGCCATGGCTGCCTGAAGGTCACGGTGTTTGACACTGACCGAGACAGGATCCATTCCCTTACCATAAACAACGCCCGGGACCATTTCCTTAATTCTCAACTGACGGCTGATTCCCTTGCCGGCTTTCGATCTAAGTTCGACGTTCATCTGTTTCTGTTGCATACTGTGCCTCCACTTGTAGTGGTGGGCTAAGCCCACCCTGTACACTCCAATTTATGACAGTTTCGTTTTTTCTTAGTTATACGAACAGCGAACTAACCGATTCATCCTCATGAATACGCCGAATGGCCTCGGCCAGAAGCTCTGCAACCGATAGCACCCTGACCTTGGATGTATCTTGTCCCTTGTCTCCCAAGGGGATCGTATCAGTCAGGACAACCTCTTCTATATCCGATTTGTTGATGCGCTCAATAGCCGGTCCCGAGAGCACACCATGGGTTGCGCAGGCATAGATCGCCCGTGCTCCGTTTTCCTTGAGCGCCTTGGCCGCCTGGGTCAGGGTCCCGGCCGTGTCGATCATGTCATCCAGAATAATGGCGATCTTGTCGCGAACATCGCCGATCAGATGCATGACCTCGGCCACATTGGGACCGGTACGACGCTTGTCGATGACCGCCAGAGTGCACTCCAGGCGCTTGGCAAAGGCGCGGGCGCGCTCGGTGCCGCCGGCATCCGGCGTAACCATGACAATCTGTTCCCCAGCAAAACGTTTTTTCAGGTATTCGAGAATAACCGGCGCGGCATAAAGATTATCCACCGGAATATTGAAAAAACCCTGTATCTGGCCGGCATGCAGGTCCACGGTAACCACCCGGTCCACGCCGGCTGTAGTGATCAGATCAGCCACCAGCTTGGCGGTTATGGGGGTGCGTGGTGCAGCCTTGCGATCCTGGCGGGCATAGCCGTAGTACGGTATTACCGCGGTGATGGTAGCTGCCGAGGCACGCTTGAGGGCATCCGTCATTACCAGCAATTCCATCAGGTTATTATTGGTCGGCGCGCAAGTGGACTGGATTACGTAAACATCACGACCACGGACATTCTCGCCGATCTCGATCATACTCTCGCCATCGGAAAAAGTTTTTACACGGGCATTACCCAAGGGAACACTGAGGTTTTCGCAGATTTTCTGGGCAAGCACCGGATTGGAATTGCCGGAAAAAATCCTGATCTTCTCTCGCATAACTTTGAATCACCTTTCGAGTAAAAAGAGGCTTGGCTGGGGCGCCAGGGATCGAACCTGGGAATGCCGGAATCAAAATCCGGTGCCTTACCGCTTGGCGACGCCCCAATGCAGACAACAAGCTTGCATCTGGTATGACGCCTCTTTTACACCAACGAAGAAAAAATAATGATAAACAGCAATATATTAAAGTGTCTCAACTGCTGCAGCAAACCAGCCTGTGCCATCTGCCAGGACGTCGCGTGCTCTTTCGGCCGCATCCTTGTCCCGGAAGAGCCCAAACACAGTCGGGCCACTGCCGGACATCATGGCACCCAACGCGCCCAAGCGCAGCATGGCACTCTTGATATCGGCAATAACAGGAAAAACCGGGATGGTAACCGATTCAAGGTCATTGGAAAGAATGGAACAGATACTTTCAATACTGCCGTAAAAATAGGGAAGTTTAGCTAGCTCGGCCCTGTTTGTCAACTGCAAATTTTTGTATACCCATGCCGTGGAGACATGCACGCCCGGATTCACCAGCAGTACCCAGACCGCAGGCATGTCCGGCATCGCTTTCAACTGCTCGCCGATACCCTCGGCGAGGGCGGTTTTTTTGAATATAAAAAACGGTACATCCGCGCCAAGTTTGACACCGATTTCCATCAATCGCTGCTCTGAAAGCCCCAGACCCAGCAGTTCATTCATCCCCATCAACACAGTAGCAGCGTCACTGCTTCCACCACCCAGGCCTGCTGCCACCGGGATGTTTTTGCTGATGTGAATCGTGGCCCCCTGTTCGGACCCGGCCAGGGCAAGCAGTTCGCGGGCAGCCTTCCAGGCGATGTTGCCGGGACCGTCAGGCACGCCATCCTTCCCGCATGTTACAATGATATCAGGCCCATCACTCAGGGTGATCGTAATTTCGTCACACAGATTGACCCTCTGCATAACCATGCGCAGGTCGTGGTAGCCGTCCGGACGCCGACCAATAACATCGAGCAGGTAGTTGATCTTGGCTGGGGCTTTAAGTGTCAGGCTCTTCACGAAAACTCCGTTGGAATTGAATTACTTAATGCGGGGAACTGATTTTCTAAAGCATGCACGATGAGAAATCAAGTCAAAACTGACATCGCCCTTGACCGACAATTGCTCTTGCACGCCCCATCACGTGGTTGTATAGTTTCACAGTCAAAATTCAACAACAAAACCATAGAGGTAAAAATGACTATCAGACTTCCCGCGGAATGGGAGATACAGGACGGCGTCCTGCTGGCCTGGCCCCACGAGGGCACGGACTGGGCCTACATGCTCGATGACGTACGCCCTGTCTTTGCCGAGATCATCCGTCAGATTTCCCGCTTTGAACGGGTCCTGCTCACAGCACCCTGTGCCGCCGAAGCCAGGGATTACCTGGCAGCCTCGGGCATTGACATGACAAAGATCGCCATCTTTGAAATGCCGAACAACGATACCTGGGCACGGGACTTCGGCCCAATTACCGTCATGTTCAGTGGCCAGCCGGTGCTGCTGGACTTTGGCTTCAATGGTTGGGGCCTCAAATTTCCGGCCAACCACGACAACCTGATCAACAAGCGGCTCAAGGATCAGGGAGCCTTCAAACCCAACCTAAAGACCATCGGTCTGGTCATGGAAGGGGGCAGTATCGAGACCGACGGCCTCGGCACCATCATGACCACAACCGAATGCCTGCTTTCACCCAATCGCAACCCTCAATTGGACAAAAGCGAGATCGAGCAGGCCCTGGCCTCGCTGCTGGGCGCCAAGCGTGTTTTGTGGCTCAATCACGGCTATCTGGCCGGTGATGATACCGACTCGCATGTGGATACCCTGGCACGCATTTGCCCGGACAACGTTATTGCCTATGTTGCCTGCAACGACCAGCGCGACGAGCACTTCCAGCAGCTGAAACTGATGGAAGAGGAGTTGAAGGCCTTCCGGGCGCCGGACGGCTCACCCTACCGCCTGATCCCCCTACCCTGGCCCAAGGTCCGTTTCGATGAGGAGGCTCGCCGCCTGCCCGCCACCTACGCCAATTTCCTGGTAATCAACGGTGCCGTGCTGGTTCCCACCTATCGGGATGAAAATGACAGCATCGCCCTTGAGCGCATCGGCCAGGCCTTTCCCGGACGTGAAATCATCGGCATCGACTGCCTGCCGCTGCTCGACCAGCATGGTTCGCTGCACTGCGTCACCATGCATCTACCCCAGGGAGTCCTGGCATGACGACCATCTCCGTAGCCCTCATCCAGCAGACCTGCTCCAGCGACCGCAACGCCACCCTGGAAAAGACGTCGGAGATGATTATCCGTGCGGCAACAGCCGGGGCGGTGTTGATCGTTCTGCAGGAATTGCACACCGGACCCTACTTCTGTCAGGTGGAGGACCCTGCCCTGTTCGATCTGGCCGAGCCGATCCCTGGCCCGTCTTCCGAAGCACTGGGGAAACTGGCCCGTGAGCTGGGGATAGTCATCGTCTCATCGCTGTTTGAGAGGCGCGCGCCTGGCCTGTACCATAATACCGCCGTAATATTTGAAAAGGACGGGGCCATCGCCGGTACCTACCGCAAGATGCATATCCCCGACGATCCCGGCTTCCATGAGAAGTTCTACTTTACCCCGGGTGACCTCGGCTTTACGCCGGTCAAGACCTCGGTCGGCACACTGGGAGTGCTGGTCTGCTGGGATCAGTGGTATCCCGAGGCAGCGCGCATGATGGCCCTGGCCGGCGCGGAACTGCTGATCTACCCGACGGCCATCGGCTGGGACCCGGCTGACTCCGGCGATGAACAGGAGCGCCAGAGGAACGCCTGGATAACAGTTCAGCGGGGACACGCCGTGGCCAACGGTCTGCCGGTCCTGGCGGTCAACCGGGTCGGTTTTGAGGCTTCACCGGAGAAACCTGAAACCGGAATCCGGTTTTGGGGCAGCAGTTTTGTCGCTGGACCGCAGGGGGAAATTCTGGCTGAGGCAAGCAGGGAGGAAGAGGAGATTCTACTGGTGGAGATTGATCTGGCAAGAAGTGAAACGGTGCGACGGATCTGGCCTTTCCTGCGTGATCGGCGGATTGATGCCTACGGTGATCTGCTGAAGCGTTACCGGGACTGACATGAACATCAATGATAAAGAGCTGCTGGAGGCACTCTCCAGCTCCCGCATCCTGACCTCCATGATTACCCCGGCGGTCCTGATCTCGGCCTGCGGCACACTGATCTTTTCCACCTCGGCACGCCTGGGACGGATCTTCGACCGGGTAAATGTCATGAAGAGCGAGGTCGAGGCGGTGGTGGATGGCCGGATATCCTTCCCTGTCGAGAGGATGCAGCATCTGAAAGGACAGGTTGCCCTCCAGAGGCGGCGGGCCTATGTGCTCCAGAAGTCCATGGCCGCGTTGTACACCTCCACGTCACTGTTCGTTGCCGCAAGCCTGGCCATAGCCATCAACGTAGCCTATGGCGGTCCCGAGAACGCCTGGGTCGCGACCCTGTTCGCCCTTGCCGGAGGTCTGTTTCTGTTTGCCGCCAGCGCCCTGCTGCTCTACGAAAGCCGCTTCAACCTGCGCTTCGTCACCCGTCATATCGATTTCATCGAATTCCTGGAAGAAAAGGCCGTGAAACAGGAGAAAACCCCGCCGGCCTGAATTTCTATCCCTTCAACCCCGCTTCTTTGGCCAGGCTGCTCCAGGCCGGCAGGCTCCTCTCAATCACAGCCTTATCCACGCAATAGGCAATTCGGAAGAACCCCGGGGCACCGAAACCGGCTCCCGGCACCAGCAGGATGCGATGTTTCTGGGCCATCTTGACGAACTCCACATCGTCGGCCAAAGGCGACTTGGGGAAGAGATAGAAGGCGCCGTCCGGCTTAACCATTTCGAAACCCATACTGGTCAGTGCATTCACCAGCAGGTCACGCTTGGCCTGGTAATCAGCGATATCCACCGATTCATCCTGCAGCTTGGCCACCAAACGCTGCATAAGCGCCGGAGCGTTGACGAAGCCGAGCACACGGTTGCTGAAGATCGCCCCTTCCATGAACTGCATGACGGTATCCATGCGCGGATTGGCCGCCAGGTAGCCGATACGTTCGCCCGGCAGTGCCAGGTCCTTGCTGTGCGAGGTAACAATGATCGAACTCTCCACCAGCGGGAAGATGTTGGGGACATGCTTGCCGTCATAGGCGATGCGGGCGTAAGGTTCGTCGGAGATGACATAGACCAGATGCCCGTGGAGCTTGTGGACCTTTTTCACGACCTCCCCCAGCTGTCGCAGACTCTCCTCGGGGTAGATCACGCCGGTGGGGTTGTTGGGAGAGCAGATCAGGATTGCCCGTGTTTTGCGGGTCAGGGCCTTCTCGATGGCAGCGATGTCCAGCTGAAAGGTTTCGTGATTGGTCCAGACCTCCACCGGCACGCCGCCGTGGTTGTCGATATAAAACTTATACTCAACAAAGTAAGGGGCCAGGATGATGACCTCTTCACCGGGATTCAGGATGGTCTTGAGCACCACGTTGAGCGCCCCGCCGGCGCCGCAGGTCATGATGACATGGTCATCGGTGACTTCAACGCCCGAATCCCTGGCAAGCTTGGCTGCCACTGCGGCACGGGTCTCGCTGTAGCCGGCATTGTTCATGTAGCGGTGCATGCCGGGCAAAGGATCCTGTGACAGTGTGCGCAACTCCCGGTAAAAGGCCGCGGGCGGTTCCACATCAGGATTCCCCAGGGTGAAATCGTGAACATTCTCGGCGCCGAACTCCTGACGTAAGCGTTCGCCTTCCTCGAACATCCTGCGTATCCAGGACGATTTTGAAATGTGACCGGCAATTTTCATGGCGATGGCCATAGCTTTTCCCTCCAGGTTTAATTATCTGATATCAGTAGTGTCCCAACGTTGAATAGTAGATGAGCTGCAATGGCCCGTTAATTCTGAGAGAAAGTGACATCATGCCATTAAACGACTTGAAAATAATCCGGAGGTTCAGCCATCTTCGCGCAGCAATGTGCGGAGGGCT
>JBGSQD010000257.1:0-14513 GCA_041738275.1 Geobacterales bacterium
AACAGCTGATACCACTCTGGTCAGTTGTCTGCATTTTGGTGTCTTTGCTAACACACTTATCCTGTTTATCAAGGTCAAACCTCTCCTGAAGTCACTTATTTACCGGTTACCCGCCTGTATTCTTCCATCAACTCGCTGGAGCTCATGATACCGAAAAGTCTGACCCATGAGCCATCTTTTGGTGAACGGATCAGGTTCAACGGATAATGAAACATCTTGTCCGGTATGTAGGCGTTAAAGCTCTTCATCACGGCATCGATATCAGCCCGGCTCCCGGTGAAAAAATCCCAGCCGGGCTTGGCCCGGTATCGTTTCAAATAATCTTTCATCACCTTTGGGGAATCGTTCTCCGGATCGATGGTGATTGAAATGAGCCGAGGCTTCTGCCCACTGGTAGCCAACCTGTTCTGTAAATTGATGTATCCGGCGGAAAGTACAGGGCAGATGGTGGTGCAAGTACCATAGATAAAATCAACGATGACCGGTTGGTCGCTGTTCAACAAAGAAGCAAGACGAACCCTTTTCCCGTCCTGATTTATCAGGGTAACATCGGGTATGGTGTAGCGTTCGACTGTCCGTTTGTATTTTTTGCTGTCTGCATGTGCCGAACCGAGCGGCAGGACCAATGTCATGAGCACGATCAGCAGGAATGATCCTAACAGTGGAAAAATAAATTTCATCTGGTACCTGTGGTTTGTCTTGGTGGCAATATTGTGCATAAATGTCGTTTCCAGGTTTATTTTTTTGCCGGTTCAGCAGGCTTGGCAGGCGGAGTAACTACAGGTATGGGGGCTGATGCCGATTTGAACTCCAGCAGTTCCACTTCAAACGCCAGGGTGGCACCCGGCAGGATCAGTTCACCGGCGCCATTCTCGCCATATGCAAGGTTCGGCGGGCAGACCAGTTTTGCCTTGCCGCCCGGCTTCATCCTCTGTACCCCTTCGGTCCAGCACCTGATGACGTTATCGAGCTTGAACTCCAGCGGCTTGCCGCGCTTGTAGGAACTGTCAAACTCTTTACCGTCGATCAGCGTCCCGCGATAATTTACCTTTACGATATCCGTTTCCTTGGGTGATTCTCCCTTTCCTTCGGCAATCGATGTATAGACCATGCCGGAAGCAGTCTTGATTGCACCTTTTTCTTTGGCCGCATTCTCCAGAAAAACTTTTCCCGCTCCAACCTGTTTTTCTCCCGCTATTTTGCGGCGGGCTCTGGCCATTTCCTGAATTTTCGCATTATAGGAAGCTGCATCTAATGCGCTCTTTTTCCCGGCCTGGGCATCCATCAAGCCCTGTTTGACATACTCGAACTCCGCGGGTGTCAGATCAAAAACCGACAGTGAGCGGGCCACGGAAAACCCGATGGCATAAAACGTCTTCTGCTCTTCGGTCATGCCGGGGGGATCCGCAGCACAAAGTGATGTGCTGGTCAGCAACAGTGCTACGAGACCTGCGATTGTCGAAAATAATTGCTTTTTGTGCAGCTTGGCGCCAGATTTCATTAGACCCCCTCCAGATTGAACTTGATTAATAAGTGATGCCATTTGCTATGATACTTGAGCATTTGCCAATTGCAAATTTTTATAATATTCAATTTCTTCCTGTTCATCCGCAACCAGATGCAATGCCCTCAACAACGTCAGAATCATTGAAGGCTTGACCGGTTTTTCAAAGTAATGGGAAGCACCCAATGCGTTAAAAGTTTTTTTCAATTCGTCACTGCCATAACCTGTAATAAGAATCACCTTTGCCATCGGCTGCTCTTTTTGCAATACCGACAGCAAATAAATGCCGTCCTCATTATCGGATCCCGAAAAGCGTACATCCGAAACAACGGCAAAATAATTGTTGTTTTTCAATAGATCAATTGCAGCTTCAACACTATCGCAGACATCAAAGCCAAACCGTTCGCTTTCAAGCAACTTACGGTACGCAAAACAGATTGCAGGCTCGTCATCCACGACCAGAACCCTATGGGATTCCGGCAAGGGGCTGTTGCCTGAGATCGAATTATTCATAATCTCTTGAGAGCTCATAATGATAATTCTTTATCAAGAATCGCGCCAATGTTATTCAATTTATTTAACCAGTAATATAAGCATGTTAGCTAATAGCATCTACCCGACACTGTGCTTAACGAGTGGAATCTGTCTCAAATCGAGACGACATGATTGAGACTGGGGTGTCAACTTTTCACTCCATTGATCTGTTTAAGTCTTCGATAAAGAGTAGCACGTGAAATATTGAGGCATTTTGAAGCCATATTGATATCGCCTCCAGTCTGCTCAAGAACAGCTCTGATATGAGCTTCTTCAACGTCCTGTACTGTAATCTGTTTTGGATCTTGTCGATTTGAACAAATATTTGTCAGACTTGAGAAATGTGTCTGTCGAAGCATTGATCCGGGTGGAGTGAGCAATAGCGCCCGTTCGAGAACATTTTTCAGTTCGCGTATATTGCCGGGCCAGGGATAATCATGAAGAATTTGCATAACTTCATCAGAAACAACCTCGGGAGTCGAGCCCAAAGTTCTCAGCAGATAAGCAACCAGCGCGGGCAGTTCATTCATGCGCTCTCTGAGTGGAGGCAGGTGAATAGTCATCATGTTGATACGATACAACAGATCCTGACGAAACTCCCCGGAACCGACCAGTGATTCCAGATCATGGTGCGTCGCGCATATCAGGCGGAAATTGCTTCTCAGCAGCTTTACATCTCCGAGCCGACGGTAACATTTGTCCTCCAGTACCTTGAGAAATTGCGCTTGGACATCAATGCTCATGTCGCCGATCTCATCCAGGAACAGGGTGCCCCGGTCGGCAATGTCAAGGAGTCCCTTGCGGTCCTGGTCGGCAGAGGTAAAGGCGCCCCTGGCATTCCCGAAAATCTCTCGCAACAGCATTTCACCCCGCAGTCCCGAGCAATTCAGTTCCACACATTCACTTACTGAACGAGGTCCCTCCTGGTGAATCCATCTGGCCAACATCCCTTTCCCGGTGCCGGTCTCTCCGGTTATCAGCACAGGAATATCACTTGCTGAGGCTGCCAATGCAACAGAATGTATCTCCTGCATCGCTTTGCTTTCACCGATAAAAATATCATCCTTTTTTTCGAGTCGTTTTCGGGCAGCCTGTTGACGTTTCATTACACCGATTTCGAGGGTCTTACGCAAAAATGCGGCAAGCCCGGCGTTGTCGACCGGTTTGATAAGAAAGTTGTCCGCTCCGCGCTGCATGGCCTCCACAGCGAGCGGTATATCGCCTGAACCGGTGATGACGATGAGCGGGATGGTTTGGTCACTGGACCTTACCGAGTCGATAAAGTCAATGCCATTGCCGTCGGGCAGATTGATATCAAGGACAATGGCGTCAAACCTATGTTTTTCAAGGGCTGTTGCTGCCTCGGACAGATCAGATGCCTCATTGATCGTGTAGCCTTCTTTAGAGAAATAACGGACAAAACCGAAGCGCGTAGCCGCATTGTCCTCTATCAAAAGAATATTAATTGCCATTTTGCTCCTTGTCGGCAAGTGGAATGCGTACCTCTGCTGTGCAGCCGGGTGGAGGATTGTTATTCCAGATCTCCACTGTTCCCCCCATATTTTCCACAATGTGTTTGACCAGTGTCAACCCAAGGCCGGTTCCACCTTTCCGGTCGCTGTAAAAGGGATCGAAAACGCGGTTGACCTTGTCCGCAGGGATTCCTTTGCCTTGGTCGATAACCCTTATTATAGCCATGCCTTCGGAGACCTCACCATGGTAGTCGGCAGCCAGGTGGACCTGTACTGTTTCACTAAAGGGACTGTGATGACCTGCGTTTTCCAGCAGATTGAAAATGACCTGCTGAAGCTTCTGGGCGTCTGCCTTCACCAATAATGATTCGATCTGATTATCTGTCGTCAGCACTCCCTGTTTGTTATCCGACATTCCAGATGTTTTCCAGACCTCCAGCGTCTCCTGGCAAAGTTCAAATAATGGCACAGGGTGCAGACTGTGGTCTGGGATGGTTCTGCCCAGATCCAGCAGATCGTTCATGAGTTGGGCCAATCGGTTAACCTGGGTCCGGATATGGTTGATATACGGTTCGTATTCCGGATTGCTTTCGATCTCTTTTTCCCTGAACAGCGCCTCGGTAATAGTGAGAATTGCATTGAGAGGATTTCTTACCTCATGTGCGACTCCGCCGGCAATCTGCCCGATAGACTCCAGTTTCTTGGCTTCGACGAGCCGTCCTTCGAGTTGTTTTCTTTCAACTATTTCCTGCTTTAGCATGATGTTACTGGCGGTCAACTCTTCGGTCCTCTCGCGTACCCGCTGAGCAAGACTGGCGCGGGCCTCAAGCAGGTACTCCTCGGCTTGTTTGAGTTCGTTGGAGTAAGCCTGTTCGGTTTTAAACTGTTCGCGAAGAAATGCCTCGTTTTTTCGCGCCAGCCAGAGAAAAGAACCAAACCAGAGTGCCGCTACCAAAACAATGCAGAACGTAGCAACATACCAGATACTCTTTGATATCGGTGCAAACAGCTCGTCGGAATCAAGTTTGGCAACCAAGGCCCATGTTGATCCTGGTATTGACCGTGTGGCGCTAACCACGGAGACACCACGATAGTCGGTACCTTCGAAAACCCCCTCTTCTCCAAGCACTGCCCGTGCCGCCGGCATGGTTCTGGATGCAAGCGGCCGCCGGAACCTGAGAGCGGTATTTTTCAGATACCGGAGTTCATTCAGGAACAGGGCATCCTCTCCGTCTCGCCTGACCAGCAATGTTTCGGCTGTTTTGCTTGAAGTGGGCCAGGACTGGATGATTGGATACAATTTCTTGTACGGATCTATGTCGAGCGCCAGGACCGCAATGCAGCGCGATTGACCTCCCTCGGAATACAGGATCGGTATGACGAGGTTGATATCCACAGTACCGCTGGATTCGTTCAAGTGCAGATCCGAAAGTATCAGCTCCTGTTCCCGCACCGCTTCCTGAACCATGCCGTGGTAATGGTTTGGCGACAGGCCAGCGACATCCTTTACAGCTATGAGTATATCACCGTCGGCGCTGAAAAGTGTTCCGCTTCTGTAATCGGACAGGTCATTCAAGCTTGTCATCCATGACCGAAATTCTTCCAACACAAGGGATTTGTCTTTACCTGAGATGTAATCGTGTATCCGGCGGGACATCATTTCGTTGGAACGTATCAAAGCCGCTTCAATAAAGCGTTCTTTACGCCATTGCAAAATCTGGGAGGTCTTCAGGTCAGCTATTGTCGATAATTCTCTGTTTTTGTCGGCGAGAAGAAAACGTTTCTGGAGGAGGATGAAGCCGTAACCGGCGCTGCTCACCAGTACGAAACCGGCAATTATGACAAAAACAAGAAACCGCTTGCCTGACCACGAAGATCCTGTAGCGTGTGATGTGGTCATCACAGGTATAGCCATTTCTGAATGTTAGTCCTTTTCTGCACGAGATATTGCTTCCTGGTACGTACCTAGTGTACCACCATTTTTCTGAATGAAGGTTCTTGCGGCTTTCAAGCTTGAAAAGGCCCATTTCGGAACAATAGTCATGACACCTTTCCCGAGACCCCCAATCACCCAGACCGCTTTTTCGGCCGGGATCAGTTTTCCGGTCTGAAAGTCTGCGACTTCGATCGACCTTACAACCTTGGTCTTGCTGGCTTTCAGTTCTATGGCGGCGCAGTGAATACTGCAGACACCGACTGAAAAACCATCACTATAGGTAATCAAGATACGGGAGTGGGAGTATTTTTCACGATCCATACCGCAGTGAGGGCAGAAGTTATGCTTTCTGACGTCCTCATGTTGAGACATTGAGGCCTTTACCAGCTGTTTTACCTGCATATGCTGTCCGGATGCATGGCCGGACAGGGCAGCCACGACACTCAATGCAAGGACAACTAAGACAAAAAGAATGCTACTGATAGTTTTCATTGGCAATGGCTTCCATGGTGGGGAATTATAGACTGAATTCTTGCGCTTACATATTGTTATATATTTATCGGAATGAAATAAGTTTTGCAACGATTTGTTCATGACTAAAACAGTCTGGGTTTTGTATCTTGGCAAATCTGTTTGTTAACACATTTACTTGGTCGGGTTGACAATAAGCTTTCTCTGTGTTATCGAGGTGCCGGAGGTGAATATATGCAGCTGAATGATTTTGTTCAAAAAACTACGGAAAAGGTACTGGAAGGTGCGGTTATCACACCGGACGAGGCGCTCCGGCTGACTTCTGCCGAAGGTGCTGACCTGCACCTGTTGTTTGCCTGTGCGTCACGGATACGGGAGAGCTACCTCGGAAATTCGGCATCTCTTTGTTCGATCATCAATGCCAAATCAGGGCGTTGTCCCGAGAACTGTGCTTTTTGCGCCCAATCCGCAGCACATACGACTAACGTTCAGGTTTATCCTTTGGTGGACGAAGATGAACTGGTACGCTGCGCCAAAAGCGCCGAACAGAATGGCGCCCGCTGCTACGGAATTATTACCAGTGGGACCGGAATAAAACCGGGCGAGGAACTGGAAAAGATCTGCCGTTCCCTGCGGCGGATCAAGGCGGAAACCTTTATCGAACCCTCCTGTTCTCTGGGGATCATGGACTTTGAGACGGCACTGCTGCTTAAGGAGGCCGGGATGGCGACTTATCATCACAACCTGGAAACCTCCCGCAGCTTTTTCCCCTCCATATGCACAACCCATGATTACGAAGACGATGTGGAAACGGTTCGTGCCGCCAAACAGGCAGGCCTCAAGGTCTGTTGCGGAGGTATCTTCGGCTTGGGCGAGGATTTTGCCCAGCGTATAGAGTTGGCCGAAACCTTACGCGAATTGGATGTGGATACCGTGCCGATAAATTTCCTCAATCCGGTGGAAGGAACCCGCCTGGCAGATGCCGACTTCCTGACCCCGCTGGAATGCCTCAAAATAATCGCCATCTACCGCTTTATGCTGCCGAAAAAAGGCCTTACGGTGTGCGGTGGCCGAGAAAAAAACCTGCGAGAACTGCAATCCTGGATCTTTCTGGCCGGCGCCAGCGGGATGATGACCGGTAATTACCTGACTACTCCGGGGCGGGCGCCGGAGCTGGACAAGCAGATGCTGTCCGACCTGGAGATGACCGTGGAGAGGTGTTTATGAGTAAAGGGATATTCATAACCGGTACCGATACCGGGGTCGGCAAGACTATAGTGGCTGCCACTCTGGCGCTATTGCTGCGGATGAAGGGGATCAACGTCGGCGTCATGAAGCCGGTCACCAGCGGCTGCCGCGAAGCGGATGGCGAGCTTGTCTCCGACGATGCCCTGCTGCTTTGCCAGGCAGCCGGCGTGTCCTGCAACTCTGATGTAGCACCCTATTTGCTGCGTGAACCTGCAGCCCCGGCCGAGGCAGCAAAGATTGACGGCGTCAAGATCGATTTTGCCGGCATCAAGGAATGCTATGATCGCCTTGCCGCAGTTCATGACTTTGTGATTGTGGAGGGGGCCGGGGGATTGATGGTACCGCTGGCGGGCGGACTGCTGGTCGCGGATCTGGTACGAACGCTTGATCTGCCCTTGCTGGTGGTGGCGCGACCTGGACTTGGGACCATCAACCACACTGTGCTGACCTGCTTTGCCGCTCAGCAGATGGGACTTGTTGTGGCCGGGGTGATCGTCAACAGATTTCCGGATAATCCCGACACGGCCGAACGCAGTGCCACGCATCACATCGGCTCTCTGTGCGGTGCGCCGATCCTGGGGATATGGCCGAACTGTACCGATCCGGATCAGGTAGAAATCGTTGATTACCTGGCCGGGTGGTTGCACGGCCAAGCGGAAACCGCCATCGTGTTGAGGGAGTTGGGGCTGTGAGTACACCATCGACGGAGCAGTTACGGTTGTGGGATAAGCAGCATGTGTGGCATCCCTTCACCCAGATGCAGGACTGGGAGCAAGAAGAACCTATCGTCATAGTGCAAGGCGACGGGAGCTGGCTGATTGACAGTGACGGCAAGCGCTATCTGGATGGCGTGGCGTCCATGTGGACCAACGTACATGGCCACTGTCGCAGAGAATTGAACGAGGCTCTCAAGGCCCAGGTTGACCGCCTGGAACACTCCACCTTGTTGGGTCTGGCCAGCGAGCAGAGCATTATCCTGGCCCATCGCCTGGCTGAGATCACACCTCCCGGCCTGGACCGGTTTTTCTATTCCGACAACGGCTCCACCGCTATGGAAGTGGCGGTCAAGATGGCCTTTCAGTTCCAGGTGCATCAAGGCCGGCCGGAACGAAGCCGTTTCATCACCTTCCGTCATGCCTATCACGGGGATACCCTGGGCGCGGTCAGCGTGGGCGGTATCGACATCTATCACAGCACATTCAGGCCGCTCCTCTTTGGATCCATTCAGGCGCCTTCCCCTTATTGCTATCGTTGTGAAATGGGCTGCAGCAACCCCGAAACCTGCGGCATGAAGTGTCTTGCTGCGCTGGAAACTATCATGGCAGAGCATGCCGGCAGTTGCGCCGGACTGGTCATCGAGCCTCTTGTCCAGGGTGCAGGGGGGATGATTGTTCAACCTCCCGGTTTTCTTCGCGGAGTACGTCAACTGTGTGATCGTTATGGCCTGCTGATGATAGCTGACGAGGTGGCGACCGGTTTCGGCCGGACCGGCCGGATGTTTGCCTGTGAGCATGAGGAAGTCGTGCCGGACATCATGGCCCTCTCCAAGGGGATTGCGGCAGGCTACCTGCCTCTTGCCGTTACCGCCACAACCGCGAAGGTTTACGAAACCTTTCTGGGTGAGTATGCGCAGCTCAAGACCTTTTTCCATGGTCACACCTTCAGCGGCAATCCACTGGCCTGCGCTGTTGCCCTGAAGAGCCTGGATCTGTTTGCGAGCGATTGCCTGCTGGAAACCCTGCAACCGAAGATCGCGTTACTGGAAGATCGTTTGAACACCATAGCCGCGTTGCCCCATGTGGGAAATGTCCGCCAATGCGGACTGGCAGCAGGAATCGAACTGGTTATGGACAAAAGCACGCGCCTGCCATATCCGTGGGAACACAAGACCGGTATCCGTGTCTGCCTGGATGCCCGCAACCACGGCATCTTCTCTCGTCCCTTGGGAAATACGATAGTGATATTCCCACCACTGGCGATCTCTCTGGAGGAGCTGAAACTGCTGATGGATGGCCTGGAACAGTCCATAATGACTGTTACCGATATTTGAAACTCTAAACCCCGCTTTGATCAAAGCGGGGTTTGTGTTTTTAAGGAGGGTCTATCTCGATGAGCCAAATTAACAATTGCATTTCCCTGTGATTGCAGATTAAATACAGCCAAATTACTCATGTTTTGAGGTAATCACCGATGAAACAAGAAACCCGTGTCCTTTTGATTGATGACGATGATTCCGGCCGTGAAGCACTGGAACAGATTCTCAGGGCATTGGGATATATCGTTATCTCCGCGTCCAGGGGAGAAGAAGCCCTGGCAATCATGGAACAGGAAAGTTTTCACCTGATTGTATCCGATCTATTCCTGCCGGACAGCAGCGGGATCGAAATATTGCAAAACTCCCGGCGGATTTCCCCCACGACAGAGGTGATTGTTGTCACAGGCTACGCTTCTGCGGAAACCGCCGTATGTGCGATGAAAGAAGGCGCGTTTGATTACATTACCAAACCGGTCAATCTGGACGAGCTCAGAATCGTACTGTCAAAGGCCCTGGAAAAACAGCAACTCCTTTCTGAAAACGTGTACCTGCGGAAACAGCTCCAGGACCGCTTCGAGTTCAGCAACATCATAGGAAATTCACCGGCCATGAAGAACGTCTTTGCGCGCATGTCACGCATCGTCAAGACTGATTCGACCGTGCTTGTCACTGGTGAATCGGGAACCGGAAAGGAGCTGGTTGCACGGGCACTTCATTTTAACGGATCACGGAAAGACAGGCCATTCGTTGCAGTCAACTGTGGCGCCATACCGGAAGCGCTTTTGGAATCAGAATTGTTCGGTCATGTTCGTGGTGCCTTTACCGGTGCGATCAAGGACAAGGCGGGCAAGTTCGAGTCCGCCAACCACGGCACCATTTTTCTGGATGAAATCGGCACCATGCCTCAGCACCTGCAGACAAAACTACTGCGGGTACTTCAAGACCAGGAGGTGGAGCGGGTTGGATCGAATAAATCCGTTAAACTCGATGTCAGGATCATCTCAGCAACCAATCTCGACCTGGAAGAACAGGTGCGCCAGGGTAATTTTCGGGAAGATCTGTTTTACCGCCTCAATGTTATCCCGCTCCATCTGCCGCCCCTTCGGGAACGAAAACAGGATATCATGGCTCTGGCAGGGCATTTTCTGGAAAAATACTGCCGCCTGATGGGACGATCGCTTATGACAATCAGTAAGCGGGCGCTGGATGCGCTGGAGGAACATGCCTGGCCGGGTAATGTTCGTGAATTGGAAAATCTGGTTGAGCGACTGACAGCCCTTACAGAGGGTGATGTCGTCCGCTTTGAAGATCTACCGGCTGTCATGTGCGGACAACCTGGCATGGCGGGGGATTTCTCCATGGAACTGACAGAACAGGGAATAGATATGGTAGCGGTAATCGTGGAGATTGAGCGCAAGTTGATCACCCAGGCGCTGGCCCTTTCCGGCGGAGTCAAGGCACAGGCAGCCACATTGCTGGGTATTAACAGGACCACACTGGTTGAGAAGCTCAGGCGACTGAAGATGTAAGGTTTCATAATGTTTCTGAGGCAATAAAAAGGGCACCCATCATAACGACAGGTGCCCTTTTCATTGTAATGGCGGGGTTGACGGGGCTCGAACCCGCGACTTCCAGCGTGACAGGCTGGCACTCTAACCGACTGAGCTACAACCCCAATATCTAAATCAAGCGATAATTGGAACTAAAATACAACAACTTTTGGAAACTATCATATCGATTGTTTTTTGTCAAATAAAAGTGCAACCGAACAGGTGGGGCTGCATATTTAATTCTGCCGAGGGGCTGTGGTTCGATACCTCAACCCTTCCGAAAAACATGAACTGCAGTCGCCTTAAACGATGCAAACACCTGGGCGCCCGGTTTTAACAACAGGTTATCAAGAGATTGGTTGGTAATTGATGAAACCAGAGAAAATCCGCAATCCAGATAAACCTTGGTAAACAGTCCCAGCTGAACTATTTTGACAACAGTGCAGGGAAAAATGTTTCGGGTACTGGTCTTCGCTTCCGGGTTTGTCAAGGCGATCGCCACATGCTCCGGACGAATACAGATCACAACCGATTCCTGTGGTGCCCCGTCACCCATAATCTCCATAATCTGCCCTGCCACCGAGACAGAAAACAGTCCGTTGTCTGAATCGGTGACCGTTCCGGTAAAGATGTTTTCCATGCCGACAAAGGTTGCTACGAACTCATTTGCCGGATGGTTATTGATCGAGGAAGTGGTGCCGGACTGGACAATTTCACCGTGCTGCATCACCACTACCCGGTCGGCGAGCCGCAGGCAATCCAACTGGTCGTGGGTTGTCAAAATGGCTGTAGTGCCTGATTCCCGCAGGACCATTTCCAGATCGTCACTCAGGGCCTGCCGGGTTGGCGGGTCCAGGGCAACAAACGGTTCATCAAGCAGAACAATCTCGGGATTGGTGGCAAAGGCTCGTGCCAGGCTGGTGCGCTGAGCTTCTCCGCCGGACAGTTTGCGGGCGGAACGATCAGCCAAGTGCGTGATGCGGAAACGGTCCATACAGGATTTTACCCGCTCGTTGATTTCGCGCCGCCCAAGGTGTCGCAGCTTTAATCCTACCGCGACATTATCAAAAACGGTCGTATCAAAAAGCAGGGGTTCCTGAAACACCATGGCCAGCTTCCGGCGGTAATCAGTGGATGCAAAACCGGGAACAATGGGTTGTTGCCGGAAGAAAATATCTCCTGATTCCAGGGGGAGCAATCCGGCCAGCGCCAGCAGAAAACTGGATTTACCAGTGCCGTTCGGGCCGATCAGGGCAACGGTTTCATTGCTGTGAAGGACAAATGACGGTATCTGAAGCACCCTTGATCCGCCACGTACAACCGAAAGATCGCGAATCTCAAGCAACGGATCAATGTTGCTCATCGTGGCCGCTCACGTTGCTGAATGACTGTCAGCAGATAGTTTACGCTGAAAGCCAGCACCATGAGGATCAGGGACAGTGCAATGGCCACATCAAAGTTCCCTTTTCCAGTCTCCATCACCGTAGCCGTTGTTAACACCCGCGTCTGCTCCTTGATATTGCCCCCAACCATGATAGACGCGCCCACCTCGGATATGACGCCGCCGAAACCGGCCATCACCGCGGCAAGAAGAGGCAGCCGGGCTTCACGGACAAGTATCCAGACTGTTTGCAGCCTGGTGGCACCCAGCGCCTGTATCTGTAGCTTGAGATTTGCGGGGAGGTTCTGGATCGAGGCGACCGTAATGCCTGTTACGATAGGAGTGGCGATGACCGCTTGGGCCAGAATCATGGCGGACGGGGTGTACAGGATTTCCAGAAAACCAAGGGGGCCGTTGCGCCACAGGAATAATGTCACAAACAGACCGACCACAACCGGTGGTAACCCCATGCCTGTATTGACAAGACTGATGGCAAGCCGGCGGCCGAAAAAATCGGACAATGCGAGGATAACACCAACCGGAATACCGATAAACAGGCTGGCAAGCGTAGCGGTGCAGGATATTTTCAACGAAAGCATCGTAACTGCCAGCACCTCGGCGTCAAGGCTGACGATAAGATTCCAGGCTTTAACGATGCCTTCGATAAAGAGTTCCATTCGTGCTCCGGGTTTTCAGTATTCCACGTTGGCTGTCAAGCGCATCAGCAGCGGGATTTTAATCCGCCAAGTGCAAAAGGTCTGATTGCAGGGTTTTCAGCTTTACTCTTCAGTTTTGGTTTTAACAGGCAGATATCGTTAATCTTTTCCTTGGCCCGCCGATAGCCGAGGGCTATGGACAGGCGCGAGGCGCTCTGACAGAGAAGGGGAAGCAATTCGTTTTCGAGCCGGGAACCGGTGAGACGCATTTGGGGACCCAATATGCTGAGCGCGCCGAAAATTGCTCCATTTGAGTCAAAGACTGGCGCCGCAATCTCCATTACCCCTGGATCATGTTCCTGATCGTCCACAGCGTAACCATTTTTTGCAACTTTAGCAAGTTCAAGGTGCAGATCGCAGGACGAAGTATTGGTGTGGGCTGTACAACCGTAAATTCCATTAATCGATAACAGGTCTTTCTGTTTTAGCGGATCCATGAAAGCAAGCTGCACCCTCCCAGCAGCAGTGCAGTAAAGCGGTCTGCTGCTGCCAACCTGTTGGGTGACACGTACAGGAAGATCTGATTCAACTCCAACAAGATAACAGGTATATCCATCCTTGATGACCGAAAAATAACATGTTTCGTGGCATTGCTGTTTAAGCTCGCTTAAAAATGGGTGTGCCTGACTCGCAAGATCAATCTGTCGTGTTGCGACCTGTCCAAGTGTCCTGGTCTTTATCCCCAGCCGATATTTACCGGTAGATGAGTTCTGTTCAATATAGTTTTTAGCCTTCAAGGTGACAACAAGGCGAAACACATTGTTTTTTTGAAGGTTCATACGGTTGCTCAGATCGGTTATACCAAGTTCCGTATCGCCTCCCTGGAACTGCTCAAGCAGATCCAGGGCCCGTGACACGGTCTGAATTATGTAGTTTTCCGCAACTGCTTTCATGCCGTTTCCCTGTCATCATCATCTATGTTAATTACGTTTATCTCCATTGAAAATAGATCAATCATCAATTGACGACCCCGCAATGACGTCCCTTGGCCCAACAGCAGCTTGCAGACTTCGGCAACTTCCAGGCTGGCTATCAAGGCAGGTGTGAATGACGGGTTTCCCAATGTTTCTTCAATACCCTTGCCGTTTTTCCACGAACCGTAGATGGTTTGCAGCGTGTCGTCACCCGGAAACTGCGTGGTGACATGGCCAAACCAACCGGCGATGGCGCCATGCACAAGGGGGATGTTCAATACCTTGCAGACCTCTGCCAGCTCTAAACGAACCTTTATGGTATCGAGTGCATCAACCGCTATCCGGCATCCGGCAAGCAGGTCAGCACCGTTTTCGGGAGAAAATGCCGTTTGAATCGGGACCATGGTTACCGCGGGATTGACTGCGTTGATCCGTTTGACAGCAGCCGCCACCTTGGCTTGCCCCAGATTCCCGGTCGAGCTGAACAGTTGCCGGTTCAGGTTATGTTCCTCAAACAGATCCGGATCAATAACAACAATCGTGCCAACCCCCAGACGGGCCAATTCTTCCACAACGTAGCCACCCAGCCCTCCGCAGCCGATTACGGCCACACTGCTGCGGAACAGGGTCAGCTGGTCGCTGACGGCAATAGCCTTGCGATTGCGCTGATAGCGGGCCGGCAGGATTCGCCGTTCCAGGGCCACTTCTTCCACCTGTGCCAGGGTAACGCCGAAACGCTCGGCCGCCTCGAC
>JBGSQD010000028.1:0-6113 GCA_041738275.1 Geobacterales bacterium
GAGGTCGAGTAGACCGGTTTCTCCAATAAAGACAGGTCATCCATGGCAAGCCCTTTCTTGACGCCTCGCTGCACGCAGCTATTACGTGTTCTTCCTTGTTTGACTTTTCCCAATCGTTGATTCCGGCCCCTCACAGAACCGTGCTTGCGCTATTTACGCACACGGCTCCTCACATGGTATTTGCAGATACTCCGATCATACTGACCAAAATCCGGGGTTTCGGTAGCGGGAATCGTTTTAGAAATTCATTGAACTTTTCCCAGTTGAGACAGCGCCGCCGTCCTCTACGGTTAAACCACCTAAAGAGCAACTTGCAGACAGATTGCCCATATCGTGTGATCCCGCGATAATTGTCGGTCACACCGTAGTAGTTGTAATGCCCTCTCAGTTTGGAGATCGTCGTTTTCCAAATATCTTTGGTCGGCAACGTCCTATTACTCATGAGCCATTCCTTAAAGGCCTTCACCTTGGCGACGAACTTCTTCCGGGCCGTAACCCGTTTCATCCGAAACCCATTGCCGTATCTTCTTGTTCCGCAATAGTGAGTAAGGCCTAGAAAATCAAACGTCTCTGCCCTCCTCCCTTTTTGCTTCGCATTGCGAACGGCAAATCTGCCAAACTCAATCACCTTGGTTTTACTCGGTTCCACTTCGAGACTGAATTTACCCAGCCGCTCCACCAGTTCTTCCCGAAATCGCTCGGCATCCACTTTGTACTGGAAGCAGACAATGAAATCATCGGCGTAGCGGATGAGCCGGGCATAGCCCATGCACCTCTTGCGGTATACCCTTTCAAACCAGAGATCCAGGGCATAGTGCAGATAGATATTTGCCAGAAGTGGCGAAATCACCCCTCCTTGCGGAGTGCCGTCGTCACTTACCGTGACACTCCCATCTTCTGATACCCCGGCTTTGAGAATACGTTTCACCATGCGTTGAATCCTTCGGTCGCCAACCCGATGTCCCAGGAATTTCAAGAGCCATTCTTGGTTCACGTTATCGAAAAAGCCCTTAATGTCGGCCTCGACAATATGGTTGATCGGCCTGCGCTCCATTGTCAGGCTCAGAGCCCGGAGAGCGTCGTGGCAGCTTCGACCAGGACGAAATCCGTATGAATCTCCTATAAAATCATTCTCATAGATTGATTCAAGAATGCGCACAAGACCAGCTTGGACCAGCTTGTCTTCAAAACATGGTATCCCCAAAGGACGCAGCTTGGCGCTGCCAGGCTTGGGAATGTATTTCCGCCTGACAGCTTGCGGAATATACGCCATCCGGTGCAGCCTCCCTACCAGATCAACAAGGTTGCTCTCCAGATTCTCGGCATATTCAGCTTTGGTCATTTCATCGATGCCGGCAGCTGCATCCTTGCGCAGCCGATGAAAGCATCCCCGCAGCAACTCCTCGTTCATCAAGTGATACAAGCTGGTGAACTGGAAACCAGGAGTCTTGCGGGCTTTCTCTGCTATGCGTTGTAATTTTGTTGCCACTGGTGACCCGCTGCTGTGAACGGACAGTGTTTCCTCACTCCGCGCTACCATATGTAGCCTCCTTTCCTCCAGCCGCATTACCGGCCTTCACTGGTACTACGAGGCTATCCGACTCCCTGTGCCTTGTTTGCCTTCCTCCCTTTTCAGTTGTCCGGCATACTCTCGATACTCCGAAAGAGACACAGGGTCTCCCGGGTTGCCGTGCATTCCCAATGTCAGACATGCCATGGTCTCCGACCCCGGGAAGCAGCCAGCAACTTGCCATTAGCGGTGCTGACTGTGTTGACTTCCATCTGTTGAACAATGTCGTCCTTCCGACTAGGAAAATTACGGGGCTCAATCCCTTCAACCTTTCGGCTTACGGCCTGCCTGCTTGCTATCCTACGCTTAAAACTTTATGTTACCACAAAGCCTCCAAGGACTCGCTACCCAGTGGTTGGCCTACCTTCTGGGGCGGGATTCACACCCGCTGAAATACACGACCTTGCCCGGCCGCACTCAACATGTCCCCCAGAACCTTCAACAATCTCAATATTGTCGAAACCATCGACGCCATTCTCGGCTTACATCATATCGATCATCATCTGATTGAGTTTGAGATCACCGAAACCACGGCCATGAAGGATGTTCAGCATACCCTGGCCACCATGCAGCGATTCCGGCAACGGGGCATTCGTTTTTCCATCGACGATTTCGGCACCGGCTATTCGTCGCTCAGCTATCTCAGCGAGATGCCGGTCTCGACCCTGAAGATCGACAAACGTTTCATCAGCGCCGGCGATGCCAACAGCCGGAGCATCGCCTCCACCATCACCGCCATGTCGAAACAGATGCGGCTCAAGGTGGTGGCTGAGGGGGTCGAAACCCGCAACCAGTTGCAGTGGGTGCGAGGGATCGGCTGCGACGAGGTCCAGGGGTTTTATTTTTCCCGGCCGATGCCCGAACAGGACACCCTGCTCTATCTGCAGGCGGGACTCAGCGCCTCATCACAGGGCATCCTTCCCCTTCACCCCTCCATCCATTGACGGCATGTTCCCCCGCCTGTTTTCTCTCACTCCGGCCTCGCAATATTTGGGTCTGCCCGGTTGTGAACGCATCGGGCACACGTCCACACCGCGCAGCATGGTTCTCAAAAAAACTGCATGAAAAGGAAGCGGGAAAATTCCACAGAAAAAAGAGGATCTCACCATGCGATACGCCAACCTCCTCTTTGATCTGGACGGCACCCTGACCGATCCAAAAATCGGCATCTCCCGCTGCATCCAGCATGCCCTGAGCGCGCTCGGTCATGAACCGCCGGATAACGATACGCTGGACTGGTGCATCGGGCCGCCCTTGCGACATTCCTTGAGCCGCCTGCTGGATGCAACCGACGAAGACCTGCTGGAACAGGCCGTGCACCTCTACCGGCAGCGATTTGCTGAAATTGGACTTTTTGAGAACCGGGTGTACGACGGCATTCCCGAGGTTCTGGCCACGTTACAGCAACGAGGTTGCCGCCTTTTCCTCGCCACCTCCAAGCCTCGGATCTTTGCCGAGCAGATTCTCGACCATTTCAACTTGGCCGGGTATTTTGAAACCGCCCACGGCAGTGAACTGAATGGACAGCTCACCGACAAAACCTCTCTGGTGCGGCATATTCTGGCAATCGAGGGGTTGCAGCCCGACCAGACCATGATCATCGGCGACCGCAAATTTGACATTATCGGCGGCAAGGCGAACGGTGTTCGCACTGGGGCGGTAACGTATGGGTATGGAACGAGGGAGGAGTTGGAGGCCGAAGCCCCCGACCTCCTCTTCGATTCACCGGATCAACTCCTCCGGCAACGAAACGGTACTCTTCTCACCTAAATTCACTCATGCCTGGAGAGCCCTGAGAACTCATCCCTTGAGAAAGGAGCAGCAATAATCGGTTACTTCCTTCACTTTCAGGCTGAACGACGAGTTTGCGGTCACCTCGAAAGCCTCGCCGCCCTGCACGGCTTGCCAATTCTTTTCTCCCGGCAGCAGCACATCAAGAGTACCGGACAGAATCTCCATCAATTCCTTGGCATCGGTATTAAAGGTGTATTCTCCGGGCAGCATGATTCCCAGCGTTTTTTTCGCCCCGTCGGCAAAGACAAGGGTCCGGCTGGTTACCTTGCCGTCAAAATAGACATTTGCCTCTCGTACAATCGTTACATCCTTGAATTCAGACATCATTTTCCTCTTTTGTGTTTGTTGGTTGAGTACAAAACTTAAAACCCGCCATCAGGGACCTTATGGGACATAATCAACATTCCGGCCGTAACTGCAATGAGCTCACCTTTTTCCCGCATCCCTCTCACATCTTCCGCGGCTGGAAGAGATGCTGACTGACCAGGGTGAGAAGGATGGCGAAGACCATGGCCGCACTGCCCAGAAGAACATTGTAGTAGACCGGGGCCACCAGGGCGAGACGAATCATCAGGGTGGACAGGGCGTAGCCGGAATTACGAAAAATCATCTTGGCAGACGGGTGAAAACACTGCGACACCAGGACAATAAGAATATCGGTGAGAATCAACTGGGTATAGAAGCCGTGGAGGAAATCCGGATGCTCGATGCCCAGAAAGGTCTGGTACAGGGAGTAGCCGCCCATGCCAATGAAGGAGACCAGCAGCAGCAGGGAGATCGCTTTTTTGGAGGCGACAAATCCGTACAGGTCGATATGGCGGCTGTCTTCCTCACTCCGTTTCTGAATTTTGTAATAGAGGCCCAGCAGGGCAAAGATCAGCAAGGCCCCAAAACCGCTAGCCAGAATATGCAGGATCTTGTCGACGTTGCCTTCATAGCCAAGCGGTTCCGCAAAATAGGACAACTCCTTGAAGGCGTTACGGATGAGGATCAGGGAGAGGATTTCGAACTGCTTGCCCAGTGAACGTGAGAAGGAGCAGGGCAGGACAAAAATCAGGCTGATGACCTCCAGGATCAGGATGACCGTGAAGGCGGCGTGGACCGCGTAAAAATGATTCTTGGGCAGAAGCGCCGCCAGATCGGCAGGCAACAGCCCCTGACGGTTGAGTTCAATGATCGCCAGACTGCACAAAAAAAGAAAAACCAGCGAGACGGAAATCTTGCGGAAGAGCCTTTCGTGTTCATAAAAGGTCTGCAGAGGATCAAAGATGTAGGTGATCCGGGCAAAGAGGGTGTTCATACGAGGTTCTCTATGAAAAATGGAAACGCAGACCCTGCACAAGGGCCACGCGGACCGCACCCCTTACCTTGGGGCGAAAAGGTTCGCAAGTGCAATCGCACTCCACCTCATCCCTTTTCTCAAAATTGGCTGGTGCCTTCGCCGAGTCACCGGGGCCGAAAAAAGCGGAGCCGGTTAGCGTTGGTGACCACGGTCACCGAGGACAAAGCCATGGCGGCGCTGGCAAACATCGGCTCCAGCAGCCAGCCGGTGAAGGGATAGAAGAGACCGGCAGCCAGCGGGATGCCAATCACATTGTAGATAAAGGCACCAAACAGGTTCTGTTTGATGTTGCGGATGGTGGCGCTGGAGATGGCGATAGCATCGGCGACCAAAAGGAGCGAGTCGCCGGCCAGGGTGATATCAGCATTCTCGATAGCCACATCAGTACCACTGACGACGGCAAAACCGGTGTCCGCCTGAGCCAGGGCAGGGGCGTCGTTGACACCGTCGCCGACCATGCCGACCTTGAAACCCTGCTGCTGCAGGCTGCGAATCACCTCAAGTTTTTCCTCCGGCAGGATCTCGCTGTGCACCTCGGTGATGCCCACCTCGCGCGCCACGGCCTCGGCGGTGGCCTGGTTGTCGCCGCTGCACATCACCACGGTGATCCCCAGGTTCTGCAAAGCCTGGACTGCGATCGCCGAATCCTGACGCACGGGGTCCTTGAGGATTAAGAGACCCAGCACTGTCACTCCTCGGGCAAGCCAGACCGGCGTCCCACCCTGGACCGCCTGGCGCCCGGCTTCCGCTTGCAAATCAGCGGGCAGCACCAACCCCTCCTCGATCAAAAAATGGCGGTTTCCGAGCAGATATGTAATGTCGGCATATTCGGCCCGTACACCCCGGCCGGGACTGGCGGTGAAATTATCCAGACTACGGAGCGGTTCTCCCTGTTCCACCTGAGCGGTCAGCACCGCCTCGGCAAGTGGATGTTCGGATCCGCTCTCCAGACTGGCCGCCCAGAGCAGGATCTCTCGCTCCCGGCTCCCAACTGCAGGAAAAATGGCGGTAACCGCCGGACACCCCTCGGTCAGGGTGCCGGTCTTGTCGACCACCACATGGGTCAGGGTCGAGGCGGTCTGGAGCGCATCGCTGTTGCGGATCAAGACATTGCACTGAGCCGCCCGGCTGGTGCCGACCATGATCGCAATCGGCGTGGCCAGTCCCAGAGCGCAGGGGCAGGCAATGACCAGCACGGCGATGGCGGCGGTCAGGGCATGGGCCAAGCGCAGATCCGTGGCAAATCCCAGCCAGGCGATGAAGGTCACAAGACTGATACCGATGACCACCGGCACGAAGACCCCGGCAATGCGGTCGACCAGGCGGCCGATGGGCGGCTTGCTCATCTGCGCCGTCTTGACCATGCGGATGATCCGAGCCAAGGTGGTGTCGTCGCCGAGCCGGGTG
>JBGSQD010000057.1:0-2296 GCA_041738275.1 Geobacterales bacterium
TAGGGTAGGCATGCGATATTTTATTGCCGCCATTATTTTATTCATGCTGGGTGGTTGTGGCTACCATGTAACCGGATCAGCGAAAAACCGTCTGGATTCCGGCCAATCACTGTGGGTAGCCTTCATTGTCAATGAAACCATCAGTCCGTCGGCCCAGACGGTTATACGCAGGGCACTGCTTGATGAAGGGCATGCCATGCGCGGTCTGGTGCCGGCCGGCAGCGAGGCTGAAGGGTCTCTCCAGGTAACAGGCACCCTGCGCTCGTATTCAAATCGAGCGATTTCCTACATGGTCACAGACAGGGTCAAGGAATATCGTCTGACCATCGATGTGGAGTTGGAATTGCGTCGCAAGGGTGATGTTGCACCGGTCTGGAAAGGTATGCTCCAATCCGGCCAGGATTATCCCGCCTCTCCTGATCTCGCTCTCCAGCGCTACGCTGAGGAGGCTGCCCTTGCCGCCGCATCCAGGATACTTGCCCAGAAGTTCCTGACCGCTGTTGAGCAGTCTTACTGATTATGACGGCCCAGGAATTTGAAACATCCCTCCAGAAAGGGAAGATCCCTGTTCTCTGCTACCTGTATGGCGAGGAATCATTCCTTGTTGAACGAGCTACCCGCCTTCTGCTCGACAAGGCCATTGACCCATCCCTGAAGGATTTCAACTTTAACGTCTTCTACGGAAATGAGTCCAAGGGGATAGACATCGTTGACGCTGCTCAGACCCTTCCCATGTTCTCCGACCGGCGAGCTGTCCTGATTAAAAGGGCCGAGGCATTGACTGCTTCGGCTTGCGAAATCCTGCTTCCTTACATTCAGAACCCCGCAGCAACCACCTGCCTGATCTTCACCGGTGCCAAGATCGATCAGCGAAAGAAGTTTTTTCTGGAGCTCAAGAAACAGGGGACGCTGGTGGAATACAAGCGCCTTTATGACAACAAAATCAGCAGCTTTATCCAGAGCGAGGCCAACGTTCATGGTAAACCGATTGAAGCGGCAGCAGCGGAATTGCTATCGTTTCTCATCGGGAATAACCTGCAGGAACTATCATCGCAGATCGAAAAACTGGTTGTGTATGCCGGCACCCGTCCACGCATCACCCTGGACGATGTCCGCGCCATCGCCAGCAGTACCAAGGCCTTTACCGTCTTTGAACTGGCCCGTTATCTGGGTGTTCGGGATATGCAGAACGCATTGCGCTCCCTTGACACCCTTTTGCGCAACGGCGAAGAAATACCGATGATGATCGGTGCGCTGACGCGGCATTTCAGACAATTGTGGCTCATCAGGGAGATGCTGGACCGCAAGGCTCCGCATGCTGATATCAGCAAGGAAACCGGCATCAACCCCTATTTTCTGGGCGAGATGCTGCTGCAGGCAAAGAACTTTGCCAGAAGTGACCTGCAGCGTCTGTTCGACGAATTCTATCGCTGTGACGTGGAATCAAAAACTGGAGGACATCCCTACACCCTGATGCACGGCTTGGTGGTCGGAATTTGCAGCGGTGAGCTTTGCTGAAAGGTGACACCTTTCAGTCTTACCAATCTCAGGCCTAGTAAATATACGGTATCAGCTTCTTTGTTCTCTTCCGGAATTCCACATACTCCACGCCGAAAAAAGATTCCATTGCTTTTTCCTCGATGCTTATCCTCTTGCTGATGACCCAGAAAACCGGGAGTGTCAGGGCGATGATACCTACAATGTGATTTGAGTGGATTCCCAAACCAAGGAACATTAGAAGCAGACCAGCGTACGATGGGTGCCTGATGAGCTTATACGGGCCGTTAGTAGTCAATCGGTGACCTTCAATGATGGCCACATTTACGGTAAATTCCCTGCCCAGGTACATGATCGAGATCCAGCGCAGTGCCATACCACCAACCAGTAATAGACAGGCCACATATTCAAAAAACGACCTGCTGAAGATAGGGTGGGGTAGGAGTGCTTTGGAGAGAAAAGTGAGTCCGATACCGATCCCAATGGTGCGACAGATCATGCGCAATGATTTGCCATCAGTTACGATGTCTTGTTCGCCCTTCGCCCTTTTCGATATGAGTAAAGCGACTTCTGTGGCAATGACAGTGATTCCCAGTACATTTATAATATTACCAAAGGTCATTTAAGGCTCCGGTGATAGCTCATCACAGTGCTGTGAATGCTCGATTACTTTGATAAAGATATTCATCATTTATCTTTCCTGTAGTCTTGTCTTTAGTGGACGCTTTGGTCAAGACAATAATCCTATAAAAAGCAGTTGAGCTTTTGATTTTGCTTCAACCTCCTGATATTGTGCTGC
>JBGSQD010000058.1:0-13762 GCA_041738275.1 Geobacterales bacterium
ACCGCTGCTGGTTCCTGCCGACGTGTACCGCCCTGCTGCCATTGAGCAGCTCATGACTGTCGGGCGGCAGCTCGGCCTTGAGGTTTTCAGTTCCTCGACCGATCAGAAACCGGTTGACATCTGTGTTGCCGCCATGAAATACGCCGAGCTGAACGGTTATGACACAGTCATCTTGGACACCGCCGGCCGGCACCAGATCGATGATTATTTGATGAATGAGTTGACGGAGATTTCGTCAGCCGTTTCTCCGCTTGAAATCCTGTTCGTGGCCGATGCCATGACAGGCCAGGAAGCCGTCAACGTAGCCAGCGGATTCAACGACCGCCTGAACATTACCGGCGTGGTTCTTACCAAGCTGGACGGCGATGCAAAGGGTGGCGCAGCCCTCTCCATCAAGGCTGTAATCGGCAAACCGGTCAAATTTGTAGGCTTGGGAGAAAAGCTGGACGCGTTGGAGATATTCCACGCCGACCGGCTCGTTTCACGTATTCTGGGTATGGGCGATGTTCTCACCCTGGTTGAAAAGGCCCAGTCGGTCTTTGACGAGAATGAAACAGCCCGGCTCCAACAAAAACTGAAGAAGAGCCAGTTCGACCTGGAGGATTTCCTCGCCCAGCTTCAGCAGATCAAGAAGATGGGCTCGATGGAATCGATCATGGGCATGATCCCAGGTATGGGCAAGATGATGAAACAGATGCAGGGTACCCAGCCGAGCGAGAAAGAATTGAAACGGATAGAAGCAATCATCCGTTCCATGACACCGAAAGAGCGGGCCAATCACGGTATCATCAACGGCAGTCGCCGCCTGCGGATCGCCAAAGGTAGCGGCACAACCGTGCAGGAGATCAACCAGCTCCTGAAACGCTTCACCGAAGCACAGAAGATGGTTAAACAACTGCAGAAACTCGGACCCAAAGGTCTCCTCAAGGGGATGGGCGGGTTAGGTAAGGGAATGCTTCCCTTTAGTAAGTAAGAAATTATTTACTGCGCTTTCAGGCAGAAAATAATTTCGTTAACGCACTTATCCTGTTTATCAGGGTTAGATAACAAAATGCTTCACCGTTTATAAAATCGCAGAAAGAATGATTCAGGAGGAATCAAAATGGCAACAAAGATCAGGCTTGCTCGCGCGGGCGCTAAAAAAAGACCATTTTACCAGGTGGTTGTCGCCGATGAGCGCTGCCGCAGGGATGGACGTTTCATTGAGAACATGGGAACCTACGATCCCACCAAAAACCCGGCTGTTTTCAAGCTGAACAAAGAGAAGATTCTGGCATGGCTCAGCAAGGGCGCGCAACCAACCGATACCGTCCGTCAGCTTCTCAAAAAAGCCGGTATCCTGGACAAGGCGGTAGCCTAGACAATAGAGCGTATCCTACATCCACCCCGGCACGCCGGATATTCTACATCAGCAGAGGAAACCGACATGAAAGCACTTGTAGAAACCATTGCCAAGTCACTCGTCGACGACCCCGCACAGGTCCAGGCTGCAGAAGAGATGGAAGAAGATACGCTGGTCATTAAACTGACCGTTGCAAAGGAAGATATGGGGCGCATTATCGGTAAGGAAGGCCGTACCGCCAAGGCAATCCGCACCATCCTTAACGCTGTATCCACTAAGGATAACAAGAAAGCTATCCTCAAGATTGTTGAGTAATGCAAGATTCTGATGTTTTGATCCCTGTGGGGAAGATTATCGGAACCCACGGGATCAAAGGAATGCTGAAGGTCCACTCCTTTTCGGGTAACCTTGAGAGCTTGCAGGCTTCCAAAACCGTTACACTGAAGTCTAAAGATGGCAGACTTCAGGAGTTCGAGCTCAAGAGCGTTACCCCCCACGCCGGTAAACTTATGATCGGACTGAAGGGACTGGACGAGATAAATCTGGTCCTGCCGCTCGTAGGTAGCGAAATCTGCCTGTTAAGAAGTCAACTGCCGATACCGGAAGACAATGAATATTACTGGTGTGACCTGCTCGGTCTTAAGGTTGCAACTGTCGACGGGGAAGAACTTGGCACCATTGTCGATATTTTTGAGACCGGAAGCAGCGATATCTACGTGGTTCGTGGTGCAGAACGAGAATACCTGATTCCTGCAATTGCCGATGTAATCAGCAATGTTGATCTGGAAAGCGGCAGGATGCTGGTTACCCCGCTGGAAGGCCTGCTGGATCTATGAAGTTTCATATACTAACGCTCTTCCCCGGAATGTTTGCCGGTCCGTTCGACGAAAGCATCATCAGGCGGGGCAGAGACAAACAGCTCATTGACATTTCACTGCATAATATTCGCGACTACTCTATTGACCGTCACCAGACAGCCGATGATGCCCCCTATGGTGGTGGAGCCGGTATGGTTATGAAGGTTGAACCGCTGTCAGCCTGCATTGAGTCCGTAAAGGCACAATGTCCTGGAGCGACGGTCGTGATGACATCCCCGCAGGGACGCCGTTTCAACCATAAGATTGCTACCGAACTGGCGACACGTGAAGGGCTGATTATCATCTGCGGCCGTTACGAAGGTATCGACGAACGGGTTCGGACGCTGTACGTGGAAGATGATATCTCCCTGGGTGATTACGTCATCTCGGGTGGAGAAATTGCTGCCATGGTTATTGTGGATGCCGTTACCAGGCTTGTACCGGGGGTGCTCGGCAGCGACGAATCTGCGGCAACCGATTCTTTCTGCGACGGCCTGCTGGAATATCCACAGTACACTCGCCCCCCTGAATTCAAAGGACTGAAGGTGCCGGAAATCCTGTTGTCTGGGAACCACGAACTGATCAGGAAATGGCGCCGGAACGAATCACTCCGTAAGACACGTACCCTCCGGCCTGACCTGTTGTCAGATGTTGAATTGACAAAGGAAGATCGGAAGATGCTTGCAGATCTGGAACAGAAAGATGGCGCCATTGCCCGCTAATCTGGCCATCGCCCTGTTACATTACCCGGTGTATAACAAGCACCGCGAAGTTGTCACTACCGCACTGACGAATCTTGATGTGCACGATATAGCACGTTCGGCAAGAACCTATGGCCTGGACAGATTTTATATTGTGACCCCGTCAACAGAGCAGCGCAGTCTGGCACTGAGAATAACGGGGCATTGGCAGGAAGGCTGGGGGGCAACTTATAACCCGGACCGCAAGGAAGCACTTGATATTATCAAGGTGTGTGATGATCTGGATTCAGCGATCAGCGATTTTCAGAGCGGCTTTGACAACCCTGTAAAGACGGTCATCACCGGCGCATCTGAATGGCCAGGCAGCATCGCTGTTTCAGACTTTAAACAACTGCTGGAAAAACCGGACAACCCTTACCTGTTGCTGTTTGGCACCGGTTGGGGCTTGACGAAGGAATGTTTTGAGTCGGCAGACCATATCTTGAAACCAATAGCCAGTGCAGGACCATATAATCACCTCTCGGTTCGTTCGGCAGCTGCCATCATGATCGATCGACTGAGAGGACTGCAGTAGACTCATATTAATGCAAACAGAGAGACATAGAGGAGGAAGCTAAGATGAACATCATTGATTTTCTGGAATTTGAACAGATGAAAAAGAACATTACCCCATTCAAGGTCGGGGACACGGTAAAGGTCCACGTAAAGATCGTTGAGGGCGACAAACAGCGTATTCAGGCCTACCAGGGCGTCTGTATCGCACGCCAGAACGGTGGCATTCGCGAGTCGTTCACGGTCCGCAAGATATCCAATGGTATCGGTGTCGAGAGGGTTTTCCCGCTCCACTCCCCTACCCTGGAAGCCATTGAGGTCATTACCCGCGGTCATGTTCGCCGCGCCAAACTGTACTACC
The DNA here is from genome assembly GCA_041738275.1 of Geobacterales bacterium. Lineage (GTDB taxonomy): Bacteria > Desulfobacterota > Desulfuromonadia > Geobacterales > Pseudopelobacteraceae > JACPFJ01. The sequence continues at coordinate 3,814 of JBGSQD010000058.1, forward strand.
TGCGCAAACTGCGTGGCAAGGCTGCCAGAATCCGCGAGAAAAAGTACGTTGCTGCTGCCAAGGCATAACAATGAAAGCCCCGCTCAAGCGGGGCTTTTTTGTTTCGAGAACACGACATGAAGCAGATCCAGCTTTTCACAGACCAACCTGTTGACACACTGGCCTTCGAACAACAGGCCCGCAAGCAGGGCTACCGGGTAATCGCCGGCATTGACGAGGTTGGCCGGGGTGCCTTGGCCGGGCCGGTGGTCGCCGCCGCTGTTGTCCTGCCGGAGGGGTTGCGCATCAAAGGCGTCGATGATTCCAAGAAGCTTTCCCCGTCAATGCGGGAGCGCCTGTGCGAGGTCATCATGGACCAGGCCCTGGCCGTGGGGATCGGTATGGGCAGCCCGGAGTTGGTTGACCGGATCAATATCCTTCAGGCAACGCGCCACGCCATGCTGGAGGCCGTATCGCAGCTGTCCGTGCAACCCGATTATCTCCTGATCGACGGCATCAGCACCATTGATTCCCTCCTACCCCAAAAAACCATAAAAAAGGGAGATTCCCTTAGCCTTTCCATCGCAGCTGCTTCCATCATTGCCAAGGTATATCGTGACCGACTGATGTGCGACCAGGATGCACTCCATCCAGGCTACGGCTTTGCCGGCCACAAGGGTTACGGCAGCAGCGCCCATATGGAGGCCATCAGCAAGCTCGGACCAGCGGCCATTCATCGCATGACCTTTGGAGGTGTCAAGGAACACGTGTCGTGTCCATCTTTCTAATCACCTTTTTAAGCCTTTATGGCGCCCTGCACGCTTACGCCTACTACAGGCTGCGCACATCTTTTCATCCCTCCCGAACCGCTGCGGTCAGGCTGGCAGCAGTAATGGTGTTAATGACCATCGCACCATTATTAATCAGGTTTCTGGAATGGAGCAGCTTCAAACGCAGCGCCACCCTTCTCGCCTGGCCGGGTTATATCTGGATGGGCGCCCTCCTCCTGTTCTGCTCGGCACTGCTTCTGGCCGATATTGTCAGGTTGCTTGCATGGGCAATATGCCGTACCAGCGGCTTCAGATTCCCCGACTATCTCAGCTCACGCCTTACCTGTGAAATGGCCCTGCTGCTTTCGCTGTCCGCCACATTCTACAGTTTTTTCGAGGCGCGTAACATTAGAACGGAATACCTGACCGTCACCACCTCCAAGCTGCCCGCAGGCAGCGGCAGGATCAGGATTGTCCAGATATCGGATGTCCACCTTGGTCTGCTCGTAAGTAAAGAACGCCTGCAACGCATCCTCACCCAGGTCAAGGCGGCCGGTCCGGATATCCTGGTTTCAACCGGCGACCTGGTGGATGGCAGACTGAATCAACAAGGCACACTTGATATCCACGGCAGCATGGCTGCAATGCTGGCAGACGTCAAAGCCCCCATGGGCAGATTCGCCGTGGTCGGAAATCACGAGTATTACGCCGGCATCAGGCAGGCGCTTGATTTCACCAGCAAGGCCGGGTTCAAAATCCTGTGCAATGAGACAGCCCCTGCGGGCGTATCCCTGACCATTACCGGAATGGATGACCCGGCACGGAAAAGAGTGGGACTGGAATCTGCCGGTCCCTCGGAGGCTGCCCTGCTGACCGCGGCAGAGCAGGGGCGTTTCAAGCTTCTGCTCAAGCATCGCCCCGTTGTTGATAAATCAAGCGACGGACTGTTCGATCTGCAGCTCTCCGGGCACACTCACCAGGGGCAGATTTTTCCCTTTACCCTCCTGGTTCTCCTTGAATTTCCCCTTACCGGCGGCACGGCCAAGAGTGCCGCCGGCTCTCTGCTCCACGTCAGCAGAGGCAGCGGCACCTGGGGACCTCCGCTTCGTTTCCTGGCCCCGCCCGAAGTCACTATCATCGACCTCGTACCGGCAAAATAGCCTACCGTTGTTCAGAATTATTGTTTAAGGTAACGGTTTACAGCAGAGTTGTGCTCATCAAGGGTGCGGGAAAACTGGTGGGTGCCGTCCTGGCGGGCGACGAAATAGAGGTATCCGGTAGTGGCGGGATGCAGGGCAGCCTTCAGGGCCGCCAGTCCGGGATTGCCGATGGGACCTGGGGGCAAGCCCTTGACAAGATAGGTATTATAGGGCGATTGATGTTGTATATCGGACCTGCTGACCTTGCCGGCAAACGCCCGCACCCCGTAGACCGCTGTGGGATCACTCTGCAACGGCATCCCGATTCGCAGCCTGTTATGGAACACCGATGAAATCAGCGGTTTCTCTTCCGGCAATACTGCCTCTTTTTCGATAACTGAGGCCAGAACTACGGCATCATGCTGAGAAAGCGCTCCCATGCCCTCCTCCCCGCCCTTGATTCCTGCATAAACCTTGTTGAACTGCCCCACCATCTGCTCGATCAACTGTTCCTCGGTTTCATCCCTTTTCAGGTTATAGGTAGCAGGATAAAGATATCCCTCCACACTGTCCTCCTGTATGGATAACCGACCAAGCAGCTCCTTGTCACGGCATTTTTCCAGAAAGGCTTCCCTATTAAAAAAACCGTGCTGTTCCAGAAGTTCCGCAGCCTGGTAGATGGAGTACCCTTCCGGCAGGACAAAGCGCAGGTAATCCACGTCACCGGCTACCACCTTAGCCAGAATATCCCCAGTTGTCATCCCATCGTTAAAGGTGTAGTCACCCGCCTTAAGCCTCTGTGCCTGTCCCCTCAGTCTGCTGACCAGAATGAAGTGCCAGGAACTGCGGATGATTCCGGCCTTTTTTAGTTCAGACGCAAGTTTTTTGATACCGCTGCCAGTGGGAAATGAAACGTCATGATCTGTTGTACCGCTGCCTTTAGGTACAAACAGACAGAACAGATACCAACTCAAGAGAAGGAGCAGGCTGATTCGGACAATGGAAACAACGATTATTTTTGCTGAGGGTTTGAACTGGAACATTGAGGACATTATGTTATACAGTCCCTCATAAATCAATGTCAGATTTGTTACATAAATTTACTGTTAAAAATTTTGCGTTGAAGGACGTTCTAAGGTTTCATCGACCCTTGGATTTCAGATAACCCATTGCCACACTGTTATTGGGATTAAGTTTGAGCGCCTCTCTGAAATGCACGCGGGCACGCCTTGCATTCTTTAATTTCTGATAGCAGATCCCCATATTTACAGAGACCTCTTCCTGCAAGGATCTCGACAGGATACGTTCACGTTTGACACGATGAATCCCATCCTTAAAAACCAGTATATCCTCTTGAAAGGGAGGTGAGAGGAGCTGGCAGGTTTTGTATGAATTCAAGGCCGCGGTATAGTTTCCCTGGTTCATATAAATTGCACCCAGGGAAAAGGGGACTTCAGGAGAATTTTTGTCAATCTGCCCGGCCTTTTGATAAAATTGGATGGCCTTGGGATAATCATTTTGCAGTGTCATCAGTCGCGCCATCTGGAAGTTGGCCTCAAAATTATCAGGGGACTGGGCAAGTGCCTGTTCCAGAAGCCTGCGGGAATTATCCGGACTGTTCTGCATCTTCTCCTTGGCCTGGAGGATTAATGATCTCAGCTGGGAGTATGTCTGTTTATCTGTTGGCTGGGCATTGATGCCGGCTGACGGAGTTACCTGAACATTCGGATTTAGATCAATGGGTTTTAAAGGTATGATGACCTGTCCGGCCTTCTGGGTTTGTACCGGGGCAGCTGCATTCTGTACGGAACTTTTTTTAAGCAGATTGAACACCATGACAATACCGATGACGATAACGAATATCAGTCCGAAGGCAATCGGCCACGTCTTGTTGGCGGGTTCCTTTTTATTGCCTGTTGTCGGTGGACTCTGGCCGGCAGGTTGACCAGCGGGTTTAACGGTTTCTTCCTTCGGCTTTTTAATGGCCTCAGTCTGTTCCCCCTTACTTGATATCATTACCTCCTCTACAGAAGAGCCGGAAAACGGAGCTTTTTCTTCCTTTTTCACCTCCTGGACTTGCGTGGGAGCAATTGGGACCTTGGAAACAATCGTCTTTTCTTCCATGATTTCCGGTTTAATCTTGGTGCCCTTGCCCATAGTACCATTCAGGTCTTGCAGCATTTCGTCCGGGGTCTGGTAGCGTAGAGCAGGGTCTTTGGCCAGGGCTTTTCGGCAGATGTTTTCTATCGCCTGGGGAATATGAATATTCAGGACCTTTGGCGGCACAGGTTCAACCTGGGTAATTTTATAGGCAACTACAACTGTTGTATCCCCGTCAAAAGGCCTCTCTCCGGTGATCATCTGATACAAGAGCGTACCTACCGAAAAAAGATCCGATCTGATATCAACGGCGTGACCTGAAATCTGTTCCGGAGACATGTAGTATGGTGTGCCCAGGACCGTACCGGTAGTAGTTTTATAAAGAGAAGGGAGTTTGGCAATACCGAAATCCATGACCTTGGCCTTCAAGTCGCCCGATACCATGATATTATTCGGTTTGATATCCCGATGGACAATGTGGTGCTGATGGGCAGAGTCCAGGGCCAGGAGGATTTGCTCAAGGATGACGGACGCATCCTCCACAGACATGGTGTGCTTTTCCCTCAGTACGTCACCCAGGGTTCTCCCCCGGATGTACTCCATACAGATATACTGATATTCATCGGTTTCACCGTAGGAGTGAATGGTCACGATGTTTGGTTGTGACAGGCAGCCGGCAGCCTGGGCTTCCTGAATAAGGCGTTTACTGATTTCAACCTGCTCCTGCGTACTGCTTTCGGTGTCCTTGGGGATCAACTTAAGGGCAACAATACGATGAAGAACAGTATCATAGGCCTTGTAGACCGTCCCCATGCCACCTTGGCCGACAAGCTCTTCCAGGCGAAACTGATCGATATTTTTACCAATGAGATTTCCGGTGGTTATCATGAGCAGTTTCTCCTGGATCCTTAAGTTATGCCCGATTGTTTTTATCTCGCGACCGGCCGGCCTGGGCCTGACTGCGGCAATAATCCGAGCGATGAAGGTGTTGAAAGAGTAGAAGCAACAGGCGTCGCAGCTGCAGGTGGAGCATCCGTGGAACCGGTAAATATGAACAGATACCCCGCTCCAAAAAGAAAGAGAACCAGAAGGTGCGGTAGAATCCGGGCAAAGACGTTGTTTTTAGAAAGCCTGTTGGCAATCATCACCAGCGCAAATATTGAAGCTAACATACCACCGGCTACGAACATCAGTTTAAGAAAAGTCACTATGGAGCCATGGATGAAATGTGGCACTACGACTTCACTGCTCACTATCGGTATACCGCGGGCAATTGAATAATATAGCTTTACCGCGTAACCGGACAACAGGTAAATGCCTTCACTAAAAAATTCGTGAGATACATGAGAGATATGTCCTGCCAAGGCAAGAGGGATAAATGCCATGCCGTAGTGTGCCATATTTTCCTGGATTTTTTCCTGAGACGCTGCTGCCGACAGTGTTGAAGAGAGTGCAAATGGAATAAGAACAGCTCCCAGGAAAAAGAAGAAAAGCAGCGGGTGAATCAATCCTGCCGACAAACCCAAGGCCTGTTCCTTTGTCAACCAGTATGTCAGACTGGGGAACTGATGGCGGGCCATCAGCCCCACCAGCATCACCCCGAACAATGAAAGACTGAGCATAGGTTTGGATTGGCTCCAAAGTTCCTGCAGAGGAGGGCGGAGATTGACCTGAACACCTCTGTGTTCGCAACTTTTCAGACAGTTCATGCACATCATGCATTCCGTACTGCTGGAAATGGAGGCAGGATAAGAAAACATCGGGCACCCCAACGCCTGTTCCGTATCCTTGTAACAGGAATGCTGGCCGCACTGGGTCTGGCAGACCTTTTTATTACCCCTGATCTCGACCACGCTCATGGTAGCGTAGGTTCCAACCATACCGGCCAGAGGACAGAGATAACGGCAAAAGGTTTTCCTTTCGAACATAACGCAAAACAGAACCGACAAAGTAATTATCACCACCAGAAGCATGCCGGTTGCCCAGGGCTTGTCGGCCACCCCAAAGTATTCCTCGAAGTAATCGAGAAAAATGAACGCAACAACCACCAGCCAGAAATCCAGTCGTTGCAGAATCTTGGGGACCGGCATATTGAATTTCTTTATACGGGCAGCCATATCCCCCATTCCTGCTATAGGACAGATTCCGCACCAGATTCGACCAAGCAGAAAGGCCGAAATCGGGAGGACCGGAAACCAGATCAGCCAGGTGATCAACATCCCTGGATTGTTATCAAATGACTGCAAAGGGTGCCCTTGCGGCCTGGAGCCACCGTAAAGAGTTAATCCCGCTATGATCAGAACAACTATGACATTGAACCAGATAAAAAAACCGGGAATCAGAGGATGTTGGAGGATATTCCTGAATTTGTCCATATGGAGGAGATTGATCTTGTGGATCTCTTTTTCTGACGGCAGGACAAAGATCAGGTCTCCAGGAATAATAACGTCATCCGAGGAGACCATGGCCGCCCTCTGGATGACATTTTCCAATTCCTTGACATTTCCTGGCCAGGTATACGAGACAAGTTTATCGGTAGCTTCCTTGGAAAGGGCGTTGATTCGTTTGCCATTCGCACGGGAAAAAAGTTTCAGATAATAATCAGCCAGAATCGGAATATCCTTCAGACGCTGCATCAAGGATGGTAGAACGATCATCCTCTTTTTCAGCTCTTCTCGCAATTCAGGGATAAACTTGTCCAAAACCTCAGCTTCTGTTCCGCTGGCCAGGAATATGATCCTGGTGTCAGTCCTGACACTCTCCTGCCCGTAAACACGATGGAACCAGCCATGTTTGAGATAGGTAACCAGCTTGCTCTGCTGGTGTGCATCCAGCAATTCGGCATGTGCAATAGCCAGAGTACCCATCCCTATCATCTCAAGATAGCCGATCTGTCCTTTCATATGGGTGGCGCCGGGATCCGTCTCTATCCCGAACAGCGATGCCCCGGCTTGACTTTCCTCCAGATCAGCCATGGATATTTCCACATAAGGATAATCAGGGTGGGCACTGACCTTGTGAAAGTAACGGGCAAAGGCTTTCTTGCCGGTTCCCGGGGGGCCGATAATAAAAGCCGCCTTCTCTTCCGCGGCCAGGTTCTGCACCTTCTTTTTGGCCTCCAGAATTTTTTTGTCCTGCCCCACAATCTCGACATCGGTAGAGGTGATAATGTTCTTCAGATTATCCCGTCTTTCCCCTTTCTCACCAGATTCAATCTGGGCCGAGCGAAGCTTCGTGAGGACCATTCTGTAGAAAGCCTGGTTCAGATCGGGCTTCTGTTGCAGCAATTCGTTCAACCGTTCCTTGCGCAACTCCAGAAGGTTACTGTCACTGGTAGCGATCATGGAATAATTGCCCGATTCTCCGGCCAGAATGGCCCGTTCGCCGAAAAAATCTCCCGGCCGGAGTGTATCAATGCTGCGTTCTCCACCTTCCTCATTGATATCTACGATACGGATTTCGCCCGAGTAAACAAAAAACATGCTTTCAACCGGGGTATTTTGCCGCTGAACCGTTGCATCATGGGGGAAAAACCGCACCACCAGATTCCTGGCCAGCAACTGCATGGTTTCCTTATCCAGCCAGTTAAAGAGATCGCTCCTCTCTATAAAGACCTCTTTTTCCTGCAGAGAGATTTCCGGATCTTTCTGGGAGAAAAGAAGTACCGTATCGCCAATGGTGATGCGATCACCGGACTTGAGAGGAATTTTACTTACAGACTGTCCATTTACGAGAACACCATTGGTCGAGTTCAAATCCTTGACAACATACCGGCCATCTTCAAAGTAAACCTCTGCATGGGAGCGGGAAACCTTACCATCTATCAGCATTAAATCATTATATCCTGAGCGGCCAATCTTCGCCTTCTCCGTTACCAGTCGAAGAAGTTTCAGGTTTGCTTCGCCTGTCACCACTTCAAGAACCGGCTGATTCGCAAGATCATTACCAGCCGGGTGGTGCGAGGGATTAATAATAAGCGTCCCCCTGGCATCATTTGACTTGGAATCTTTGATTTCATCGGGCATGGTGCTCGGCGATTTTTTCAAAGGCAGATCGTATCCATCCTCTTGACTCATGATAATATCCTTGTATGCATTAAGAGGTTCCTGTTAAAACCCGTACCACCTGTCGGAGAGCTGGGGCAGATGTGGCTGTCAATGTCTTTCTATGGCAACAACCTTGTTGTTTTGCAGCTTTATTTCAACTTTTCCCGTTTGTGTGTAATATTTCCATTCAACCATGGATCCTTCCTGCTCGGTTTTTGCCGGAGCACCCATGATCTGCTGGACCTGTTCAGAAGTCATCCCCATCTGAATTACCCCTGGATCATTTGAAGTGGCTGCTGCCGGAGCAACAGGAGCCTGGGCAGGTACTGGCTGGGCAGGAGATGCCGCAGGTGCTGCCGCCTGGGGGGGAGGAGACTGCTTTTTCTGACAACCCACTGCCGCAAGAGACAGAAAGACTAAAGCGAAACAGAGAAGATATCCCATTGGTGCTAATTTTCTTGTCATATTAAACCCCTTTAGAAAAGGCAAAGTTAACCTACAATTTCATTTCCTGAGAAATGAAAGCTCATATCCGGCTTAACCATGAAGATTCCCACTGTTGCTATTTTTTCATAATTCCCCATTGGCCGCCCGGAGCAAGTCCAATGTACTCCCACCCCTGTTCACCCATGTTCACAACTTCATGGGCGCTTTTGACAATTTTGTAGTCATGATCTCTCCCGGCACGAGCAGTACTAGTGAAAACGGTGAATGACAAGGCCACTACAATACCGACACAAAATGCTGCTACTACGGCCACCTTAACTCTGATTGTTTCCATATATCCCCCTCTTCTGATTTATTCACCAAGTTGCCATGGTGTATGTTAGGCAGAATTTATTTGCAGATATTATTAGAGATAATGCAACTAAATGTCAAGTTGATGCACTGCCATAGAACATGATTTTACTTTTCATCCAGAATAGCTCTGGATTTTTGCTTACTGAAACCATTAAAAATGCCGAAAACTTGAAAAATCCAGAAGCGACATAACAGTCGCCCTGCCCTTGAGATGAATAGATCTATTCGAAACATTTAGAGAGATGGTGTTATATTCAAGTTTTTGAGACCTCCTTGACTTAACCTGCGAATCTTGCTACAAACAGTCAGCGAGACAACCATGCCCTACCCTGAACAAATCAACCTCCCCTTTAACTTTGCCTATATCAAGGATGCCTTCGAACTGCGCCACCCCTTGTTGTATGAGCCCGATGAGGAAGGAACCTGGGCCATCATCCAGGGGAACAGTGTTGTAGTGACGCAGTACGAAAACGGTTTTACCCTGCCGGAAGGCGAGCTGCCGATCGGACTGTCCCCGAAAGCTCCGCCCCTCTGCATCGGACTGTGGCATGGCAAACCGTTACGGGCCATTGCCGTAAACAGCAAACTCATCCTGAAACCACCCTTTGTCGCTGAACAGTTCAATGCCATTGAGCAGCGACTTGACATGCAGACCCTGACCCTGGCCGGGCTTGCCAGGCAGATCCTCCATTGGGAACAGCAGAGCCGGCATTGCTCCGCCTGCGGCGCAAAAACTGAACGCATCCCCGCCACCTGGGGCAAGAAATGCGGCGGCTGCAACGCCGAGCATTTCCCCCATATCCATCCCTGCGCCATTGTGCTGGTCAAGCGGGGCAATGATCTGCTGCTGACGCGCAAAGCAGAGTGGGCAGAGGGCCGCTACAGTCTAGTGGCAGGCTTCCTCGACTTCGGCGAATCACTGGAGGAATGCGCCATCCGTGAGGTACGCGAAGAAACAGGGATTGAGATCGAGAACGTCCATTACGTGGGGAGCCAGAACTGGCCTTTTCCGGCTCAGCTCATGGCCGGTTTTGTGGCTGACTACGCCGGCGGCGAGATCGTAATTGACACGCATGAGCTGGAAGACGCCTGCTGGTTCCGGGGTGACGCTCTG
>JBGSQD010000128.1:0-9656 GCA_041738275.1 Geobacterales bacterium
GGGGCTGCTGATTCAGAGCAGTGAACCGTTGGAGAAATCCAGACGCCTGCGGGGTAATTGCCTCATTTTCCAGAAGGGCGACAACAACATCCGGGCAGGCATGATGATACCGAGCGATTGCATCAAGGATTGCCGGGTGAGCTTTTGATTCGCTAATATAAGCAAGCAGCGTTTTTTCCGGTAAAGCGCTAAAAGCGACCGTTGCAGCCCCCTTAACTACACCATCCGAATCTCTTGTCAGACAAAACAGCAGCAGCACTTGATCAGCGGGCACCATTTCTACTGAAGCTTCAAGCCCCTTCAACTTTTCATCAACAGAGACATCGGGACCGACATAAGCCGCCACTGCCGGTGATATTTTAAGCTTGATCTTCTCTGCCATGGAATCCTACTGCTTGGATAGACTAGCCTTGACACCAGCTGCCTTCAGTTTCTTAAGAGCCGAATCCGCCGCTTTTTTGTCGCTGAAGGTTCCGGCCGTCAGGGTTTTGGACGGGATAGCCACCTCGGCCCGCTTCAGGGTCAAGGAAAATCCGGCCGCAGCCAACCGTTCCTTCTCGGACAAGGCCCGCTCATTCAGCAGGTAAGAGCCGGCATAAACTGCATGCATGCCACCATGCCCCATGATGAATGCATCGGAGGTGTGGCGTCTGATTTTATCCAGTTCGGCCTGGGCAGCACTGCGATCACCATATTCACCAAGGAGTAGCCGGTTCATCTGGGTTTTCTTGCGTAAACCTGGTGTAACCTTCGCATCAAGACCTGCCTGTCTGACCCGAACAAGATCAAGCGCCAAGGCGTCCTCCAGCGTGTAAGAGCCCACCATTACCGTCCAGCGGCCCCCAGGGGTCTGTACTATTCCTGCAACGGACTTTTTATCTGACTTGGCGGGCTTTTTAACGCCCTTTACCTCGCCGCCAGCTGTCTTTACCTTTTCAGCATCTTTTTTCACAACTGCATCTTTTTTCACAACGGCAATAGCTGGTTTTTTATCAACGGGCGCAGTTTTTTTATCATTACCCTTGACTGCAGCGGGCTTCTGGACCTGTTTATCAGCCTGGGCAGGCGCAGGTTTTTTCAATGCCGGCTTAGAGGTTTCAGGCTTCCTGATTTCTTCCTTGGGCTTGACTGTTTCTTTTGCAGGCGGAGATACTGCTGGTGCAACCTGGGCAACCTTGGGAGGTTCGGGCTTGCCTGTTGAAGGCGCCGTGGCTGCTTTATCCGCAGCATCTTTCTTGATTTCAGCAGTAGCTGCCGCGTCAACCTTTACCGGCTCACCATTGCGGGCAGGAATCGGGTTTTTAATTACCTGAGGGACTTGAACCTCAGCAGGTTTCTGCTCCTTGAGCGGTTTGATCAGCCCGGTGAAAAAATACAGATATGCAAAACCACCGACTAGAACAAGCAGGAGTATCAACAGGGCGTTCTGGTTTTTCCCCTTGCTCCCGTCAACAGCCTTGTTCGAGCTCTCCTCCTGATCCTTACTAAACTTGAAATCCATCTATAGCCTCCATGTACTGTTATGCCTGCATGTTCATCACAGCACATCCGGCAGACCCATTAACCTGCCGGCTGTTTTCTGTCAGGCATTTCCATTATGCTTTTTCGATGCTTCGGACTCGGCAATCACCTTCTGCGACAGATGCGTCGGCAATTCTTCATAATGGGAGAATTCCGTGCTGAACATGCCACGGTCGCTGGTCATAGACTTCAGATCATTGGAATATGCCAGTACCTCTGACATCGGCACCACGGCCCGGATGATCTGCGAATTGGCCTTGGGTTCGACACCAACGACCTTGCCGCGTCGCGAGTTGAGGTCACCGATGACATCTCCCATATTTTCATCCGGCACCGTAATCTTCATGTTCACGATCGGCTCAAGCAATACCGGCTTGCAGACCTCCATCGCCTTTTTGAAGGCCATGGAACCTGCCACTTTGAAAGCCATCTCGGATGAGTCAACGGTGTGAAACGAACCGTCATAGAGTGCCACTCTGAAATCCACCACCGGATAACCGGCCAGATAACCCTCCAGGCAGGCATCCTGAATACCCTTGTCAACTGCCGGGATGTACTGGCGCGGGATCACGCCACCCACAACCTTGTCATCAAAAATATAACCTTCGCCGCGACCGGTCGGAGACATCTCGATCCAGCAATCACCATACTGACCTCGACCGCCGGACTGCTTCTTGTATTTGCCCTGGACCTTGGCGGAGCCGCGGATGGTCTCCAGGTAAGGTACCTTGGGGGTTTTCAAAAGTACTTCAACACCGAACTTACGCTTCATCTTCTCGACGATGACCTCAAGATGAACCTGCCCCATGCCGGAAATTATGAACTCCTTAGTCTGGGTGTCGCGGTGTGACTCCAGGGTCGGTTCCTCCTCGATCATACGGTGCAGGGCGCTGTGGATCTTGTCCTCGTCAGCCTTTGTCTTGGGCTCGATGGCATAGGAGATGACCGGCAGCAACTGCTTGGCAGGCTCGTAAACTATGGGTTTGGCAGCATCGCAAAGCGTGTCGCCGGTAACGGTTTCCTTGAGTTTGGCAACTGCCACGATATCGCCGGCTACGGCCTGTTTGATCGGGTGCTGCTTTTTCCCTTCCAGCTCATAGATCTGTCCGATACGTTCATCAACCCCTTTGCTGGAGTTGAAGATTGTGGAGTCGGAGTTGAGCACGCCTGAGTAGACCCTGAAGATGGTGATCTTGCCGGTGTAAGGGTCGGAGGTGGTCTTGAAGACAAGGGCGGAGAAGGGCTCTTTCTCGTCCGGGGCACGCTCGATGACCGCTTCGGTCTTGGGATGAGTCCCGACCGCCTTGGTGCGATCCAGCGGAGACGGCAGATAGTCGCAAACGGCATCCAGCAACTGCCTGACACCCATGTTCAGGGTGGAAGAGCCGCACAATACAGCGGTAAAGGTGTTGCGCATGGTGCCGACCCGCAGGCCGTCCATGATCTCCTCTTCGGTCAATTCCCCTGACTCAAGGTATTTTTCGGTCAGGGCGTCATAGGCTTCGGCAACTATCTCAACCATATGCTCACGAAGGCGATTGGCCTCTTCCAGGCAGTCGGCAGGCACCTCACCCTCGGTACAAACGCCGGAACCATCCTTGGGATAATAACAGGCCTTCATGTGAATCAGATCGATTATACCTTCGAACTTGTCCTCGACGCCGATAGGCATCTGAATAGCAACACCACGGGCGCCCAGCGCCTTCTCCATGTCATCAATGGCGCGCAGGAAACTGGCTCGTTCGCGATCCAGCTTGTTTACAAAAGCAATCCGCGGAATTTCGAACTCGTTAGCCCAGTTCCATATTTCTTCGGTCTGAGCCTTGACGCCTGATATGGCGGAGAGGATCACGACCGCACCGTCCAGGGCGCGCATGCAGGCTCGGGTATCGGCAATGAAGTTGCCGTATCCGGGGGTGTCGACGATATGTATGGAGTGTCCGTTCCATTCACAATGGTCAAGCGCTGAGGTGATGGATATCTTCCGTTTAATCTCCTCCGGCTCAAAATCCATGGTTGATGTGCCGTCATCAACGCGCCCCAGTCGATCAATCATCCCGGTGTCAAAAAGGATTGCCTCTGCCAGAGAGGTCTTTCCGGCGCCGCCGTGAGCAACGATACCAAGGTTACGAATCTTGCTGGTTTCAAACTGTCCCATAGAACTGCCTCCTTGAGTAGAATATAAAGGAACTGCCAGTTATCTGTTACGTTCGTACAATATCCGCAACCCGTCCAGAGTAAGGAAGTCGTCCACCTCTTCGATTGTACGGGATTCAGGGGCAATCAGGTTGGCCAGGCCTCCGGTGGCAATAACCTTGGGGTTATCCCGGCTCTCGGCCTTGATGCGGGTCACTATTTCGTCTACCAGACCTATATATCCGTAAAAGATCCCGGCCTGCATGGAATTGACCGTATTCTTGGCAATGATCTGAGGCGGTTTGGCAATATCCACCCGAGGCAGTTTGCTGGCTCTCTGGAAAAGCGCTTCCAGGGATATGGCCAGACCTGGAGCAATGGCCCCACCACAGTACTCACCCTTTTTGTTGACATAGTCAAAGGTGGTGGCGGTACCGAAATCCACAATGATCAGGGCGCAGTGATGTTTTTCATAACCTGCCACGGCATTTACGATTCGGTCGGCACCTACCTCGCGGGGATTATCATACTGTATCTGCATGCCGGTCTTGATGCCTGGGCCGACCACAAAAGGGGTCAGGTGGAAAAAATCATTGGAGATAGCCTCCATTACACCCGTAAGTGGCGGAACAACCGAGGAGATGATTGCGGCATGGACAGAGGCAAAACCAAGATCAGCCTGGGAAAACAGGCTGTGCAACAGCACGGCGTATTCGTCCGATGTGCGTGACTTGTCGGTGGAAAGACGCCAGTTACGCACAAGCAGTGACCCGTCGTAGATTCCAAGAACAATATTGCTGTTGCCGACGTCAATTACCAAAAGCATTTCAGAGTACCTTCACATCCCCGCTGAGAATTCGTTCAACACTTCCATCCGCCAGTCGAACCAGCATCGCGCCGTCGCCATCGATGCCGCCAAACATGCCTTTAACAACATCGGCACCGCCGTTGCTGACAACAACCTCCCGGCCATGGGCGTTGCAGCGTTGCTGCCACTCTTCGCGCACCTGAAGAAAACCATGGGTGAGAAACTGGGTATAGAGCAAGTCCAGTTCACTCAACATTTGCGTTACAAAACGTACCCTGCCAACCGGATGTCCGGCTTCAATTAAAAGCGATGTCGCAGGGGAACGCAAATCCGGCGGAAACTGCCCGGTTGACATATTCAGGTTCACGCCTATTCCCAGGATTACGAAGTTGATGCCATCGGTCTCGGCGCTCATCTCGTTCAGGAGACCGGCGACCTTCTTTCCGCCGATCAATACGTCATTCGGCCACTTGATCTCCGGTTTAAGACCGGTTACCTGTTCGATCGACCGGGCAACCGCAACCGCGGAAAGAAAGGTCAGCTGTGGCGCCTCATAAGGTTTTACAGACGGACGCAGAACTATCGAGCAATACAGGTTAACACCGGGAGGAGACGACCAGACGCGCCCCAGGCGCCCCTTGCCTCCGCTTTGCGCATCAGAGATTACCACGGTTCCTTCAGCAGCACCCTCTTCGGCCAACCGAAAGGCATTGGCATTGGTAGAGGCAGTTTCATCCAGACAGATGAGATACCTGCCCATTACGGCAGTATTCAACTGTGCAGCTATCTCTTCGATGTTGAAAATATCTGGCGATGAAACAAGCCGGTAACCGCGCGAGGGGACCGCATCAACCACGTAACCGGCCTTTCGAAGCGCAGAGATATGTTTCCAGACTGCTGTACGGGAAACATTCAGAGAACGACTGATCTGCTCACCGGATACAAAACCATCCCTTTCACGGAAGAGTCGCAGAATGGTACCGGCTTTCTGGTGCATCGAACGACTCCTGCTAGGCGTCATATTTGAGAAGATTGCGAGCCAACGACGTTAGCACACGAATTCGGCATCGCTTTTAATCCAGCAGCATGGAGATATCCATGGCCCGCGGTGAATGCGTTAGAGCTCCAACCGAGATGATATCCACGCCGGTCTCAGCGATGGCGCGCACGGTTTCCAGGTTGACCCCGCCGGAAGCTTCTACCAGCGCTCTGCCGGCAATAGCAGCCACTGCGGTGCGCATGTCGGCCAGATCCATGTTATCCAGCATGATAATGTCGGCACCGGCGGCCAGGGCTTCGTCCACCTGTTCCAATGTTTCCGTCTCGATCTCTATCTTGAGTGTATGGGGAATGTAGGCGCGGGCGCGGCTGATTGCCTCTGAGATACCGCCAGCCGCGACGATATGGTTTTCCTTGATGAGGATGCCGTCGTAAAGACCTGTGCGGTGATTTATGCCTCCACCAACCCGCACGGCATACTTTTCCAATTCCCGCAGGCCCGGAGTGGTTTTACGGGTATCAACGACACGCGCCTTGGTACCCTGAACTGCCGCAACATAACGTGACGTGAGAGTAGCAATACCGCTTAGCCGCTGAAGAAGATTGAGGGCAACCCGCTCCCCCATGAGCAGATCAGCGGCGTTGCCCTGTATGGTGGCAAGGATATCACCCTTCACCGCACGCCCCCCCTCCGGAAGACACGCAGTAAAAACGACAGCAGGACTAAGCCGTTGAAACACACGCTCAGCCACAAACATACCAGCCAGCACCATCTCTTCCTTGGCAATAAGGCGGGCAGAAGCAGCACGTTCTCCCGGGACCACAGCCTGGGTGGTTATGTCGCCCGTGTGAATATCTTCAAGCAGAGCATGTTCGATCAGACGGTCAAGAGTAAGCATAGAATTTACCTGTCGTAAGAAAATGAACATTATATATCACAGGTCTGTGGGGTGTATCAACCGCAAAACCCTGAACCATGCCGTTTGAGGCGGTTGCAACAATCCAATTGACGATGGGCCGGTCAGTATGTATATTATCTCGTTTCTGAATACAAAATCACGTTATACTGGACAACTGTATTTACGAGGGCGTTATTTGCTTGGAAGCCAGAATCAGATTCTAACTTATTAACAATAAATGTAGAGGAGTGCTGGATATGTTAAGAAAATGTTTGCTGTTCACCGTGGCACTTATGCTGTTGATATCTGCAGTAGCAACGGCCGCAGAGACCAAGGATATTCGTTACACCTTTAAGAATTCCGCGCCGGTCATCTTCAGCCACGAGATTCACTTAAAAAAATACAACAATAACTGCAAGATGTGCCATGACGCCATCTTCAACCTGCGCAAGCGTAAACACGTTACCATGGCGGAAATGGAAAAGACCAGATCCTGTGGCGCCTGCCATTCCGGAATAAAGGCATTCAGTGTGGCAACTGAAAAAGACTGCACCAAATGTCATACAGGCAAGCCGGCTGATGTAACCTACCGGATCAAAGGGCTTGGAGAGGCGGTTTTCAAACACGATACGCACATTGCCAGGACAGGTGGGGCATGCAAAAGCTGCCACAATGGCATTATAATCACCGGCAAGAAACAAGCGGTGTCAATGGATGAAATGGAAAAAGGCAAAACCTGCGGTGCCTGCCACAACGGCAAGATGGGCTTCACGGTAACCTCCAATTGTGACCGTTGCCACAAAGGGTTCAAACCGAAGGAGATTACCTTTAATCTCAAAGGCACAACCCCTGCGACTTTCAGCCATTCTTTCCATACCCAGGCATACTCCTGCAAGGATTGCCACATCAAAATATTCCCTTACAAGAGTGTATCCGGCAAGACGACCATGGATGACATGGTCAAAGGGACATCCTGCGGCGCCTGCCACAACGGCAAGGATGCCTTTGCTTCCACAAGCGACTGCGACAAGTGCCACAAGGGCATGAAACCAGGTAAAATAACCTGGAAGACCATTGGCGGCGAAGCCACCTTCAGCCACGAGTTCCACCTGCAATCCTATAAATGCTCCGACTGTCACACCAAGATTTTCCCGTATAAAGCCGGCGTCATCAAGGCCAGCATGGGCGACATGGAGGAGGGCAAGTCGTGCGGAAGCTGCCATAACAAGGGCAAGGATGCCTTTTCCGTTCAAGATGAGTGCGGAAAATGCCATAAGATGTAGGCTTCGGTTTTGAAATCAACAAAAAAGGCGTTCACCTCCCGGGTGTACGCCTTTTTTATATCTATGCACTTTAGGGAAAAACTATCTGCCCAAAATCAACTTTTCCTCTGATCAATCACATAACGGCTGCCGTTTGAATTCTTTGCCAATTTTTTGAGTTCTGCCGCCACCTCTGCCACCTTGGCATAATGCTGAATATGAGCGGATTCCATGGGTACAACGCCTATGGAAACCGACAGCAGCGGTATCTGTTCTCCTTCACCCTTGCGATTGACTCCATAATAGAAACCCTGGGCCTTGGTCTCCTCATCAAACATATCCAGCACAATCTGATCAAAGTAGCTGATGATTGTCTGACAGACCGCCTCGGCCCGCTCACGCTGCAGAATGAACACGAAGTCATCACCGCCGATGTGTCCGCAAAACCCCCCGCCGGAATCCCGTACGGCATTGAACATGATGCGGGAAAGCATGCGAAGAACCTCGTCACCATGGGAAAAACCATAGATATCATTATAAGGTTTGAAGTTATTTATATCCACATAGCAGACCGCCACATTCTTGCCGATGGCATCTTCGATCGCGCGTTGAATAGAGGTATTGCCAGGCAGACGAGAAAGCGGATTGTTGTCGAAAATACGCTTGATCCGGGAAAGCGACAGTGAAATCCGGCAAAACAGTTCACTGAAATTGAGCGGCAGGTGTATGAAGTCGTCCAGAGGGCAGGATTCCCACTCAAAAGAGTCACTATCGATAGCAGAAACCAGACCGATAATGGGAATTGCGCTAAAAAAACTGTCGCTCCGCAGGGTAGCGATGATTTTTGTACAAACATTAATCTGGGAGGAGAGATCAAAAATCAGCAAATCAGGAGGATCGGAGTAACACGCGCCCAAAACACCATCAACATCTGACATCGTGGTGGCCTGATACCCCTTGCTCTGCAGGCGCAATTGAAGATGGAAGGCAAGTTGCTGATCAAATGATAAAAGTGAGATTCTAACTGGCTGAGGCATCGGGGCCCTGCAATTCAAGGCTGAAATTTTTGACCTCTACCAGTTTGTCTTCAAGCTCCTCAACAACCTCGGCCAGAATATGGTCGTTAAGCTTAAGCACATCCCAGGCAACCTTCTGGATCTGCGGGACATAACAGTCACCGCTATTACCAAAGCCGCTGGCCTTGATAAGCACATCTGCAATATGCACTACTGCCGTTTTAATACGATGGTTTTCTGATTGAACGACATTGTGGTGAAATGCTATCGGTTCACTCAGCTTATCCGGCAGAAACCAGCTCTTGGCCAGCCAACCACCAATTTCGGCATGGTCGGTATCAATAACCTCTCGCTCGGCTTCCCACATGTACACCTGTTTATCGCGGATGGTGCGGCGTATCTGTGCCTCCGCCTCGCTGCACTTGATGCTGACAATGACTTTGCCGATGTCGTGCAACAGTGCCGCTGTCGAGATTTCCTCACATTCCGGCAGGGCGAGCCGGCGAGCAATCAGGTTGGCTGCCACACCAGCTCCCAGGGAATGCTCCCACAACCCAACGCTGTTCTTCTCCATGATCTCGAAGATGGAGGAACTGAGCGCCAGACTCTTGACGACATTAACGCCCAGCAGGATCATGGCGTTCGATATGGTGGAGACGCGGTAGAAGCCGTAGGAGGGTGAATTGGCCAACCTGAGGATACGAGCAGAAAGCACCTGATCTGACGAGACAATCTTGGCCATTTCCTGCACCGATGACTTGTCGCTCTCTGACAGGGTATTAAGTTTATTTATGACACCAGGCAGCGTAGGCAGCGTCTTGGTGTCCATAATGATCTTCTTCAGCTCATTCCGCTTTTCGTCCACCGTCATCTCCCATTGATCGCTTCAGATACTCCACATAGATATCATACAGCTTGGACGTAAGAGGATCCTGTCGAACCTTATCGAAGCGTTTATCTAGGTCAAGCAATATATCATCAAGCGAGCGGTCACCATCTGCCCAGATAGGATGTC
>JBGSQD010000132.1:0-10445 GCA_041738275.1 Geobacterales bacterium
GCGAGAAGATCCTCAAGGTGCATTGCCGCAAGATCACCCTGGTCGAGGGGATCGATCTTAGTGTCGTTGCCCGCGGCACGCCAGGCATGACCGGCGCCGACCTGGAAAACCTGGTGAATGAGGCGGCCATCTTAGCCTCGCGGGAGGATGCTGCGGCGGTCACCATGGAGCACCTGGAAAAAGCCAAGGACAAGATACTGATGGGGGGCGAGCGGAAGATGTTCATCACGCCGGAGGAGAAGCGCATCACCGCTTACCACGAGGCAGGCCATACTCTGGTGGCCAGGCTTCTTCCCGGCACTGACCCGATTCACAAGGTGACCATCATCCCCCGCGGCATGGCGTTGGGGATAACCCAGCAGCTCCCCGAGGACGACCGTTACCACTACCCGCAGAGCTACCTGGAAAAGAGGCTGGCAGTTACCATGGGCGGCCGGGTAGCGGAGCGGCTGGTATTCGGCGAGGTTTCTACCGGCGCCCAGAGCGACCTGAAGGTTGTCACCGACCTGGCGGAGAAGATGGTCTGCCAGTGGGGGATGAGCGAAAAGATTGGTGCCATGGCCTTCAGCCGGGGGGAAGAGCACCCCTTCCTGGGGAGGAAGCTCGCCGAGGAAAAGACCTTCTCCGAGGCCATGGCCTGGCGTATCGACCAGGAGGTCGCCATGTTTATCCACAAGGCGGAGCAGCGTGCTGAAGAGCTTCTGAGCGCCAACCGCGCCAACCTGGATCTGCTTGCAGAGGCGCTGCAGGAGGAAGAGACCTTGGACGGGGCGCGGGTAGACGAGATCATCGGTCGAAAAGTCTGAACACCAAGCCCGTCAATTGACTTGTCAACCGGCACCCGGTGTGGTATTTGATATGGAATTTTAATTGTCATATTTTTCACATCTCGCTTCGGGGGTAACAGTGAATCAATTTTATAAGAATCTCGCTCTCTGGCTTGTCATCAGCTTAATGATGATTCTGCTCTTCAACATGTTCAACAAACCGCGGACAACAGCTGACAAGATCAGCTACAGCGACTTTCTCACGCAGATAGATGCGGGCAAGATCACTGCCGTCACTATCCAGGGGAATGATATCCTCGGGAAATACGACGGGAAAGACGGCAAGGATTTCCGTACCTACAAACCTTCCGATGCAGATCTGACCGATAAACTCCTGGAAAAGAAGATCACCATAAATGCCAAACCCGAGGAGGAGAAGTTCTCCTGGTTCTCCATCTTCATCTCCTGGTTCCCGCTCCTGTTGCTGGTAGGGATCTGGATATTTTTCATGCGCCAGATGCAGGCGGGCGGCGGCAAGGCAATGTCATTCGGCAAAAGCCGCGCCAAGCTGCTGACCGAGTCTCAGGTTAAAATCACCTTCGAAGATGTTGCAGGTATCGAAGAGGCAAAAGAGGAACTGCACGAAATCATCTCCTTCCTGAAAGATCCCAAGAAATTTACCCGCTTGGGCGGCCACATACCCAAAGGTGTCCTGCTGATGGGCCCTCCGGGCACGGGCAAGACCCTGCTGGCCCGGGCCATTGCCGGCGAGGCCGGGGTACCCTTCTTTTCCATCTCCGGCTCCGACTTCGTGGAGATGTTCGTCGGCGTCGGCGCCAGCCGCGTGCGCGACCTGTTTCTCCAGGGCAAGAAGAGCGCCCCCTGCATCATCTTTATTGACGAGATCGATGCCGTTGGCCGCCATCGCGGCGCCGGACTTGGCGGCGGTCATGATGAGCGTGAGCAGACCCTCAACCAGCTGCTGGTGGAGATGGACGGATTTGAATCCAACGACGGCGTCATCCTGATAGCTGCTACCAACCGACCGGACGTACTTGACCCTGCCCTGCTGCGCCCCGGCCGCTTTGACCGACAGGTTGTGGTTCCCCGGCCGGATGTCAAGGGACGCGAGATGATCCTCAATGTCCATGCCAAGAAGGTTCCGTTGTCCACAGATGTTGACCTGGCAGTCATCGCCCGCGGCACCCCCGGCTTCTCCGGCGCCGATCTTGCCAACGTGGTCAATGAGGCGGCTCTGCTGGCAGCGCGTGAGGACAAGAATCTCGTTGAGTCCATTGACTTTGACAATGCCAAGGACAAGGTTCTGATGGGCGTTGAACGCCGCAGCATGGTGATCTCCGATGAGGAAAAAAAGAGTACCGCTTATCACGAGGCAGGCCACACCCTGGTTGCCAGAATGATCCCCGGCACCGACCCGGTCCACAAGGTTTCCATTATCCCCCGCGGCCGCGCCCTGGGTGTTACCATGCAGCTGCCCATCGAGGACAAGCACAGCTACTCGAGAGAGGTCCTGTTGGCCCGCATCGCCGTATTGATGGGCGGCCGCGCCGCAGAAGACATTATCTTCAATACCTTCACCACCGGAGCGGGCAACGACATCGAGCAGGCTACGGAGATGGCCCGCAAGATGGTCTGCGAGTGGGGCATGAGTGACAAGATGGGGCCGCTCTCCTTTGGCAAAAAGGATGAGCAGATCTTCCTTGGACGCGAGATGTCCACCCACAAGAACTACAGCGAAGCAACTGCCGTGGAGATCGACACCGAGATCAAGCGCATCGTCGACGAAGGTTACTCCCGTGCCCTGACCCTGCTGCAGACCAATATCCAGAACCTGCACAACCTCTCCGAATGCCTGATCGAGAAGGAAAATCTGACCGGCCCCGAGGTGGACGAGATCATTGCCGCCGGCAAGCCGATCTACGGGCACAAGCCGGAGGAACAAGCACCGGAGCAACACACCGATATCCAGGCATAACATGAGCAGCACTTCCAGCGGCTTTTCAGCCAGGCTTCTGGTCATAGGAACGCCTGGCGATGCTGAAAGCGCTTTGCGGCGAATAAAGGTTGACGCATCCGGCATCGGCATGATGATGCCCAAGATGAACATCCGCTGTGTACATCTCAGTGGGCTGCAGTGCAGACAGGCCAACATACTCAAGCAAGAGATGCTCTCCCTGGGAGGGGATGCAGCTGTTGCCCGCGGTGTGGTGGCCTGCAGCATTAAGGAAACCGATGTCATTCTGATCGGCACCGACAAGCAGTTACACAAACTCTGCGGCAAGCTCACCCTGCAGCCTTTCGGGCTCCCCGCCCTGGCAGCGGAGCTTCAGTCAGTCCTGACGAACGCCGTGGCAACACCAAAATTCTGGAGAACCGCTCACCGCGAATTATCCCTGGCACGTCCGGTTATCATGGGTATCCTTAATGTGACACCCAATTCCTTTTCCGACGGCAACTGTTTCCTTGATCCCGAACTTGCCGTTGAAAGGGCATTTGAGATGGCGGGTCAAGGCGCGGATATCATCGACATTGGCGGCGAAAGCACCAGGCCGGGGGCAGCACCCGTGGATTCGGCTGAAGAACTGGGCCGGGTAATGTCCGTACTCCATAAGCTTGTCGGCAGAATACCCTGCGCAATATCCATCGACACATGGAAAAGCTCAGTAGCACGTGCAGCCCTTGCTGCCGGAGCTGATATCATCAATGATATCAGCGGATTCACCTTCGACCCCGATATGGCTGCAGTTGCAGCCGGCACCGGCGCCGGAGCAGTGCTCATGCATACGAGCGGCAGACCTGACAACATGCAGCAGAACACCAGCTATACGGATCTGATGACAGAGGTTATCCAGGGCCTGGGCAATTCGGTACGGACTGCAGTTGAAGCCGGTGTCGAACGTGAGCGGCTTGTTGTCGATCCCGGCATAGGCTTTGGCAAGGACAGCAGCGGCAATATGGAGATCCTTCGCCGGCTGCGGGAATGTACCGGAATGGGGTTGCCGGTGTTGATCGGGACATCCCGCAAGGCATTTATCGGCAAAACCCTGTCGAGAGGCATCAACGAACGCATTTACGGAACTGCCGCCACGGTTGCCCTTGCTGTCGCCAATGGCGCCTCCATACTGCGCGTGCATGATGTCCTGGAAATGCGCGATGTGGCCGACATGGCCCATGCTATTGTCAATGGAAATTATGAATTGTGAATTTTGAAATCGAAACTCATAATTCAGCTTTCACAATTTTATCGCGAGGGGCCAGATGCCCGCACTTTTGGACAGTTTCACCCTGCTCGATCTTTTCGACATCCTTATTGTGGCTGTCATTATTTACAATTTCGCCCGCTTCCTGAAAAAAGAGATCGCTATCAGATTGATGATATTCCTGCTGATCTTTTTTGCAGGCTTCTATTATTCGCTATTTTCAGGTTTTTCTTCCACCACCTGGCTGCTGCGCAACATCTTTTCGTCGTCCCTTCTCATCCTGGCAATCATCTTCCAAGGCGATATCCGTCGGGTCTTTCTGGCTCTGGGGCGGAGACAGTCCGAACAACCTGTCCGTGACGAGGTGGCCGAGACGATAGATGAGCTGATCAAGGCTGTCAGCGAGATGGCATTGAAGCGGATCGGCGCCCTGATAGTCGTTGTCCGTCAACTGCCCATTGATCATTTGTTACAGGTCGGCACCGAGATCGATGCCAAGGTCACCAGCGAATTGCTCAATTCCATCTTTCTCCCCTACTCCCCTATCCACGACGGAGCAGTGATCATCAACAAGGGAAAACTGACCAGGGCCGGCTGCCTGCTCCCGCTTTCCCATAACCCTGATATTGCCAAAAGCTTCGGCACCAGACATAGAGCCGCCCTTGGACTGTCGGAGCTGGTGGACGCCCTGGTGATGGTCGTGTCCGAGGAAACCGGCAAGATATCTTTGGTTCATGACGGCAAAATAAATTATGATGTTGAATCATCCGAAATCCGTCGTATGCTCAGAAAGGCACTTGACGGCAAACGCCTGCAGAAGTCGGCTATCCCAGGTGAACCATGACAACGGCATCTACGGTTTTTGAGACCGCCAAACAGTTCTGCACCCGCAACACATCCCTCAGAATCCTCAGCCTTGCGGTGGCTGTCTGTATCTGGAGCTTCACGGCATTTTCCCGTGAGGTACGTTTCGATCTTGTTCTCCCGGTGGAACTGCGCAACACACCGCCTGGGTATGCACTGGACATCCAGCCGCCCCGTGAAATACGTTTCACCTTGTCAGGACCATCCTTATTGCTTGAAGGTGCACGACGGTCCAATGCCGTCCTGATTCTCAACCTGCGGGGGATCAGCCCCGGAAGAACGATATTTTCGCATCTGGAAACAAATCTGAAACTGCCGGAAGGTGTTGATGTAACCCGAATCTCACCGGCAACAATAGAAATCAATCTGACCAGGGCAAAAACTCAATATTTAGAAGGAGACCCACAACAGTGAAAAAACTGTTCGGAACCGATGGTGTACGCGGGGTTGCCAATGTCTATCCCATGACAACCGAGATGGCCATGCAACTGGGGCGCGCTGCCGCCTACATATTCAAAAGCTCCAGCAAGCGCCGCCATCGTATCGTGATCGGCAAGGACACCCGACTATCCGGTTATATGCTGGAGAATGCCCTGGTTGCCGGCATCTGTTCCATGGGTGTCGATGTACTGCTGGTCGGGCCGCTGCCGACACCCGGCATCGCCAATATCACCTCATCCATGCGGGCCGACGCCGGTGTCGTGATCTCTGCTTCGCACAACGCCTTCCAGGATAACGGCATCAAGTTTTTTTCCGCCGACGGCTTCAAACTGCCGGACGCCGTTGAGCTGAAGATCGAGAAGCTGATCGAATCCAATAAAATCGATGCACTGCGCCCTACCGCCACCGAAGTCGGTAAGGCCTTCCGCATCGACGACGCAGCCGGGCGTTACATTGTTTTCCTCAAAAACACCTTTCCCCAGGAGATGGACCTCTCCGGCATGAAGATCGTGCTGGACTGTGCCAACGGCGCGGCCTACAAGGTTGCACCGGCGGTCTTCGAGGAGTTGGGCGCAGAGGTGATCGCGCTGGGGGTAACTCCGAACGGTACCAACATCAACGCCGGCTGCGGTTCAACCTGTCCCTCCGTGATCAGTGAAGCAGTCAAGCAGCACCGCGCCGATATCGGCATCGCCCTGGACGGAGACGCGGACCGGGTCATTGTCTGTGACGAATTCGGCAACGAGGTTGACGGCGACC
This sequence comes from Geobacterales bacterium, assembly GCA_041738275.1. Classification (GTDB taxonomy): domain Bacteria; phylum Desulfobacterota; class Desulfuromonadia; order Geobacterales; family Pseudopelobacteraceae; genus JACPFJ01. Next base: position 6,053 of record JBGSQD010000132.1, read on the forward strand.
ATATCATGGCCATCTGCGCCAGTGACATGCTCAAGCGCAAACTGCTCAAGAAGAAGACCCTGGTCGCCACTGTCATGAGCAACATGGGGCTGGACATAGCATTGAGGAAGGCCGGCGGCAAGATTGTCAAGACCGATGTGGGCGACCGCTATGTGGTGGAAGAAATGCGCAAGCATGGCTACAATCTGGGCGGCGAGCAGTCCGGCCATATGATCTTCCTGGATTACAGCACAACCGGTGACGGTATCCTCTCGGCCCTGAAGCTGCTGGCGGTCATGCGGCGCGAGAGCAAACCGCTTTCCGAGCTGGCCGAGATCATGATTCCCCTTCCCCAGGTACTATGCAACACCCGTGTCAGTGAAAAACGCGATATCCTTTCCTTCAGCGACGTGGCCGCTAAAGTCCGCGATGTCGAGGGTAAGCTCGGCAACGAGGGACGTGTGCTGATCCGTTATTCCGGCACCGAACCGCTGTTGAGGGTCATGATCGAGGGGCAGGATAAATACGAGATTACCACCTGGGCCAACGAGATCTGCGAACTGGCCAAGAAACATATTGGAGAGAAGTAATGGCAAAACTGGGACTCAATGTCGATCATATAGCTACAGTGCGGCAAGCTCGCGGTGGTGTTGAACCGGACCCGGTAACGGCTGCCGCCATGGGTGAATTGGCCGGCGCTGAAGGTATTACGATCCACCTGCGGGAAGACCGCCGCCATATCCAGGACCGCGATCTGGAAATCCTGCGCCGCACCATCAAGACCAAGCTGAATCTGGAGATGGCCGCCACCCAGGAGATGGTACGCACCGCCCTCAGGATAAAGCCGGAGCAGGTCACGCTGGTACCGGAAAAACGCCAGGAGCTCACCACCGAAGGTGGCCTGGACGTGATCCTCAACCTCAAATCCATCAGCGATGCCGTCAAACGCCTGCGGGAGGACGGCATCGTTGTCAGCCTTTTCGTGGACCCGCATCAGGAGCAGATCAAGGCGGCCAATAAAAGTGGCGCCGATTACATCGAGATCCACACCGGCGCCTACGCCGAAGCCAACAACTGGAAGAGTCAGGAACATGAACTGGAAGCCATCGACACAGCCATCAAACTGGCCCGCAAGGTCGGAATGGGGGTCAATGCCGGACACGGTCTCAACTATGTCAACATCAAGGCGCTGGCTGCCATCGGCGGTATCGAAGAATACAACATCGGCCATTCCATCATCTCCCGTGCCATGCTGGTTGGGCTTGACCGGGCGGTGAGGGACATGGTGGAATTGATCAAATACGCATGATTGCCGGGATAGGCACCGATATTGTCGTCTTCGAGCGTTTCCAGCGATTCATCGATGAAGGCAACACCGCTTTACTGAATCGCCTCTTCACCGGGCAAGAGCGTGCTGTCTGTGAGGCCAGAAAGGGTTCCGCATCCTGTTATGCCGCCCGCTTCGCTGCCAAGGAGGCATTTCTGAAGGCGTTGGGCAGCGGATTACGTGATGGCCTGTCATGGCAGGACATGGAGGTCGTCAATGATGACCTGGGAAAACCAGCACTCCTGCTGTCGGGCAAGGCACTGGAGATTTTCAGCGCAAAAAAAATGAGCTCGATCTTTCTGTCCCTTTCACATGATGGTGGCTATGCCGTTGCAATGGTTGTTCTGGAGGTATAAATGAGGGTTGTTACCGCACATACCATGCAGGAGATCGACAAGCAAGCCATCGAGGAGTTCGGCATTCCCGGACTGACATTGATGGAAAACGCGGGCCGATGCTGCGTGGAGGAGATCATTGCCGAGTTCGGGCTCAAAGGGAGCAACCGCGCGGTTATCCTGGCCGGAAAAGGAAACAACGGCGGAGACGGCTACGTCATTGCGCGACTGCTCAGCCAAAAGGGCTGGAGTGTCAAGGTGTTCATCATTGCCGAGCGCGAACAGATATCCGGTGACGCAGCCGTCAACCTGGAAAAACTGCCGCCAAACATGATCAACTACTGTCCCCATGAAGGCCAACTCCCTGACCTGCACATGGAGGAGATCTTTCAGGCCGATGTCATTGTGGACGCCATGCTGGGCACGGGTTTGCGCAGCGACGTCGCGGGTGTCTATCTGGAAGTCATCCAACTGGTCAATGCATCGGGACGGCCGATCCTTTCCGTGGACATCCCATCAGGCATCCACGGCACAACCGGCAGGATCCTGGGTGAGGCGATCCGGGCCTATATCACCGTCACCTTTGCTTTTGCCAAGCTTGGACACGTACTTTATCCCGGCGCCGAACACACCGGCAGACTGGTCATTGCAGACATCGGTATCCCCCGGAAGGTGATGGAGAGCGCACCCGGATACGACTTTCTCAACGAAGACAGTATATGTCCCATGCTGCACCGCCGTGACCGTAGAGCCCATAAGGGTCATTTCGGCCATTGCCTGATCATTGCCGGTTCGACCGGCAAGACCGGCGCTGCTTCGCTGTGCACCAACAGTGCCGTTCGGGCAGGTTCCGGGCTGGTAACCCTGGCTGTTGCCGAAAGCCTTCACAGCATCATGGAGATCAAGACAACCGAGGCCATGACCGTGCCGTTGCCCGATTCCGGCAATGGACATCTGACCGGAAGCGCCTTTACTGCCATAGAAAAACTGCTTGACGGCAAGGATGCCGTCGCACTCGGCCCCGGGCTGGATCGTCGGACTGGAACCACCGCCTTGGTGCATAAACTGATCGAGACCGTCACCGTCCCTTTGGTGATCGATGCCGATGCCCTTAATGCTCTGGCTGAAGATTTAACCGTACTGCGGCGCAAAAAATCCGCCAATGTCATACTCACCCCGCATCCAGGCGAGATGGGCCGACTGCTGGGAACCTCCATTCCCGATGTGGAGGCAATCCGCATCTCGGTTGCCCAGGAATTTGCCCGTAATTACGGAATTTATCTGGTTCTCAAGGGAGCCCGCACCATCATCGCCTCGCCTAACGGCACCGCCGCCATCAACAGCACCGGCAATCCGGGCATGGCCACCGGCGGCATGGGTGATGTCCTGACCGGAATAATCGTTTCACTCCTGGGCCAGGGCTACACCGGTGGTGACGCCTGCCGACTGGGGGTATTCATTCACGGATATGCTGCCGACATGGTGGCACAAGACAAGGGCGAGATCGGCATCAACGCCGGGGATGTCCAGGAAATGCTGCCCTACGCATATAACAAGTTGCTTAAGAACAGACTGCTCTCCAATTTTTCGGTGTTTGGGGACCTGTAATTCCGATTTTGAATTGAATAAATCACGCAAGGAGAAGAATTCATGCAGACTGTTGCCTATATCATGACTAAGGACGTTAAAACAGTAACGCGCGAGACCACCATACGCGAGTTGGCAAACAAGTTCGAAACACTTCATTTCGGCAGTCTGCCGGTGGTTGATGACGCCGGCAATCTGGTCGGTATCGTATCATCCTCCGATCTTATCGAACAGGGCCGAAATCTGCATATCCCTACCGTCATATCCCTGTTCGACTGGGTTATCCCACTGGGAGGAGAGCGAAGCCTGGAGCGCGACCTGCAAAAAATCACCGCCCAGACCGTTGGTGAGGTCTGTTCCTCCGAGGTGGTAACAATCAGTCCAAGCGATCCTGTCAGTACGGCGGCAGACAAGATGAGTACCCGCAAACTGCACGCACTGCCGGTGGTTGAGGGTGGTAAACTGGTGGGAATTGTTGCCCGTATCGACATCATCCGCAACTTGATTGCAAAATGAACCGATTGGCCCTGACATCCAACTCGTCCTGCGAGACCGAGGAACTGGGCAGCCGACTCGGATCGATCCTGACCCGGGGGACATTCATTGCCCTGCATGGTGAACTGGGCAGCGGCAAGACCTGTTTTACCAGGGGTGTTGTTGCCGCGGCTGCGCCGGAAAGCGCGCACCTGGTAGCCAGCCCGACCTTTGCCATCATGAACGAGTATCCCGGCAAGGTCCCGATCTATCATTTTGATTTTTACCGCCTGACCAATTGTCATGAGATAGCTGAGCTGGGATTTGATGAGTATCTGCACGATAACGGCATCTGTATTGCCGAGTGGTCGGAACGGCTGGGCGAGCTGCTGCCAACCGAGTACCTGAGCATTACCTTTGAACATGCCGGCGATGACCAGCGACATATTGTCTTTGCAGCCAACGGGCCGGAATCAGCCTGCCTGCTGAACCAGCTTGCCGCGTTGGGATAACCTGTTATTCCAATTTCTAATCAAGGATGAAATCAAGGCGGCGAGGATTGAGGCGACGAAGGCCCTCACCCGGCCTTTGGCCACCCTCTCCCAGCGGGAGAGGGTAACTGGGTACTCTCTCCCGCTGGGAGAGAGATAGAGTGAGGGGTACGTTGAGGAGCCGAAGACGAGCCAACGAA
>JBGSQD010000146.1:0-22515 GCA_041738275.1 Geobacterales bacterium
GTCGAGATCGACGACTCGCTGGACAAGGAGTTCAAGCCAGGCCTCTACGAACAGGTTAAATGCTTTCTTGAGGGCCGGATGGAATGTTTCTGTACCCTGGACCAGCAGGTTGAGCACTGGGATTACTACTGCCGCATGGCAGGATATGAAGGATAATTTACTGCAAGGACAAAAAATGGAAGTTTCCCTGGTAATCCCCGTCCATAACGAGGAAGAAAATATCGAGCCGCTGCTGGCCGAGATTCAAAGCGCGCTTGATGGCATCAATTTTGAAGTGATCTATGTGGATGACGGCAGCACCGACAATACCCTGCTCCGCCTGAAGAATGCCTCCAAATCAATGCCCTCCTTGAGGATTGTCCGCCATGAACGCAGCTGCGGCCAAAGCACAGCTGTATTGACCGGCGTCCGGCATGCGAGCGCCCCCTGGATTGCCACACTGGACGGAGACGGGCAGAACGACCCGGCAAATATCCCGAAAATGCTGGCGGAAGCAAAGCGCGGTAAAGGAGCGGGCGAAAAGCCCCTGGTATGTGTCTGTGGCTACCGGCGCACACGTCGTGACACCTGGCTGAAGCGCCTCTCATCCAGGATAGCCAACCGGGTTCGCAGCGCCCTGCTTAAAGACGACACCCCTGACACCGGCTGCGGCCTGAAGGTCTTTTTACGGGAGGAATTCCTTGCTCTCCCCTATTTTGACCACATGCACCGTTTTCTGCCGGCCCTGTTCCTGCGCAGCGGAGGGGCAATAGTTTCTGTAGAGGTAAACCACCGGGAAAGAACCCGCGGGGTATCTAAATATGGTCTGTTCAATCGTCTCTGGGTCGGTATTGTCGACATTTGCGGCGTAGCCTGGTTGCAGCGACGCTCCAGAGTTCCGAAAATTATCGAAGGATAAATTAATTATGGAATCAAAAAGTATTTGGCTGGCTGTTGGTTTTGTGGGACAAGCTCTTTTTACCATGCGCTTCCTGGTGCAGTGGCTGCAAAGCGAACGGATGCGCCGCAGCGTTGTTCCGGAGGCCTTCTGGTATTTCAGTCTACTTGGGGGGGCAACCCTGCTGGCCTATGCGATTCACCGCAAGGACCCGGTTTTTATTGTCGGACAGGCCTCGGGCCTGTTCATCTATCTGCGCAACCTTTATTTTATTCTGCGCGAACGGAAAGAAATGAAGGCTTCGACCATTCCTCCGGTCGATTGATTCTTTTGAAAGGCGACTTTTGAACTCCGTATATCACCCGACATCAGGGCTTAATAAAAAGCAGCTGTTTCTACTTCTAGCCATTTATTTTTCCATTCACCTGTTATTGCGGATATTCGTCTCCGACAGCGCCGAACTTGATGAGGCGGAACAACTGCTGCTGACCCAGGACCTGCGTCTGGGCTACGGCTCTCAACCGCCTTTGTACACCTGGCTGCTGACAGGGCTCTTTTCCTTGTCAGGCAGTAAAATCCTTGCCCTTGCCGCGCTGAAAAACAGCCTGCTCTTCCTGACCTATCTGTTTGTCTACCTGGGCGCCAAAGAGCTCACCAGCGACAATAACCGCGCTGTCATAGCGACGCTCTCGCTGCTGTTGATTCCCCAGATCTTCTGGGAATCGCAACGCGATCTGACCCATTCTGTCCTGGGCACCACTGTTGCAGCCTGTACCCTGTTTGTCATGTTGCGGCTGCTGAAAACCGGGCGGCTTCACTACTATGCCCTGTTCGGCCTGTGTGCCGGGACCGGGCTTTTGTCCAAGTATAATTACGGTGTGTTTCTGGTCGCTCTGCTCCTGGCTGCAGGGTCCATCAAGAATCTGCGCCCCCGGTTGCTGCATCGTAACATGCTGCTCAGTGTCCTTTGTCTGCTGCTGGTCGCTTTCCCCCATGTTTATTGGGCCATAACGAATGTCCAGACAACACTTTCCCAGGCGGGTAAATTTCAGGTGGGGCGCTCTTTGGATCTTTTTGCCTCATATTCCCTGGGTTTCCAAAAGCTGCTGATGGCGGTTGTCTCTTTCCTGGGACTGCTCCTTCCGGTATATGCCCTGTTTTTTTATAGGCGTGGCACAAAGGATTTTGCCGGCGCTAACAGCGGTGATTATGCGGCCCTGGTTCGGCGGACGCTCCTTACGGGTCTACTGTTGTGCATCCTGATGGTCCTGTTTTTCAAGGTCACTGTTTTTAAAGACCGCTGGATGCAGCCGCTCCTCTTCGCTACGCCCCTTTATCTGGTGACATTGCCCTGGGCACGCATTACCGCTGTCAACAGCCGCAGATACGCCGGTTTCGCACTGTTTATCGCCCTGGCGGTGCTTCTGATCATGCCGGGGTACATACTATGCGCCGACCATGTGAATACATTGAGCCGCCTGAATTCACCATATGCGGCCTTAAGCGCTAAACTGCGGCAGAACGGGTTCCAGGACGGCCTGATCATCGCCCAGGGAAGGCTGGTGGGTGGAAATCTGAAACTGTTCTTCCCGAAAAGCGTGGTGGTGGCCCCCGAGGTTCCTGCCTTTGCCGCCCCCCCTGACGCTGACCGGCTGATTGTCTGGGATGCGACAGACAGTGCTGAAATGCCGGACTATCTGCGCAAATTTGCCGGCACCCTTTACTCTGCCGATTTGAGCAGTCTGCAGGCACGGTACATTGAGGCGCCGTACAAGTATGTTTCGGACCGTTCAATGCGTCTCGGCTTTTTGCTGCTGCGGGAAGGAACACCATGAGGGTTCTGGTGGTCAAAATGAGCGCTCTGGGCGACATCATCCATGCCCTTCCTGTTCTCGACTATCTGACCCGTGTTGCGCCCGGGATCGAGATTGACTGGGTTGTTGAGGAACCATTCCGGGATCTCCTTGAGGGAAATCCCCTTATTCAACGTCTCCATCTGGTACAGACAAAGATCTGGCGGAAAAAACCGTTTGCCCCGGAAACCCGACGTGAGATTGGGGCCCTGAAACGTGAGCTCCGAGAACGATCCTATGACATTGTCTTTGATATTCAGGGGAATATGAAAAGCGGCCTGATCGACTGGTTGAGCGGAGCCAAAATGTGCCTCGGCTTCAGCAGCGAGATCCTTCAGGAACGGCTCAACCAGCTTTTCACCACACAGCAGATCTCAATCCGGCAGCAGGACTACCATGTCACGGATCAATATCTGCGGCTGGTCAGCGCCCCTTTCGGGCAGGATTTCACGGAAATGGAGCTGACCTCCGATATTTATACCTCGCCCGAGGAGGATGCTGTTGCTGAAGCGCTTGTGTCGTCCCTGAACAGCGACCCGGTGTTTCTTTTCCAATACGGCACGACCTGGCAAACCAAGTTCTGGCATGAAACAGGATGGATCGAACTCGGAAAGAACATTATTTCCCGTTATCACGGATCTTCCATTCTGCTTTCCTGGGGCAACGATGGAGAACACACGGTGGTAACACGGCTTGCCGCGGCGATCGGGCCCGGAGCCAAGGTCATTGAGCGTTATTCACTCAAAGGGCTGACCGCGCTCCTGAAAAAGGTCGATCTGGTCGTGGGGGGCGACACCGGCCCGGTTCACCTGGCAGCTGCTGTCGGCACGCCAACCGTTTCCTTTTATCGCGCTTCCAACGGCAGGCGTAGCGGCCCCCGCAGCGACAGGCATGTAATTATCCAGGCCCCCATGAGCTGCACCGCCTGTTTTCGGACAAAGTGCGACAAGGATGAGGTCTGCCGTGACAGCATAACGGTGCAGGCTGTTGTTCTTGGCATAGAAAAGCTCATTCCGGCCGCCATCTCTACCACATAAACTGCCGGTGTGCCGGATCACGCGATTTATAAAATCAGCAGGAAAGATAACATGTCGAAGACGCTCGTCAGTGACGCTGCGGGATAGATCGGCCTTTAGTGGAGTTACAGCTACATGATAAATAATGTTGTTACAGAAGGCAGGGTGCCACGTATATTGATGTTCAGGTGGGCATTGTGGTTCATGTTCGCCAACGCAGTCGTCCTGATGCTGATCTCCCTCAATTACCTTAAATCCATGCCGATGCCGGACGCCCCTCTGGCACGGCTGTTTCTTGGCCTTTCCTACCCTGGCCATTTCTTTTCTCTGGCAATGTACGTATTCCCGCTCATTGCAGCAGCGATATTAATCTATCCGCGCCGCAGGTTTGTCTTTGCCCTGGCCATCTTCCTGGAACTGACCCTGGTTCTTGTCATTATCATAGACAGCCTGGTCTTTGCACAATACCGGTTCCACCTCAATGGCATGGTCTGGAATCTGTTAACGAGCGGCGCGGCCGGAGATGTCCTGCCGGTGACAGGCATACTCTGGCTGATTCTGCTTATCGCGATCATCTTTATCGTCTTTTGCGAATGGCTGCTGGCAATCACTTCCTGGCGATGGGTGCAGAAAAAGAGACGACATTACGGCATCGGCATCGGCGCCCTGCTTGCCCTGGTCATCCTCATCGGGCATGGCATGCATGCCTGGGCCGATGCAAACAACTACACATTGATAACCAGCCAGGTGCGCTATCTGCCGGCATACAAACCGCTTACCATGAAGCGCTTCATGGTGCGGATGGGATTTGCCGTAAAAAACGAAACCGGAAAGCTTCACCTGATCGCAAATAACAGCGCACTGCGCTATCCGCTTGAAACCATCACCTGTGACAAAAACAATCCTAAGAAAATGAATCTGATGCTGATTGTCATCGACAGTTGGCGTTTCGATGCCCTGACACCGGAGATCACCCCGAGTATCTGGGAACTTTCGAAAGACAATTTGCGTTTTGACAATCACTTCAGTTCGGGAAATTGCACCCGTTTTGGCATCTTCGGGCTTTTCTACGGGCTATACGGCACCTATTGGCACGCCATACTGGCCGAAGAGCGGAGCCCGCTTTTGATGAAGGAGCTGGAAAGGCAGTCATACCGGATGGGTATTTTTGCCAGCGCCCCTCTGGTAAATCCTGAGTTTGATCGCACCATATTTGCAGATATCCGTTCCCAGATATCTCTTCGTCAAGAGGGAGAGCGTCCCTTCCAGCGTGACCGGACGATTACAGACAAGATGCTGAACTTCATTGCAGCGAATCCCGTTGATGCGCCTTTCTTCGGCTTCCTGTTCTATGACGCGCCGCATGCCGCTGAACATCCGGCAGATCGGACCCCCTTTCAACCTTCCCTGAAGGAAGTCAATTATCTTGCATTGAACAACAGTTACGATCCACTGCCATACCTGAACAAATACAAGAACTCCATCCACTATGTGGATGCAATGGTGCAAGAGGTGCTGGAAGCGCTATCCAGGAAAAAACTGCTCGACAGAACCATCGTCGTCATCACCGGCGACCATGGCCAGGAATTCAACGACCTGAAGATGAATTACTGGGGGCACACCGGCAATTTTTCCCACTTTCAGACCCAAACTCCCATGGTCATCCATTGGCCTGGAAAAGATCCCCAGGTGTTTAAACATACCACCAGTCATCTTGACCTGTCGCCGACACTCATGCAGCAGATGTTCGGCTGTACTAATGATCCTGCAAAATACAGTAACGGTCGTTACCTGCTCGACATCACACCCCGTCCCTATGTGCTGACAAGTTCCTGGGACACCTTTGGCGTTATTGAACCGGACAGGACAAGTAAGCCTTCATGCCGGGGAGCTTGACATCCTTGACAAAGCTTACCGGCCGATAAAGGGCGCGAAGATCCGTCCTGAAATAACCCGGAGCGCCATGGAAGGGGTAGGAAGATTTTTCGCCCGTTAATCGGAACTCTGTCGCGTGGCAACCAGAATCCAAGCGAGGCTGCTTGAAAGCATGAAAACATATCTCTTTATCAATCCTGCCTCCGGGCGATATTCTGCCCAAAGCCTGCAATCTGTACTAGACAGTTTGCATTCCGCCGGACACACACCTGAGGTCTTCAGGGTACGCACCCCGATTGAGGTGCTCTCCTGCTGCGAAACAGTCAACCAGGCTCCTGGGCCACGGCTGATCATCGTTGCCGCCGGGGACGGAACCTTCAATGCCGTTGTTAACGGATTGCTGCCAGGCTCGGCAACCCTTGCGGTTCTGCCCTTCGGCACCTCCAACGTACTGGCAGCCGAGATCGGCATTACCTCAATAGAAGACGGAATTGCCCGCATTGTTGCCGGGAAAACCCAGCCCCTGTCGGTGGGGCTGCTGGAGTATGAGGATACCTCACGCCGTTTCGTGCTTATGGCAGGTATTGGCCTGGACGGAGCAGTTGTCAGGGATGTCCGGCCGATAGGCAAAAGGTTCCTGAAGCAGGGGGCTTATGCGCTGTCGGCGCTGGGTAGGGCTTTGTCATGGGATGCGGCAACGTTCGAGGCAATCACCTCCGATCGTGCAGTATCTTGTCACACCCTCATAGTCTGCAATGCGTCGCGCTACGGCGGCAATTTCATCCTGTCGCCCGGCACCTCTCCCTTTTCAGCCGGGCTGACGGCAATCTGCATCACCGGTAATCAGCGGCGTACCTATCTGCGCCTTGCCTATGACCTGTTCCGCGGGAACACCGTGCTAAACAGGGATCTGGTCCGGCTGCCCGTCACCACGATCCGCATTAAAGGGAAAAAACCGATCCAGATCGACGGAGACTTCATCGGCTATGGCCCGGCACAGCTATCCGCTTTGCCCGATTTTGCCCGAATAATCGTCTAGCCATGGGCCGGAACTGTTATAATTGTATCATTGGAGATAAAGCTCATGAAGCTCCACCGTTTTTCGAGAACGCAGCTCCTTATCGGCAGGGAAGGCATTGAAACTCTGAGTCAAAGGAGTGTAATGATCTGCGGCATAGGCGGGGTCGGCAGCTATGCCGCCGAAGCATTGGGTCGGGCAGGCGTCGGCCGCATCACCCTGGTGGATTTCGACGACATCTGCCTGACCAATGTCAACCGGCAGATTCACGCACTTTCCAGCACTGTCGGCCAGCCCAAGGTGGAGGTCATGGCTGCGCGACTGCGCGACATCAACCCTGCCGCCGAGATCGTGGCGGTCAAGGTTTTTTTCTCCCAGGACAATGCCGGCCAACTGCTCTCGCCACGACCGGATTATGTTCTGGACGCCATCGATCACTTTACCGCCAAAGCAGCACTGATTACGACCTGCCGCGAGCAGGGCATCCCGGTGATCTCCAGCATGGGGGCCGCCAACAAACTTGATCCGGGCAAAATTCATGTTGCCGACATATCCGCCACCCGCAACTGCCGCATGGCCCGCAGCATGCGCAAGATTCTCCGCAAGGGAGGAATAACCACCGGAGTACAGGTCGTCTACTCCACCGAGGAGCACCGCGAACTGGATCCTTCCTCCAGCGGTTGCGGCACGGACTGTATCTGCCCCAATCAAGAAGAACAAACCTTCCGTTGTGAGCATCGCCGCGTAATTCTGGGAAGTATTTCCTATCTGCCGTCAATCTTTGGGCTGACCATGGCAGGGGTCGTTGTCAATGAGCTGTTAACCCCAAAACATTGACTGTTCACAAGAGTTGATAAAGAATTTGCCTTGTTTTATTTTTTCCATTTGAAGTATTCCGGACTACAGCTATACTTGCACCATGAGTAAATCAAATAGGTGACAGGAGGACGACATGGGAAAGGAATATTCACTTCAGGAAGCCCTCAAACTTGCCATCAGAGCCGAAAAGGACAGTATGGATTTTTACCGCAAGGCATCTTCGGTAGCCAAGAACGAGCGGGCCAAAAAGGTGCTTGATCTGCTGGCCAACGAGGAGGTCGGTCATCTCAAGGCATTTTTCGACCATTACAAAGGTACCGAGTTCGGCGACATTAAATCGTATATAGATGCTCCGGCAGACGAGAAAAACCCCACCTATGTCAAACTGATGAAGGCCATAGATGAGGATATCGTCGAACAAAAGGCGCTGGAACTGGCACTGATTGAGGAGAAGGATTGTATCGGCCAGTATACCCAACTGGCGATGGGCGTGGTCGATCCTGCAGTCAGATCCGTGTTTGAGCGGGTTATCAAGGAGACACAGGGGCATTACGACCTGATTGAATCCGAATATGCCCACATCATGGGCATGGTTCATGAAACCGATCAGGATACTTTCGTCCGGGAATAATCTCGCTGGCATCAGGCGCACAAGTATCAATCTTAAAGGCCTGCCAGCTATCAGCGGCAGGCCTTTCTACAAGGAGCTGCTATGAAATTCGGATTTGCAACAACATTGCTGCTGTTGGCAATATCTGCCACGCCACTCTGGTCGGCGGAGGTTACTCAGACCGGCAGCAACCTGGGCAGTGTGACGGGGGGTGACTTCAAGGCAGCCCACAGCATTCTCGAGCAGAAATGCACCCGATGCCACAGCGGCAAACTGATTGATGCAGCGCTCTCCGCGAACAGGGATATGCCAAGGCTTCAGAAGGAGATGGAGAAGAAGGGCGCAACATTAAGCAGCAACGAGCGCAAGGTTTTGGGAATCTACTGGAAGCAGAATCCTCTCAAGCAGAAAAAGTGATTTGGCAAGCAGGAGCCTGTCAAAACAGAGACTACGTAAATAGACAATAAAATACGGCCCGGGGATTACCTCCCAGGGCCGTTTTTATTGCAGCATCAAAAACCGAACTTATTCCAATTCCAGATCAAGGATGATATCAAGGCGGCGAGGATTGAGGCTGCGAGGCGTACATGAAGTACGTTGAGCAGCCGAAGACGAGCCAACGAAGATAGGGCCTTGATATGGAATTGGTATTACATCATCTTGGCCAGCAACGGCACGATCAGCAACGACACGATGTTGATGATCTTGATCATCGGGTTGATTGCCGGACCGGCAGTGTCCTTGTACGGGTCGCCGACGGTGTCGCCGGTAACGGCAGCCTTGTGGGCTTCGCCACCCTTACCGCCGTGGTGGCCGTCTTCGATGTACTTCTTGGCATTATCCCAGGCGCCGCCGCCTGTAGTCATGGAGATGGCGACGAAGATCCCGGTAACGATACAACCGACAATCACCCCGCCCAGTGCCTTGGGTCCGAGGGTGAAGCCGACGATGACCGGTGCGAGGATCGGGATCAGGCCGGGAACGACCATTTCCTTCAGGGCGGTTTTGGTGACGATGTCAACGCAGGCAGCATAATCCGGCTTGCCGGTACCTTCCATGATACCCTTGATCTCGCGGAACTGGCGGCGAACCTCCACGACAACTGCACCACCAGCCTTGCCGACCGCTTCCATACACTGGGCGCCAAAGTAATAGGGGAGCATGCCGCCGATGAACAGACCGACGATGATATATGGGTCGGAGAGGTCAAATTTGATGATCTCTTTACCGGCAAGACTCAGAGCATGATTCAATTCATCAACGTATGAGGTGAACAGGATCACGGCAGCCAGCCCTGCGGAACCGATGGCGTACCCTTTGGTTACAGCCTTTGTGGTGTTGCCGACAGCATCCAGAGGATCGGTTACGGCGCGAACCGAGTCATCCAGTTCAGCCATCTCGGCAATGCCGCCGGCATTGTCGGTGATCGGACCATAGGCGTCCATGGCAACGACGATACCGGTCAGTGAGAGCATGGAGACCGCTGCAATGGCGATACCGTACACACCGGCACACTGGAATGATACGATGATGCCGGCAGCAATGACGATCACCGGAGCAGCGGTGGACTTCATGGAGATGCCGAGACCGGCGATGACATTGGTGCCGTGACCGGTGGTGGAGGCCTGGGCAATATGCTGAACCGGACCGTACTCGGTGGCGGTATAGTATTCAGTGATCCAGAAGATGGCCCCTGTCACCACAAGGCCGACAATGGCCGAGATGAAGATATTCATGGCGCTGAAGTTCATGCCGGCAGCGTTGGTGACCCCCTGGGGGAACATCTGTACGGTGACGAAATAAAAGGCGATGCAGGCGAGTACAGCAGAGGCAATCAGTCCCTTATACAGTGCGGTCATGATCTTGCCGCTGCCGCTCAACTTGACGAAGTAGGTGCCGATGATGGAGGTGATGATGGAGATGCCGCCCAGGATCAGCGGGTAGCTGACGGTGCTGGCATTGCCGGTAAAGGTGATGGCGCCCAGCAGCATGGCGGCGATCAGGGTCACGGCATAGGTTTCAAACAGGTCGGCGGCCATACCGGCGCAGTCGCCCACGTTGTCGCCCACGTTGTCGGCGATAACGGCTGGGTTACGGGGGTCGTCCTCGGGGATGCCGGCTTCGACCTTGCCGACCAGGTCGGCGCCGACGTCAGCGCCCTTGGTAAAGATGCCGCCGCCGAGACGGGCAAAGATGGAGATCAGCGAACCGCCGAAGCCAAGGCCGACCAGTTGGGTGACCACGTCTTTGACCGGTGCGCCCGGCATCAGTTTCAGAAGAATCATGTAGTAACCGGCAACGCCCAGCAGGCCGAGACCGACAACCAGCATGCCGGTGATGGCGCCGCCCTTGAAGGCAACGTTGAGAGCTTTATGGATACCCGATTTGGCTGCCTCGGTGGTGCGCACATTGGCACGAACCGAAACAAACATGCCGATAAAACCGGTCAGACCGGAAAAAATCGCGCCGATGGCAAAACCGACGGCGGTCTTCCATCCAAGGGAAGCAAAGAGCGCCACGAACATAACTACACCGACCACGGCAATGATTGTGTACTGGCGCTTCATGTAAGCACCGGCACCTTCCTGGATGGCGGCTGCGATCTGTTTCATCCGATCGTTACCCTGTGGGAGACCCAGGATCCACTGCGCCGTAACCAGTCCGTAGACAACGGCAGCGGCAGCGCAGACCAGGGCAAAGACAACTGCATACTGTTCCATTCTTTCAATTCCTCCTGTAATATTTGTAGCCGTAAATGGCTTTATTATTTTGGGTGCAAAAACGGAAAATTGTTACTGCAAATATGCATAATTGTCAACCTTTTTATTTGCAGCATTGCGCGCAACAGCCCAATTTTAGCGCTGTTTCCATGGTGCCTGCCATGAGGCAGCAGGTTCCCATATTGTATCAATGTCCTCTCCGTGATATAAGAACATCAATAAATCGATTCAGAGGAGACCTTCATATGAAAAGTCTGGCCCGTTTCGCCATCACTCCGCTTTTTTTTGTAGTCACGGGATGCGCCACCCAAGGCGCTTTAGATAATGTTCGCAACGACGTTGACGTGGTCAAGACACGTCTTTTCTCCGTGGAAAAGGATTTGGGTGGTATTCGCGAAGAATCAAAGATGAGCATGGAAGCCATTCAGACAGGTTTTAAATCCGACGTAACCGCTGTCCGCAAGATAGCAGCCGATATCCAGGCCACCATAGACACCACCAAGAACGAGATGCAGCAGCTTAACGGGAAAATAGATGATGTTACCCTCTCAGTCAAAAAACCCGCGGATGAACTGGCCCGCTACCGCGAGGACTCCGACAAGCGCATTATTATCCTGGATGACAAGATCACAAAGCTTCAGACAAGCGTAGATGAGCTCAATAAACAAATTGCCGAGCTGACGCCAAAAAAGAAGGAAGAAACCGCCACCCCGGACTCCGTCTACATGAAAGGGCTGGAAACCTTCAAGGCCGGGAACATGCCGGCTGCCAGGGGAATTTTCACCAAATTCCTCGAACAGTATCCAGATCATGACCTGGCCGCCAACGCCCATTACTGGATCGGGGAGACCTACTACAGTGAAAAAGAGTACGAGCCTGCCATCCTGGCATTTCAGGAAGTTATCAAGAATCATCCCGAAAAGGAAAAAGTACCGGCGGCAATGCTCAAACAGGCCATGGCATTCAAGGCAATCAACGATAACAAGAATGCCCGCTATGTATTAAAAAAGCTGGTGGAAAGCCACCCGAAGAGCGAGGAAATCAAAAAGGCCAAGGAACTGTTGAAAGAGCTCAAGTAGACAGGGGATATCCTTAAGAACAGCAAAAAGGGGCGACTCCATGCGGAGCGCCCCTTTTTGTTTGAGGTTGGAAAAAGCCAGGGCGTTAACCCCACCTGTCCTTTGCAAAGGGGAGGAACGCAATACGCAAGGCTTTCAACTAAAGCACGCCCTTGGTGGACATAACCCCTTCCACACGAGGGTCAAGCTGGGTGGCCACATCCATGGCACGGGCAAAGGCCTTGAAACAGGCCTCGATAACGTGGTGCACATTGTCGCCGTACATCACGTTGATGTGCAGGTTCAATCCGCAATGGTTGGCAAAGGCCTGAAAGAACTCCCGCGCCAGTTCCACATCAAAGTCTCCGATCTTCACCTTGGGGAGGTTGACGTGGTAGACCAGGTAGGGGCGTCCGGAGATGTCCACCGCAACCGCGGCCAGGGTTTCATCCATGGGCACCGTGGCCTGGCCATAACGGCGAATGCCCTTTTTGTCGCCCAACGCCTGCTTGAAGGCCTCACCCAGCACGATGCCGATATCCTCCACCGTATGGTGGAAATCGATGTCGATATCCCCGCTGGCCTCAACCGTAAGATCAAAAAGGCCATGACGCGAAAACAGGTTCAACATATGATCGAGAAACGGAACCGAGGTGCAGACCTTTGCCTGTCCGGTGCCATCAACATCCAGCGAAAGCTGTATCTTGGTTTCCTTGGTAATGCGCTCTATCGAAGCATTTCTTGACATGTACTCCTCCTTGATCAACCTATATCCTTCATGGCCTGCAGTGTTGCCTCCATCTCGGCCCGTGTACCGATGGAGATCCTCAATCCATGGGCCAGCAGCGGATCTGAAAAGTGCCTCACCAGTATCTTGCGGGCATACAGACCGTCGTAGACCCTGGTTCCGTTGCGGTCCGGCGGAGATGCAAAGACAAAGTTGCCCTGGGACGGGATCACATCGTAGCCGATCGCAGTCAACTCCGCAGAAAACCAGGCCCGCGTTTCGCAGATCTTTCGACAGCAGTCGGCAAAGTATTCCTGATCCTTGAGGGCTGCAACACAGGCAGCCTGGGCAAGGCGATCGAGATTATAATGATCGCGGATCTTGTCCAGCGCCGCAATCACCTCCGGTCGGGCAATGGCCAGCCCCAAGCGCATGCCGGCCAGGGAATAGCTCTTGGAGAGGGTGCGGATCACCACGACATTTTCGTACTTCTTCACCAGCTCCAGGGCATTACCAGCGGCAAAGTCGGCATAAGCCTCGTCCACCACCAGAATCCCGCCGCAACTGACGGCCAGCGACTCCACATAATCAAGGGGAAAAGCGAAGCCGAGCGGTGAATTGGGGGTTGTCAGAAAAAATATCTTCCCCTGGTAGTACTCGGGAAACGCCTCGATGCAAAAATCTTCAGACAAGCCATAGGTGCAGACGATGGCTCCCTGAACCTCCGCCAGGGTGGCATAGTAAGAGTACGAGGGATGAACATACCCTACCTCCTGCCCCTCACCGGCAAAGGCGCGAATCAGGTTGTTGATCACCTCGTCCGAACCGTTGGCCATGATGATCCAAGACGGATCAAAACCGTACAGCTCACCGGCTGCCTCGCGTAGCGCCTGGCTGGAAGCGCTGGGATAGGTGCGCAGACTGGCGCCATCGCTCCCGAGTTCAGCAAGTATGGCCTCACGCACCTTGGGTGATGGCGGGTATGAGTTTTCGTTGGTGTTAAGCTTGATCCAGGAAGCAATATCAGGCGGTTGGAAACCTGGGACATAACCCTGCATGGCAGCGATGTTGGGGCGAAGTAAAGTCACTTCATTTCTCCAGTCGGATACTTACAGATTTTCCGTGCGCCTCCAGCCCTTCCAGACCGGCAATGCGCACAATATCGTTTCCGAGCCGTTTCAGCCCCCCCTCCGAGAAATAGACAATCGACGACTTTTTAACAAAGTCATCGACCGAGAGCGGTGAAAAGAAACGGGCCGTGCCGCCGGTCGGCAGGGTATGGTTCGGCCCGGCCAGATAGTCGCCGGCCGCCTCCGGCGTCCAGTGCCCCATGAAGATGGCACCGGCATTGGTGATCTGCGGCAGGATCGCGAACGGATCAGCCACCGCCAGTTCCAAGTGCTCGGGGGCGATGCGATTGGAGAAGGCTATAACTTCGTCCAGGGTGGCGGCCACAATGATGACACCGTATTTTTCCCAGGAAGCGCGGGCAATGGTCTCGCGGGATAGTTCAGACAACTGCTTCTCGACCTCGGCCGCCACCTGTTCAGCAAATGAACGATCCGTGGTGATCAGGATCGACGAGGCCAGTTCGTCATGCTCGGCCTGGGAAAGCAGATCAGCGGCTATATGGGCGGGGATGCCGCTGCCGTCGCTGATGACCAGGATCTCGCTCGGCCCGGCAATCATGTCAATGCCGACCTGGCCAAAGACCAGTTTCTTGGCGGTGGCCACATATATATTGCCCGGTCCGGTGATCTTGTCCACCTTGGGGATGGTTGCGGTGCCATAGGCAAGGGCTGCCACGGCCTGTGCGCCGCCAATGCGGAAGATGCGATCCACTCCGGACAGCCTGGCCGCTACCAGCACATGGGGATTGATCTCGCCGCCCGGCGTGGGAGCCACCATGATGATCTCGCCCACACCCGCCACCTTGGCAGGAACAGCGTTCATAATGACGCTGGATGGGTAGCTGGCCTTGCCGCCGGGGACATAGATGCCGACCCGCGCCAGTGGTGTCACTTTCTGCCCCAGCATGATGTCCGGCTCTTCAGTGGAAATCCAGGTCTGCTGTTTCTGCTTTTCGTGAAAACGGCCCACCCGCTCGACCGCCAGAGTAAGTGCGGAGATATCATCCGCGGAAACCTGCCTGAAGGCGTTTTCGATCTCCTGGGCCGACACCTCCAATTCCGCCACGGAGGCAGCCTCCAAACGGTCAAAACGGCGCGTCAGGTCCAGTACCGCAAGGTCTCCCTGCTGCCTGACAGCAGCGATGATATCCAGCACGACCTGTTCCACCTCGCGGCCGGCCTCTTCGCCGCGCGAGAGGATTGCAGCAAATCTTGCATCAAAATCAATGTCGTTAAAATCGAGAAAAAACATATCCATCCTACTCCGTATCCTGCAGACAGGATAACTTCTGATTTACATAGTTCTCTTCAGCTAGCGGACAAACCCCTTGGCGCCGCGCAGGTCGATCTTCAACAGGACCGCCGCTCGTTCCGCAACCGGGTCGTAATCATCCGCAACCATCACAGCCCCCTTCAACAAGGCATCCAGGCGGGCAGCATACGACACAAACCTGACCTCGCCGTTGCGGGCATGCCGGGCAAAAAACTCCGCCATGTTTCTCTGGGCAACGGCTTCAGCGGCCTGTTGCGCTGCAAAGCGTTTCTGGCCCGGATTTATGTCGAAATTTGAGGGGGCGCCTTCGCCGTAGGCAATTACCGCGCCTTGAGCAAAGGAGCGATCATAGTCCATTCGCCCATCCTGTCCGGCAGTCACTACCAGCATGTTCTGGTTCAACCAGTTATCCAGCCTGGAAAACGCCGGAGCTGCCGAGAAGCCTTTCTGGCCGCCTTCCCAACTGCCATCTCCCGGTTCAAACTGCTGGGCCAGTGACGCACAGCCAGCCAGAGCTGTTGACAAAAGAATACAGACCAGAAACCGGGGTATTGTTTTCATGCCGTCCTCCTGTCAGCCGCTATAGAATTTGTTCCAGACCTTGAATGATCTGCGTTATTCGCTGGTGTTTAGTCTTCAGGCTGGCCCGGTTGACGATCAAACGAGTGGTGATCTCGGCGATGGTTTCCACCTCCACCAGCCCATTCTGCCGCATGGTTTCGCCTGTGGACACCAGGTCAACAATACGTTCGGAAAGCCCCACCAGAGGAGCGAGTTCAATAGAACCATACAACTTGATGATCTCGACCTGAATCCCCTTGGCGGCAAAGTATTTCTCGGTCACATGGGGATACTTGGTGGCGATACGGATATGCGACCAGCCGGCAGGATCGTCATTTTTGGCAAGATTGGCCGGCTCGGCCACCATCATCCGGCAATATCCGAATTTCAGGTCCAGCGGTTCATACACATCCTTACCCTGTTCCATAAGGGTATCCTTGCCGACAATGCCCAGGTCGGCGCTGCCGTATTCCACATAGGTAGGAACATCGGTGGCGCGTACGATCATGTAACGCATCTTTTCAGCGGCATTCTCGAAGATCAGCTTGCGGGAGTCGGATAACAGTTCGCGGCAATCTATACCGATCTTGCCGAACAGCTCAACCGACTCTTCCAGGATGCGCCCCTTTGGAATTGCTATGGTAATCCAATCGTTCATATTTCTAAACCTGTTTACCACAGAGGCACGAAGACACAGAGAAAAGCAAAATAAAAGTAGAATCTATTGACGTGTTCTATATTCAATAGTTTTTTACAGTTTTGGGATTGCTTCTGTCTTTGATGTCCTCTGTGTCTCTGTGTCTTCGTGGTGGATTTTAACTATTCCTTTACCCTTACGATATCCGCTCCCAACCCGGCCAGCTTCTTCTCTATCGACTCGTAGCCACGGTCCAGGTGGTAGATACGCGTCACCTCAGTCGTGCCTTCAGCAGCCAGCCCTGCCAGGATCAGCGAGGCGGAGGCGCGCAGGTCGGTGGCCATTGAAGGAGCTCCGGAGAGTTTTTTGATCCCCTTAACCGTGGCGGTATTCCCTTCGACCGTTATATCGGCTCCGAAACGCAGCAGTTCCGAGACATGCATGAAACGGTTTTCGAAGATGTTTTCGCTGATGACGCTTGCTCCGTCGGCTACACACATCATCGCCATGAACTGGGCCTGCATGTCCGTGGGAAACCCCGGATAGGGGCGGGTCTTGATATTTACGCTCTTCAGCTTCTTGGGTCCCTTGACCCGCACCACGTTG
Organism: Geobacterales bacterium; assembly: GCA_041738275.1. Lineage (GTDB taxonomy): Bacteria > Desulfobacterota > Desulfuromonadia > Geobacterales > Pseudopelobacteraceae > JACPFJ01. The sequence continues at coordinate 16,781 of JBGSQD010000146.1, forward strand.
TCACGGCTGGTGATTTCGACCCCGGCATCCTGCATCTTGAACGCCAGGGCATCCAGATGCTCCAGCTTCATGCTGTGTATCTTGATATCGCCGCCGGTCATGGCGGCAGCGATCATGAAGGTGACGGCCTCAATGCGGTCAGGCATGACCTCGTAGTTGGCTGCGGACAGCTCTGACACACCCTGGATGCGGATGGTATCGGTGCCGGCACCTTCGATCTTGGCGCCCATGCGGTTCAGGTACAGGGCAAGATCGACGATCTCCGGTTCGCGGGCGGCGTTTTCCAGCACGGTTTCCCCTTTGGCGGTGGCAGCGGCCATCATCAGATGCTCGGTGCCGCCGACAGTGGAGACATCGAAGTTGATGCGGGCGCCCTTGAGGCGCTTGCACCTGGCCTCGACATAGCCATGTTCCAAGATAATGTCAGCGCCCAGCGCCTGCAGCCCCTTGAGGTGCAGGTTAATCGGCCGTGCTCCGATGGCGCAGCCACCCGGCAGCGAGACCCGTGCCTTGCCGAAGCGTGCCAGAAGCGGCCCCAACACCAACACCGATGCGCGCATGGTCTTGACCAGATCGTAAGTGGCCTCATGGCTGTTGATGCCAGAGGTATCGATCTTTACGACATTACCGGTGCCATCGACCCGTGCCCCCAATGATTCCAGCACCTTGATGGTTGTGTTGATATCGCGCAGGAACGGCACATTGCTGATCTGGTTCATGCCCGGCGCAAGGATGGTGGCAACAAAGATCGGCAGGGCCGCATTCTTGGAGCCGCTTACCGTCACCTCACCCTTTAGTTTTTTTCCGCCATTGATAATGAGCTTATCCAAAAAATTACCTCTTCGCCTTTAGTTATAACGCACCAAATGCCGCCATATTACTTGATGGTCAGCCTCTTGTCCAAAGAAAAGTTGGCTAAATCCCGACAAGTCCTGCACCGGAAGCCGATACTCAGAACTAGCAAGTACCTTGATGGCGCAGGCAAATTCCATACACCGTTTTTTACAAAACTGTGTTAGTATCACACACAAAATATATTTGATTTCACAATGGTCTCCAGGTTTTTATGCCCCGCTTTACCCTTAAAACCAAAGTAACCCTTTTTTTCCCGCTGGTCATAACCATAGCGCTCGCCTGCCTGCTTTTTCTGATCCATTCCCTCCTGCAGAGTTATATAAAAGACTCGATTTCCAGACAACAGTACCAAATCCTGTCGATTTTGGCCGATGATATCGACCAGAACGTCAGCGCCCATCACAAAACCCTGCAAACCATTGCCGGCAGGGTTACCAAGGCAATGGCTGACAATCCGGAACAGGCTCTGGCTTATCTGCTCAGCCAGAACGAGCACTTGACGGATTTTGACAATGGCATGTACCTGTTTGATCATAAGGGCCGGATTGTTGCCGATACCGCGCAAGGGTTGGATCGGGCAGGCAAGGATTACTCTTTCCGCGAATATGTAAAGCAGACCATTGAAACCAAAAAACAGTTTCTTTCAGATCCGTTCGAATCAGCCCAGCAGCACCATCATCCAGTAATTACGTTCACCGCGCCGATATTCGGCAAGGATGGTTCCCTTCTGGCGATTCTGGGGGGAAGCGTTGATCTGACTCGTTCCACCTTTGTGGAAAAGCTCTCCAGGGTCAAGCTGACCAAGGGCGGTTATGTCTACCTTTACAATAAGGACAGGATGCTTATTTCGCACCCGGACAAAAGCCGCATTATGAAACGGGATGTCCCCCTGGGCGTAAATCCGCTTTTTGACCGTGCTATCGAAGGCTTCGAAGGAACGGACGAGACTGTAACCTCTCGCGGCCTGCGAACCCTGTCCTCCTTCAAACACCTCAAGACCAAAAACTGGATCATTGCCGCCAACTATCCGGTAGTCGAGGCGTATGCCCCGATCTACAAACTGAAGGTTGCATTTCTGATCGCCCTGCCGCTTCTTTCTTTGGCTACGTTCTTGTTCATGCGACGCTACCTTCTCCGCTTTACCGAGCCAATCGTCCGCTTTACCCGTCACGTGAAAGACCTCCAATGTAAAAACGGAGACGAACGCATTTTTCCGGTACAAGGTGATGATGAGGTCGCAATCCTGGGGCAAGCCTTCAACAACCTTGTCCATGAAACCGACATCCAGCAAGAGAAACTGCTGGCCGATCTGGAGCGACATGAACGGATCGACGCACAGCTGCATCGCCAGAACGAGTATCTGCAAGCGCTCCATGAAACCACCCTGGGACTTATCAGGCGCATGGATGTAACCGGCCTGCTGCAAGCCATCGTCATCCGCGCCGGAAAACTTGTCGGCACCGAGCACTGTTTCGTGTACCTGAAAAATGCTGTCGGCAATGAAATGGATATGGTGTTCCAAAGCGGAATATATGACAGCCTGGTGCATCATCCGATCACGCCGGGCAAGGGTATCGCCGGCCGCGTATGGGACACGGGCGAACCGTTGTATGTCGATGATTACAGCTGCTGGGAGGGGCGATTGCCTGATGCGGACCGCGACGTGCTGCGAGCCATGGCAGGTGTGCCGCTCAAGGCTGGACACAAGGTAGTTGGGGTGCTGGGGCTGGCGTTTACCGAACCGGGCATTGGCTTCAACGATGAGCAGAGGAACCTGTTGACCCAATTTGGTGAACTGGCTTCACTGGCCCTGGAAAATGCCCGGCTTATCGAAGATTCCCAGCGAGAACTGGCTGAACGGAAAAAAGCCGAAGAAAGCCTGCGTAAACTGTCGGTAGCTGTCGAGCAAAGTCCGGCCTCAATCGTCATAACCAACACAGCCGGGATTATTGAGTATGTAAATCCGCACTTCACCATGCTGACCGGTTACCGTCCGGAGGAGGTTATCGGCCTGACTCCCGGCGTCCTCAAGACCGGCAACACCAGTTCCGAGGAATATCGACAGTTGTGGGAAACGATTCTGTCCGGCGGCGAGTGGCGGGGTGAATTTCTCAACCGCAAAAAGGATGGCGATCAGTACTGGGAACAGGCCCTGATTGCCCCCATACGCGACGAAAAAGGCATCATCTCCCACTTTATCGCCATCAAGGAGGACATCTCCGATCGTAAAAGGCTGGAGAACCAGCTGAGACATTCCCAGAAGATGGAAGCGATTGGCCAGCTTGCAGGCGGCATTGCCCATGACTTCAATAATATCCTGACCGCCATCATCGGTTATGCAACAATATTGCAGATGAAAATCGACATTCATAGCCCCATCAAGAACACTGCCGACCAGATACTGGCGGCGGCTGAGCGGGGCGCCGGTCTGACCCAGGGTCTTCTGGCCTTTAGCCGTAAGCAGATCAGCAACCTCAACAGGGTCGACCTGAATGAGATTATTAAACGGGTAGAGAAGCTCCTGGTGCGCCTGATTGGAGAAGACATCCGTATCAGTTCCATACTCACCCAACAGGAATTGCCGCTCATAGCCGACAGTATTCAGCTTGAGCAGGTACTTATGAATCTAGCCACCAATGCCCGCGATGCCATGCCGAACGGGGGAAACATAACCATCAGGACCGAAGTGGTCACGATTGATTCCTATTTCATACAATCCCAAGGGTTTGGCGAGCAGGGGACCTACGCCACGTTGTCCTTCTCCGATACCGGCAGCGGTATGAGTGAGGAGACCATTAAGCGCATGTTTGAACCATTTTACACTACCAAAGAGATCGGCAAGGGCACCGGACTGGGGCTCTCCATTGTTTATGGTGTCATCAAAAAGCATGGCGGTTATATTACCTGTAAAAGTTCGCCGGGCAATGGAACCGTCTTCTGCATCTATCTGCCTCTGACGCTTGACATGAAAGGTGCCCAGGCGGAAGATGGCGACACGACTCCATTCTGTGGCGGACACGAAGTCATCCTTCTGGCGGAAGACGACGAAACCATGCGCATGCTGACGAAAGAGCTGCTTGAGGAGTTCGGCTATACGGTAATTGAGGCGGAAGACGGTCATCAGGCCATGGAAAAGTATCGGGCGCTAAATGCCAAGATTCAATTGGTAATTCTCGATGCCATCATGCCCGGCATGAAGGGGATGGATGTCTACCGAGAGATCCACAAGATTAATCCCCATACCCCGGTACTCTTCTGCAGCGGATACAATCTTGACATGATTAAAGGGGATGATAAGCTCGACCAGAACCTGCATTTCATTGCCAAGCCGTTTGTACCCAAGGAGTTGCTCATGAAGGTAAGAAAGGTTCTAGAAAATGCTTCCTGAATCGCAGGGAACAATCTTTGTCGTGGATGATGACCGCTATGTTCTGGAAAGTGTCTCCATCCTGCTGCGGGAATACGGATTCACCATCATACCATTCAGTAACGGCCAGGACGCCGTCAAGCGCTTCGCTTCTGAACCGGTTGATCTGGTGTTGACCGATATCAACATGCCTGGAATGAGCGGCATTGAGCTTTTGGAAAAAATCCGCTTTCTCGACCACGAAACACCAGTGCTGCTGATGACCGCCTTCGCGGACCTGGACACCGCCGTCCAGGCAATCCAGAAAGGGGCATTCGACTTCATAATCAAGCCGTATCGCCCACCCTACCTGATCCATGCAATTGAAAAGGGACTCAATTACAAGCGGCTCACAAGGATTGAAAAGAATTATAAGCTGGAACTGGAGCGGACCGTAAGCCAACGCACGGCGGAATTGAACGAAGCCCTCAGCAAACTTACGCATATGAGCAGTGAAATTATCGAACGACTCACAGCAGCAGCAGAGTTGCGGGATGAAGATACCGGACAGCACATTACACGCATTGGCAGGTACGCGAAACGGCTCTCGATTTATCTCGGACTGCCGGATGAATTTGTGGAGAACATTTCGGTGTCCAGTGCCATGCACGATGTGGGCAAAATCGGGATTCCCGACTCGATCCTGCTCAAGCCCGGGCCGCTGACAGATGATGAGTTTGCCACCATCAAGCAGCATACCATCATAGGCGAGAAAATCCTGAGGGGTTCATCCCACACCATGCTCCAGATGGGCGCCATCATTGCCGCCACACACCACGAACGATGGGATGGCAGCGGCTATCCTTACGGCCTCAGCGGCAACAACATCCCCATGGCCGGACGTATCGTCATGCTGACCGACCAGTACGATGCCCTGCGCAACAGCCGGGTATACAAAGCGGCCTTTGACCATGGCAAGGCGTGCGATATTATCCTCAAGGGAGACGGCCGAACCATGCCAGGGCACTTTGATCCGCACATTCTGGCAGCGTTCAAAGAAATTCAGGACGATTTTGCGGAGATATTTGACACCAGCGAAAACTGATCAGGTTACGTCAATCAAAAACCCGGGAACCACGTTGTCAGCGATCCAGGTCAGCCAGCACAAAATCCACCGAACCAAGGATAGCCAGAAAATCCGACAGCAGCCAGCCGCGGCTCATCAAAGGCAACGCCTGGATGTGAGGAAAACTGGGGGTACGGATTCGCAGGCGATAAGGGATGTTAAGCCCATCGGAGACGGCAAAGTAACCGTTTTCTCCCTTGGGAGCCTCAATGGCGCTGTAGTTCTCTCCCTTTGGCGGAGCCATGCCGCGGGTGCTGTTGACAAAGTGATGAATCAGGGATTCGATGTCTTTCAGCGAGTCTCTTTTCTGCGGCAATACAAAACGGTAATCATCCGTGATCCAGCGCCCGCCCGGCATCCCTCGCATAGCCTGCTCCACGAGACGCAACGATTGGCGCATCTCCTCCA
>JBGSQD010000182.1:0-6376 GCA_041738275.1 Geobacterales bacterium
ATGAAGCGGCCGGCAGCTCCCTGGCCGCTGCCGAGGCCCGGGCCAAGCTGTGCCGGGAAGACAGTGAGACGGTCCGCCAGAATCAGGCCGACCTCAATCTGCGCTTTTCCACCCTGAGCATGCAGGCCGAGCACCTGGAACAGGGGATGCAGGAGCGGAGCCGTATCCCCATGGCCGAGGCCCTGGCCAGGCTGGAGGAAACGGAATTTGACGAACCTGTGCGTCAGGCGCGCCGGCTGGAGTTGCAGAAGCTGCTGGATGAGATGGGCGAGGTCAATCTGATGGCCATCGACGAGTGCGCTGGCATGGAGGAGCGCTTCACCTTCCTCAACACGCAAAAGGATGATCTGGAAGAGTCGCTGCGTGGTTTGCAGCAGGCTATCCAGCGCATAAACCGCACCACGCGGCAGCGTTTCCTGGAGACCTATAATCAGGTTAATGCCAAGTTCCAGGAGGTCTTTCCGCGACTGTTCTGCGGGGGACAGGCGGAATTGCGCCTGACCAACGAGGAAGACCTGCTGGAGACCGGCATCGATATCATCGTCCAGCCTCCGGGCAAGAAGCTGCAGAGCGTGACACTGCTTTCAGGCGGAGAAAAGGCCTTGACCGCCGTGGCGCTGATCTTCTCGATCTTCCTGATCAAGCCGACCCCTTTCTGCCTGCTGGACGAGGTGGATGCGCCGCTGGACGATGCCAACATCGGCCGCTTTAACGAGATGGTCCGGGAGATGAGCGCCATTTCTCAGTTCATTATCATTACCCACAACAAGGCCACCATGCAGGTGGCCGACACCCTGTACGGCATCACAATGGAAGATGCCGGAACTTCGAAGGTCGTGTCGGTGAGGTTGAATTAGTGCATTTGTATTTTGAGGAGCCTGTTCATGCCATTTAAGAGTATTCTGAAGGAACTTGTCGACAGCACGCCCCATGCTGTCGGTGCTATCCTGGTGGACTGGGAGGGGGAGGCGGTGCAGGAGTACTGTCACTGTGAACCATATGACATCCGTTTTGTTGCCGCCCACCAGGGGATTATCCTGGGCCGTCTCAAAGAGATCCAGAATTCCATACAGGCGGGTGATGTTGAGGATGTGGTGGTGACTGCCACCGATGCACATCTCATTGCCGGCTGCATCGATCAGGATTATTCACTGGTGATGAGCATTGACCGCAGCTGTCCGGTGGCTTTGGCGCTGTACCACTTTCGCGCCGCAGTCGGCCGGTGTAAGAAGGAGATATGATGGAACAGCAGGAAAAGAAAGGTTTTTTCAGGGGGCTGATCGATAAGATCAGTGGTAATGTGCCGGTTGTCGAGGACGTGGCCGCTGTTCCGGACGTGGCGCAGGAGGTAACCCCTGCACCGGAGCCGGTTGTAACGGCCCCAGTCCAGGCAACTGCTGAAACCATTGTCAAGCCGGGTCTGTTCGAGCGGCTCAAGTCGGGACTGAAGAAGACCAAGGAAAGCCTGGTCGGGAGAATCGATGCCCTGGTGCTCGGCAAGAAGGAGATCGACGCTGATACGCTGGAGGAGCTGGAAGAAATCCTGATCACATCCGACATCGGGGTGAAGACCACCGTGGAGTTGATCCGCACCCTGGAACAGCGCTTGGGGCGCAATGAACTGAAGGATGGTGAAGCGCTGCGCCGTGCCCTGAAGGATGAGATCCTGTCGCGACTGAAGGCCCATCACAGTTCGCTGGAGATTAACAGTCACCACCCCTTTGTATTGCTGGTGATCGGCGTGAACGGTGTTGGCAAGACGACCACCATCGGCAAGCTCGCCTCCCGGTTTACCGCTGACGGCAAGAAGGTGCTGCTGGCTGCCGCCGATACCTTCCGGGCTGCTGCCGCCGAGCAGCTGACGGTCTGGGGTGATCGCTCCGGCGTTGATGTTATCCGTCACAAGGAGGGCGCCGACCCCTCGGCCGTTGTCTTTGATGCCTGCAAGGCTGCCTTGGCCCGACAGGTGGACATCCTGATTATCGATACTGCCGGAAGGCTGCATACCAAGGTCAACCTGATGGAAGAGATGAAGAAGATCCGGCGGGTTATCGGACGAGAAATCCCTGGCGCCCCCCATGAAACGCTTCTTATTGTCGATGCCGCCACCGGGCAGAATGCCCTTTCCCAGGCGAGACTCTTCAAGGAGGCTGCCCATGTCTCGGGCATAGCACTGACCAAACTGGATGGAACGGCCAAGGGGGGCATTGTGGTGGCGGTTAGTCATGAGTTCGCCCTGCCGGTACGTTACATAGGCGTTGGCGAGGCAATTGACGACCTGCGCGATTTTGATCCGCAGGAGTTCACGGATGCCCTCTTCCAGGCGTAGCAAAACTCGGGAAGTCCCCGATTTTACACAATTAGGGCTTGACTTCACTGCGCCCTGTGATTATATTAGCGTGCCGCGAAAGGAAACTGAAACCATGAACCAAGAACTGTTTGAGAAACTGGATAATAAGGTTAATGAACTTGTGGAAAAATATACGGCCCTGAGAGAAGAAAACACGCGTATTCTCCAGGAGAATCAGCAGCTCCGGGACGAGCGAGAAGGTCTGAAATCCCGCGTTGACGCTATCCTTGGCAAGTTGGAAGGGATCTAGCGGCTTCGTATGAAAACAAGCCACCTGGTCACGGTGCTCGGCCGGGAACTCTCAGTCAGGAGTTCGGCCCCCGCCGAAAAGGTTCATGCGGTCGAATCCTTCGTTAACGGAAGGCTGCAGGAGATCGGGGCTGCCCTAAAGAGCGGGGATGTCCAGTTGCTGCTGACGCTGGCATTGCTTAATATATCAGAAGAATTGTTGACTCTGCGGAACGAACGAGAAATAGATGCTTCCCTTGATGACAAGCTGCAAGGTATTATCGAGAAGCTGGAAAGAGCCTGATTTATTAAGGGCTTAGTTCAGAAGACACGGTCTCTTCAGGGAGACTTGATAATATATTCACAGTTGTACTAATCAGTCCCGACAGGCGAGGCAGATGGGCTGCCCCTGTTTACTGATACCTGGAATCCACAGAATATATCCATCAACGAAAGGACGGAATCGCTCCAGGAGCACAGGAACCAGAGCAATAACCTCATTCCCCGACACTTACGAGCTATTCCCCGCCTTTCTCCCTCCCTGATCGACCTTCCCGGCCACATCCCCGGGCAACACCACAGTAGTATGCACAGTTTCATATGAAGGGTATATGCCCAAAAGATCGCTTCGCCAGCAGATGCTCGCACATCGTCGAGCGCTCAGTCACGACGAATGGCATGCTTCCAGTCTGCTGGCTCAGCAGAATTTACTTTCGCTGGAGGAGTATCGGCAGGCTGCCTGCATTGCGCTTTACTCCCCGGCCCATAAAGAGACCGATACAGCGAACATCCTGACATCGGCCTTCATGGCGGGAAAGCGGGTGCTGTATCCGGCTGTCTGCGGCCAAGAACTGGTATTACGGGAGGTGCAGGGACTGGAGGACCTTGCCCAGGGGAGTTTCGGCATCCTTGAACCATGCCCAGTGGGGGTGGATCATGCTGCCACAGAGGCTGATATGATCGTAGTTCCCGGTGTTGCCTTTGACCGGAGCGGGCATCGCATCGGCTATGGCAAGGGCTTTTACGATCTTTTTTTGAGCAGGACGGATCGAAAGGGGCACCTGGTGGGATTATGCCATGACTTTCAGCTGATCCAAGGGCAGATACCAGCCGAAGGGCATGACATAAGGATGGAGATTATCGTCACCGACAAGCGGATCATCCGTGTAGTGCGCTGACGCATCAAGAGGTAACCGGTGCCACCATGATGGCCCGGATTCACATAGAGGAGGTTATTGATATGGATATGGGTATGATTGTTATTGTTGTCATTGCTCTGGTAGTTGCTGTCGGGGCCTATTTGGCCGGCAGCCGGTCCAACAAGAAGGATTCTGGTTCTATCGTAAGGCAGGCTGAGGAACTGGCGGTCAAGGTGATTGAGGATGCGCGGCGTGAAGCCGATACCATCACCAAGGAGGCGGAACTTCAGGCCAAGGATGCGGCAATCCAGGCCAAGGAAAAGAATGAAAGGGACATGACGGAGAAAAAGAAGGATCTCCAGAATCTTGAAAAACGGTTGCAGCAAAAGGAAGAAAATCTGGATAAAAAAGTGGCTCTCTTCGATCAGAAGGAGCTGGATATCCTCAAGAAGGAGCAGGTTCTTACCACCAAGGAGCAGACCCTTGCCCAGCGGGATGAGGAACTGAATAAGGCTGCTGACGTGCAGAAGGCCAAGTTGGAGGTCATCTCGGGCATGTCCGCGGTTGAGGCCAAGAAAGAGTTGATGGATGCCATGGAGGATGAGGCCAAACATGATGCGGCCAAACGCATAAAGATCATCGAGGAAGAGGCCCGCGAGACAGCCGACAAGAAGGCCAAAGAGATCATCTCCCTGGCAATCCAGCGCTACGCCGGCGAGTATGTCGCTGAAAAGACCGTTTCGGTTGTGCCTCTCCCCTCGGACGAGATGAAAGGGCGCATTATCGGCCGTGAAGGGCGTAACATCCGCGCACTGGAGGCGGCTACCGGCATCGACCTGATCATCGACGATACACCGGAAGCGGTGATCCTGTCCGGTTTCAACCCGGTGCGCCGCGAGGTGGCTCGCCTGTCTCTGGAAAAACTGATAGCCGACGGGCGTATCCATCCCGGCCGCATCGAAGAGGTGGTAGCCAAGTCCACCGAAGAGGTGGAACTCTCCATCAAGGAGGCTGGCGATCAGGCCGCCTTTGACCTGGGGGTACACGGTATCCATCCGGAAATCCTCAAACTTATCGGGCGCCTCAAGTACCGCACCTCCTATACCCAGAACGTTTATCAGCACTCGCTGGAGGTCGCATTCATCTGCGGCATCATGGCTGCGGAACTGGGAATCAACGTTAAACAGGCCAAGCGGGCAGGTTTGCTGCATGACCTGGGCAAGGCCGTGGATCACGAGGTGGAAGGGTCCCATGCCGTGATTGGCGCCGATTTGGCCCGCAAGTACGGTGAAAACGTCAAGATTGTGCATGCCATCATGGCCCACCACGAGGATGAAAAGCCTACTACCGTGCTGGCTGTTCTTGTTCAGGCGGCTGATGCCCTGTCTGGCGCACGCCCAGGGGCACGGCGCGAGATGATGGAGACCTATGTCAAGCGACTGGATGACCTGGAGCGCATTGCAACCTCGTTCCCGGGGGTAAGTTCGTCGTTTGCCATCCAGGCTGGTCGCGAGATCCGCGTCATGGTTTCCAGCGAGCAGGTAACCGACGAGCAGTCGGTAATCATGGCCCGCGATATCGCTAAAAAAGTCGAGGCGGAGATGACCTACCCGGGTCAGATCAAGGTTAATGTTATAAGAGAAACCAGGGCAATAGACTATGCCCGTTAAAAAGGAACGGTTCTTTTCCGCAATATCTGCGTAAGTCTTCAGGATCACTTGTGCGGCGTACGTCCCTCTCCCTATCCCTCCCCCACAGGGGGAGGGAAAACTGTTACCCTCTCCCAACGGGAGAGGGTGGCGAAAGGCCGGGTGAGGGGCCTCCGCGCAATCCTTCGACAGCCTTGATCTTGCGAAAAATCTCTCGTTCCCGGAAAGCTTGGTGGTTTTTAGTTACTTATGGCGATAAAAATACTGTTTATAGGGGATATCATCGGCAAGCCGGGCCGCCAGGCGCTTTCCAGGGAGCTGGATCGCCTGGTGGACCGGCATTGCGTTGACCTGGTCATTGTCAATGGCGAGAATGCATCCGGGGGGTTCGGCCTGACAACCGAAACCGCCAGGGAACTGTTCGACCTGGGGGTGCATGGCATCACCAGCGGCAATCATATCTGGGATAAAAAGGAACAGGTTGCACTGATCCTGGCCAATCCGCGGATCCTGCGGCCCGCCAATTATCCCGAGGGCGCAGCCGGCAGAGGGAGTATGATCCTGACCACCCCCGGAGGATTCAAGGTAGGGGTGCTTAATCTCGAAGGCCGGATCTACATGAAGAACCTGGAATGCCCTTTCCGTACGGCAGACCGTGAGATCGAACTGCTGCGGCAGGAAACAAACGTCATCTTCGTGGATTTTCATGCCGAGGCGACCTCGGAGAAGGCTGCCCTGGGCTGGTATCTGGATGGCCGGGTCAGCGCCCTGATCGGAACCCATACCCACGTGCAGACCGCTGATGAACGAATCCTGACCCAGGGGACGGCGTACATGTCCGATGCCGGCATGACCGGCAGCTTCGATTCGGTGATCGGGATCGGCAAGGAAGAGGCGATTCGCAAATTCCTGACCCAGCTGCCGGTGAAGTTCGAGGTGCCCAAGAAGGATATCCGGCTGAATGGCGTGGTGATAGGGGTGGACGAACAGAGTGGTAAGGCCTTAAGCAT
>JBGSQD010000191.1:0-3774 GCA_041738275.1 Geobacterales bacterium
ACCAGGCGGCGGCAGACGGTCGGCAAAGAACCGCCGCCGCTGCGCCCCCACGACGTTATATGATTAAAAAGGGATTCAACTGCAATGAAACCTATGAAGCGGATACGCAAGCCAACTAATAAATTAGTAACAGAGCTAAAGCAGTTGCGAGATAGCAGGAAGTCAATTGACAACTGTAATTTTAATTTCGTATGCAATTTTTATGAACATTGCAAATTTATGCACTTGCAGATAAGTAGTGGCATCGATAAATCTATGTTGACAGTGGCCTATAGACAATATTTTGTATTTTTAGTTAGCTGCTGGGAGACATATTTCAGAGATACTTTTGTTTTAATAAACTCTAGCGACGCAAAGTTATTGTCACAAACACTTAAGCATCTGAATATTGATAAATATGATGTAACCATTGAATCTGCTGAAATTAGTCTACCGGAGCTAGCCAGCAAGAGCTTCAATTTCCAGAATTTGGAAGATATTAACAGTGCATTTACTAGCCTAATAGATGCAGACTTTTTAAATTATGTTTGCAAAAATAAAATCACTTCATGTGCCATTAAAGGAAGGCAGGCACGTGATTTATCCATAGAGTCTCTCATAACTGATTGGAGAGATATTATAACAAACGCTTTTAATATAAGGCATAATATAGTTCACGATGCAAATTACAGAATTGAATACCAACCTGAATTAATACAGAAGATCGAAACATTATTTTTGCTCATACCTCAAGCTACAACCTATTTTATTGCAAAGAAATTCAACTTAAAAAACTTTTGCATGATTGTTGATGGCAAGAATATAGGGCCAAACCTGTTTATAGTTGATGACATCCTGTCAGAGGATTGGGAACTTGTGCATAAGGAGTCAGACAATAATGCACATATAGCGATTAGATGAACTCTGACTCGCTACGCTCGCAGGGTTATCTTTGATCCGTTGTCAAAAACGAAACCATCATGAAAGGGCACCTTAATGGGCGTATACTCTGACTGGGGGAAGCAACAGTTCGGTTTCTACCAGAAATCTGTTGTTTACCTTGAGGTTGAAAATAAAGATAAGGAAATAGGCATCGGGACAGCATTTCATGTAGGTAATGGCATATTTGTGACGGCTCGCCATGTCATAGAAGGTAAAAACATAAACGAAATTGCGACAGACACAGGATACGATTCTTTGAGACGACATTTCGGTGAGCCTGCCAAAGAAGAATATCGAATTGTGCGGGGTCCATATTATCATCCAGACAATAAAGTCGATCTGGCTTGTTTTTTGGCCAACAAAGTTCCAGAAAACTATATACCTCTTGGAGCGCATCTAGATTGTTTCCTTGGCCCCCATGAACTCTTGCTTAATAGAACACTTGTTCTGGGTTTCCCTCCGGTGCCATTAAGTGCAAGACCGCATCTCCTTGCATGTTTTGGAGAAATCAACGGACTCATAGAAATCTACTCGGGAAGCATGCACCCCTCATTTGTTGTCTCTACAACTGCACGTGGTGGTTTTAGTGGTGCCCCCGTCCTTGTTGCCTATGATGAAAAAAATACTATAACCGGCACAGCGGTATTAGGCGTGGTGACTGATTCCCTTGTGAGGGATGGAGCCCCACCTGAAATAGGCTATATGACTGTTACGACCATTCAGCCGATTTATGACATGCTGGAACATTATGAAATATTGCCAGACTTCCAGCAGTTAGAGCTAGACCATGATTAGATAATTGTTCCAACTCTCGTGTGGACTCGGTCGCGGCGGAAAACCTGCCGCGCCGGTCACACTCATAGCCGTTGAGCGATGAGAAATGAGACGGAAAAACCGGAAGTTTTCGCCTTCGGAAAAAGGAGGTAATGTGACATACAATTGGCCTGATCGATTTAAATTGATCCTCGTAAACATACTCATCAACCTAATTGTCGGAGTGATGATTGCTGTATTCATTATGTTCCAGGACATTTCGAAGCAATATTTTACTGAATTAAAGCAAATTTTCTTAACCGGAATCCTTCTCTCGACATTGTTAACTTTCCCATTCTTCTTGAAGGAGTGGAAAAAGTTGAGGAACCAAGAAGAAAGTAATGAAACTCCTAATTTAGAAGATCCACGAAACATAAAATCATTTCAGATCATTTTTATCTTTCTTTACATCGTCTTGCTCGTGTCGAGCTACACCCTTTCGCAAATGTACTCACGAACTTCCGGAATCTTATGTTTAGTCGCTGTTATCGTCCTTGGAGGTATCGAAAGGTTCATCATTCGAAAGGGAGCAAAGAAAACTCAACAAGGAGGCGGCACTCAGTCGGCGCAATAAACCTGCGCCGCTGGTGCGCCCCCAAGCCGTTGGTCATAATCCGGTACAGTGGTGAACATTGAAAAATATTCTTGGAAAAATATTCGGGTTCGTTCTTCTAAGCTGCATCCTTTTTGGACTGTTCATCCTCGTGACAGCCCCCTTTGAAATCTATCAGAAGACAGTCGCTGAATCCTGGCCGTCGCGTAAGGCGATCGTCACTAAATCTTTTGCCAGCAGCAACAGAGCTAGAAAAGAAGGAGTGACATGGCGTCCGGTTTTATGTGGCACGTACAAGGATAACGGTGAGAGCTTTTGCGTGGGGCGTTTCAGGTACGGCGGTTTTCGCTTTGGAACTGGGGAAAGAAGTGCAGTCGAAGCGGCTGCCAAATATTCGGCGGGTCAGGAGGTTGATATATATTATTCTCCGGACAACCCCAAGAAGACAGTCCTTGAAGCACGCTCGTCCTGGGACGAAATTTACATTTTAGTGGGGCTTGCAATTTCCTTTCTTATGATCCCGGTCTTTATTTGGTTATTCCGCAAGATGCGCAAATCGAGTAAAACCCAATGAACCTCTTCACCAGGCAAAACATACCGCCACCTCGCCATGATGAGACGATCTTTCGGACCTCTCTCTGGGGGACACTCTTTTCCTTTTTGTTGTTTCTTTCCGGTTTTTTTTGCGTTGTCGCATTATTTGTTATCGGATATCACGCATCACGCCTCTGGGTTATGATTGTATCCGCTTTATGTACTTTGATAGTGGGGACTGCCTGCTCCATCCTTTTCAAGTCTTTAATGGCAATTTGCTCTCAGACAAATTGGCTGGCTCGGATTGGTTCCAGTGGAATACTGCTTAAATACCGATCCTATTTGCATGATGATTCGCCGAGGGAGGATCCAATTGCTCTGCATCTGTCTTGGGCCGAAATTGCCGAAGCCCAACTGCAACAGGAAATCCACACCAGCTCCGACACTGATGGGACAAGCCGGATCAAGCGCTGGTTTATTGCCATTAAGCTTAATCCCCGTTATCTCGACATTGACAGGGTCAAGGCAGCACTGGAGTTCGAGGCGCAGCGTAAACCGGCCCACTTCAAGGTTGATGACCTGAAACGTGAACTCTTCATTGCGCGCAAGAGCAGAGCCACAGATCATGAGATTACCCGGATTAAAAATGAAATTGACCGTATGAAGAAACTCAACCCCGGCAAGCAGAGCAAAACAAGATTTCATGACCGCCCCATAGTCTTCATCAGTCCCGACCTGTTGAAGATAGAATTGACTCATATTACGCCGGGCAAAAAGAAACTTCGCAAATTGCTCGCACAGTACTCTACCGTCGTCAGTGATCAAGAGAAGCAGTTCGATATGGAAAAACCGATGACAGATACGGAATTCAACTCGTTGTTGACAACTCTGCTCGATCGCGAGGAAAAGATAGAGGCGATCAAACTGGTACAGCTTCAACGGGGGCTCAGCAC
>JBGSQD010000198.1:0-6903 GCA_041738275.1 Geobacterales bacterium
ACCCTGATCGGAATCCCCTGCTTCCTGGGCCATTATCCCGGCCGGTATGACGAGCAGGGTAATGACGATCAATATCACCCTCCATAAGGCTGGTACTGTAACTCTCATAAGGTCTCCTTTGCCGCGTTTGCCGTGTCAGTGTGTAGTTCAAAGATGGTCAAATTATACCAGCATTTTTGAAATATGCCGGAAATGCAATCACGATTTGTCGACGGTAGTGGTGTGGTGCTGGTTTACGGAGTGTGGCGGCAGGGGTAGGTAAATATGTTTGCTGTTGCCGGAATTTTATTGTTCTATTTTTTCAAATATATGCTAAGTTATATTTAATTTGAAATTTATCATATTGTCTGGAGTGCTGCTATGGATGCTAGCGACAATAAAACAGATCATCGCCAATATCAGCAATTTCTTAAGGAACAGCGTGACAACTGCCTTAAGCGGCTGACTGAACTGGAAGAAAGGCTGTCCAGATTCCCGCAGATGTCCTTACAGACGAGAGCAAAAGAAGATACTACGGAAAACACGCACTAGAACCAGTGCGACAACTCCCGCATCAAAATTAACAACTGCCCGGTTCAAGGGCACTCCTGCCATTTGACATCCTGTGCATCAAGCAATCCGCTATTTGTCATGATTTAAACACCCTGTTGACTGCAATATTACCAGATCGATAATGTTATGCTCCTTTTGGGGAGGGTGCTACTGCTTCGTTATATGGCGTTATCGGTTTCATGGTCCGTAGTGAATCGTGAAATCTCTTGAAGCTGAGAGGCTGATGGCGTAGACTTCAAAAACCCCTGTTCGGGCTTGCCCGGGCGGGGTTTTCGTTTGCCTGGCAGCTGTTTGTGCAAGCAAGGGTGCGGAACAAGAGTTTTTGTACTTTGACACGATATTCAAGCAGATGGAGGAGCTGTAATTGCAGATCGTATTCGGGATCGACTTTGGAACAACAAATTCGGCGCTTTCAGTATACAGGAACGGCACGGTGGAGGTTGTTAGCGTGGATGGCAGCGACCAAGCCGGACTGCTGATGCGCTCGGTGCTTTACTTTAACGAGGAAAATGAGGTTTTTACCGGCCATGAGGCCATTCATCAGTACGTGAGCGATGGGGCGGCCGGGCGCTTCATGCAGTCGATCAAGACCTTTCTGCCGAACACCAGTTTCGACAGCACGGAGATCTACGGCAAGCGCTATGCCATCGATGACCTGGTGGCGATCATTCTCCGCAGGATCAAGGCCAGGGGAGAGGCGCATGTGGGCTGCCCCGTGGAGAGCGTGGTTCTGGGGCGGCCGGTGGTGTTTTCCAAGGATGCCGTCAAGGACGCCGTGGCCCAGCAGCGCCTCGAAAAGGCGGCCCGCAAGGCCGGCTTTAAAAATATCTGGTTCCAGTATGAGCCGGTTGCGGCGGCGCTGACCTATGAAGAATCGCTGCAGCCCGGGCAGGAACGGATCGTGTTCATCGGAGACTTTGGAGGCGGCACCTCTGATTTCTCGGTAATCCGCGTCAAGGGGGGCACCTTTGCCCGCTCCGACCGGCGCAGCGACGTACTTGCCCTGGGCGGCGTCTATGTGGCCGGCGACAAGTTCGATTCCCAGCTCATGTGGGACAAGGTGGCGTACCATTTCGGACGCTATGCCCGCTACAAAACCATGGCTAAGGATGAGTGGGTCAATATTCCCAAAAGCATCATCTACACGCTCTGCCAGTGGCACCGCATCCCGTTGCTTCGGGCGCGCAAAACCAGGGAGCACATACGGGTCATCAAAGGCACCACCGATGATCGCCGGGCCATCGAGCACCTGGAAAACATCATCAGCGACAACTACGGATTTTTCCTTTTTCAGGCGATAGAAAAGGCCAAGTGTGAGCTTTCAGACCGGGAACAGGCCTTGATCAGTTTCATGGAGCGCGATCTGTGTATCAACGAGAAGGTCGGCAAGGCAGAGTTTGAAGCGCTCAACGGGGATAACTTTCAGCAGATTGCCGCCTGCATCGATGAGGTCGTGGCCAGTTCCGGTCTGCTGCCGGACCGGATAGATACGGTCTTTCTGACCGGAGGAACCTCGCGGATCCCCCACATCCAGGACCTGTTTGTTGATCGTTTCGGCCAAGACAAGCTGGAACAGCGGGAAGCCTTCACCAGTGTCGTCCACGGACTGGGATCCAGTGTGCCTCTGTTTGTCTGATGAGGGGAGCCTTTAACGAGGTATCACCCCTTGATTTTTGAGCCGATATGTACTATGTTATGTACATAATCACCAAGGAGGCGATAGCTATGAATGCCCTGACCTATACTTATACGCGCCAGCACTTGGCAGACGTCATGCGATCAGTTAACGAAGACCACGTTCCTGTGGTAGTGACCAGCCAGCGCGGCAAACCGGTTGTAATTCTTTCCCTTGACGATTTCCATGCCTTTGAAGAAACTGCATACCTGCTCCGTAATCCCCAAGGGGCCAAGCGATTGCTTGAATCAGTCGAGGAGCTGCGTGCGGGAGGCGGACAGATTAGAGAGCTGGCGGAATGATGATCAAATTTTCAACCGCAGCTTGGGACGACTACCTTTACTGGCAGATAACCGACAAGGCGATGCTCAAACGCATCAATCAACTTATCCGGGAGATTCAGCGTGAACCTTTTGCCGGTATTGGCAAACCCGAACCGCTCAAACATCAGCTGGCGGGTTTCTGGTCTCGCAGAATAGACAGCTGCCACCGTCTGGTGTATGCAGTCGAAGGCGATACCATCCTGATTGCCCAGTGCCGTGATCATTATTGAAATTATGCGGTCCAGCGGATTACAACAGCCTCTGTACTCATCTATTAAACCTGACCGAACCACGCAGCGCCATGACAGCCACTAATAGATGATGAGGAAGGGGTACACGGTGCAGATACTTGATGACGGCCGTTGTTTCATCTGCGGCAAGGACAACCCGATCGGATTCAAGGCAGAGTTTGTTATCGACCCAAAGCTTCGCCGGGCTGAAACAAAGGTACGGATTGACGAGGTCTTCCAGGGTTGGCAGGGGATCACCCACGGAGGCATCATCTCAGCCCTGCTGGATGAGATCTGCGCCCAGGCCTGCATGGGAAGCGGGCTCATGGTGGTTACCAGTGAGATCAAGATACGCTACCGGGCTCCGGTTCCCACCGGATCTGTTGTAACCGTGATCGGCGAGGTCGTGGGAGAACGGCGGCGGCTGGTGGATGTGAAAGGAAGGCTTGAACTGGATGGCAAGGTCATGGCTGAAGCCAAAGTGATCATGTACCGGACAGCTGCATAAAAGATTTGGAAAAAAAATTTCCGATCGTAAAATTTTATTTTGCTTACAACCGTGAAATTTCTGGGAGACTATGCTTAATTATCCAACTCTTCCATCAACTGCTTCAACTCCGTCAAACGCTCTTGCACAACCATCCAGACCGTCTTTAGATCAACGCCCATATAATCGTGAATCAGCACATCCCGCATACCGGCCATCTTGGCCCATGGAACTGCGGGATGCTTCCGACGAAATGCCACCGGGATATGCTTGGTCGCCTCACCGAGCACCTCCAGACTCCTGATCACGGCATTGACGGTCTTTTTGTCTGCCGCGAACTCATCGAAGGTCATGCCGTTGGTAAATTCCTTGACCTCTGCGATGGCCATACTAATATCGTCCAGATAATCGATTATCTCGCGCCCCTTAGACATACTCCACCTCTGCCAGGATACGCTTGCCGATAGCAGGTTTGAGCGCTTTTTCCATTACCAGATCTACCTTTCCATGGAGCTTGGCTTCTAGGAATTCCCGCAGATCCACAAAGTCGAACAGATCAATATCACGGTTGAAAGACACGAGGATGTCGATATCGCTCCGCTTGCGCTGCTGTCCGCGGACATAGGAACCAAACAGGCCGAGGCGTTGCACGCCATAGCGCGCCATGACCTCCGGCTTACTTGTCCTGATTATGTCGATAATTTCCTGTTTACCCATGTCTGTTTAATACCATAAAAAAATCGGCGCTGCAATCAGCGCCATTAGTTCAATCTATTTGTGGTTTTTCTTGGGAACCCAGACCGGACGCTGATATCTATTTTTCTCTTTCTCTTGCAAAAATAAAAAAACCGTCCAACCGGCATTATTCCAGTTTCAGCGGCCTTTATATATTATAGGTGTAAAGATTCTTTACGCTTTACACTGAAGAGGCGCGCCGAGGTGATAATTCCATTGTTAATTGGAAATCCGCATTGTATATCTATTCCGACGATATTCACTTCAGTTCAAAGGAGATGATGTGAGCAACACGATTCTTGTGATTCTAATGGCTTGTGGCGGGTTGGCTGTAGCGCTGCAGCCGTCAATCAATGCCCGGCTTGCACAAAAAGTGGGGGCCTACGAGAGTTCGCTGATTTCCTTTGCCGTTGGTACGCTGGCACTGCTCGTCCTGGTTATGATCGCCGGACGCGGGAACCTGCGTAATGTGGTGGATGCCTCATGGTGGGAACTGACCGGGGGATTGCTGGGAGCCTATTTTGTGACCATGACCATCATTGCCGTGCCAAGGCTGGGAACGGTTGCTGTCATGTCAATCATCATCGCCGGTCAATTGATAACCGGAGCGCTGCTCGATCAGTCCGGTCTGTTCGGCCTGCGCCAAATCCCGTTTACCCCTTTACGTGGAATCGGTATCCTGCTGCTCTGCGTCGGCGCCGGTCTGGTTATTCGTAAATAGATAGACGCAGATATTTCCTCCTTGCCCGCAAGCCTTCACACCATGCGGCACAGCTGCGCGCATAAAATCCCCAGCCAGGTTCCAACGATATTCCCCAGGATCGCCAACAGCAGACCGACGGAGGCCAGCCCCGGATGATAGACCTCGGCAACTACCGGCGCCGAGGCGACCCCGCCTATGTTGGCCTGGCTTGCCGCTGCCACCAGGAACAGGGGCGCCCTAAGCAGGCGCGCCCCGATCAGTAGCACGACGGCATGGACCGCCACGATCACCAGTCCGGCGGCAATCAGGGTCAGGGCCGATCCGATGCTGGCAACCGAGGCCTTGGCGCCGATGGCGGTCAGTACGAAATAGAGCAGATCGTAGCCGGTGCGTGAGGCGCCGGAACGCTCCAGACCCCGGACCGGGGAGAACGACAGCAGTATCCCGATCGTGGACACGACCATGATCGTCCAGGTGTAGGTCGTGACCACGTCCCGTATCTGCGGCAGTTGCCGGGCGATCAGGTGGGCTGCTCCGCCTCCGGCGAACGCAACACCCAGGGCGAGCAGTATGCCGACAGGTGTCCGGCGTCCGCCGCTCGTTGCCTGATGCTTCACGACCTGCTCGCCAAAATGGTCCAGTATGGCGCGATCGGACCGGTTCCAGCGGTCGAAGGCCGGCTGCAGGCCGACCATGGCGATCATGAAGCCCATCCAGAGGTACGGTACGACCGTATCGACGATCACCATCGGTGCGAAAACCGCATCCGGCACCGACAACGCCTCCTTGGCCGCGATCATGTTGGCGCTGCCGCCGGTCCAGGATGCGGAAAGGGCGCCGAAGCCGGACCAGAACTGCGGGCCGACCAGCGGTTTGAACAGGGCAAAGGAGAAAACAGTGCCGGCCATGATCCCGGCGGCGCCGATGAAGAACATAGCCAGGGCAGTTGGTCCCAGCCGCAGGATCGCCTTCATATCCACCGGCAGCAGCAACAGTACCAGGCTCATCGGCAGCAGCCAGGACGTGATCATGCCGTACACCGGGCTTTTGGGGGTGATCAGCCCGAAGGTCGCGGCCAGCATCGGCAGAAAATAGATCCAGAACACGGATGGGAGCAGGTTGAAGAAGTGCCTTGTCCGTTCATGACGGGACAACATCAGGACCAAGGCTTCGATGGTTATCAGGACTAAGATGATGAGCAGGGGGTTGGTGATCATGGGAACCCTGGCTCGACCCCGATGCCTGGGCCGGCGCCGCGCAGATCGAATCTGCCGCTGTTATCCAGGCAGGGTGAATGGGACAGCTCCCCGGCGATGAAAAAAGTGGTGTCCAGGTCCATGAAATCAAAACAGCCCAGCCCGGCAGCAAAGTGGGCCGAGGCAGTGATGGACAGGGCGCTCTCCATCATGGCTCCCAGCATCAGGGGCATCCCCTGTTCGCCGGCCAGCCGGGCGATTTCGGCGCCCTCCAGGATGCCGCTTTTCATGAACTTGATGTTGATGGCGCTGACAGCGTTGCAGTCCATGGCCCGCCTGGCATCGGCCAGGGAACCGACGCTCTCGTCGGCACAGACCAGTGTGCCGCTTCCGGCCAGCGCCGTTGTGATCGCTGCCAGGCCATCCCAGTCGTGCTTCGTCACCGGCTGTTCCAGCAGCAGCGGCCGGGCCCCGCAACTGTCGAGCCGGTCCAGGAACGCCAGCATCCGGTCGGCGGTGAATCCCATGTTCGCATCCAGGATCAGCCCGCAGTCAGGGGCGATCTCCCGCACCGCCAGGACCCGCTTCAGGTCCAACTCCTCGTCCCTGCCGATCTTGATCTTGAATGTACTGAAGCCCTGGTTTGTGAACTGTTGTGCGGCAGCCCGGGCTTCTTCCAGGGAGCCGATCACGATCGTGATGTCGGTGTCAAAGGAAAGGACCCGCTGTTTCCCGGCTGTTGGTGTAAAGAGCCCGTGGAACGGGATTCCCAGCACTCGGGAGGAGATGTCCAGCAGGGCCATTTCAAGGGCAGCCAGACCGGAATGATTGCCGACAAAGGCCGGAGCGAACTCCCGGCAGACCGCCTTGGGATCATCGATTCTGCGCCCGCGCAGGGCTGCCGCTGCGGCCTGAAGGTTGGCCAGGGTTGCGCCCAGGGTCTCGCCGGTGATGTGGGTTGCCACGGTCGCCTCGCCGTAACCGCGGACGCCGTCCACGGTC
>JBGSQD010000239.1:0-9539 GCA_041738275.1 Geobacterales bacterium
GGGGAGAGGCGTTATGGGCCAGAATATTCAGGAATTCACGGCTGGCAATAACCGCCACTTGCTTCAGGGATGGAAGATGTCTCCGAACCAGATCGGCGTACTCGCTGGCCGGGGTCGCCATGTAGAATCCGATTGTATTGGCGCGGCTGATGGCCGGCGGGGTCACCACCATGTCATAGATCACCGGGATGGAAGGGGGGAGAGTCAGCGCCTCGGCCAGCGCCTCGCGTCCCAGGGCGATCACGACCCGTGCCTCCTCACGCTGCACCACGGCAGCCAGATTCCCCCTTACCTCGGCCGGAGACAAGGTTCTGGTGTAGGCGTGCAGGGTTTTGCGGATTCCCAGTGTTACTTCCATAACCGGTTTGAGCTGGGCATCCGCGATGATCAGCACATCCGCTGCAAAACAGGATACGCCGGTCAGCAGGATCATGAGCAGGGAGCAGAGAATAATTTGTGGGATAGGTTGTCTTTTCATGAGAAATGTATTCGAACACTATACGAAAAATAAATATAAATATCAATCAGAACAAATGGACGGAATTTAATTTGTTGTCCAGAGGACCTGCTGAATGAAAACGATTGTCCATAGGGCTCCCGATCAAAAAATGATGCGGGAAGCGGGCCTGATGAACCCTGGAGATATAACCGCCTCTAATCATTAAGTTCCCGTATATATTTTTATAAAAGCGTTTTATCCCATTGACAAAATAAATTAATATGATATAAAGGCGCGTCTTAATGATCAATTTCCCGGCAAGTTCAGCGGAAATAGACGGATTTTCAGCTGACGGGTTACAACGTCGTTCCCCGCGGCATACACCACACAATAAAAGGAGATGGTAAACAATGAGAACTAACACCCTGATAGTACTGGAAAAAGGCAACGATTGCGCATTCGAAGGCCCGCTCGGGGCTTGCTGTTTGATATCAGTAATGCCGCTTTTTTGATCGATTCCGTTTACAGAGACACCGGAAAGGGGGAGCGATCCCCCTTTTTTTGTTAAATCAAACCTCCGAATGCAAACGCGAATAAAAATCAGTAATGCCCGGTTTGCTTTGCTTAACGTCAAAATCCCCCTCATCCGCCCCTTCGGGGCACCTTCTCCCCAAGGGAGAAGGGACAATAATCATCCCCTTTCCCGCTGGGGAGGGAACGTAACCCCGGAGGCCAGCATGCAGCTATCCACCTATCTGAAGATCTACCCCTGCCCGGATCAGCCGGGCCAGAACCTGGTCTATTCCACGCTGCGCTCGTCCATGGTGCTGCTGCCGGACGAACTGCTGGAAGCGGCCGAAAACGGTACGCTTCCCGACGAGGAGCGTGAAATTCTGTCCCGGATCGGTATCCTGACCCCGGACCGGGGTGTCGAGCAGGAACAGTTCCGGACGATCTTCGACATCACCCGCCCTGGCACGCCTTTCAGCGCGGTTGTGGTGCTGAATCTGGACTGCAACCTGGCCTGTCCCTACTGTTATGAAGATTCATTCCGGGGCAGCAGCTACATGAACTCCGAGACCGCCGCGCTGCTGGTGGAGAGCATCCGTTGCGACCGGAGCAACAAGGGACAGCCGGTCAGGCTGACCTTCTACGGCGGCGAACCGCTCCTCTCCCTCGACCTTATCCGGACCATCGCCACCCCCCTGCAACGTGCATCCCGCGACAGCGGGGTTCCCTTCGGCTTCTCCCTGGTCACCAACGGCACGCTGCTGAACCGCGCCTGCGCCGAAGAGCTGCTGGCGTTGGGGCTGACCGGGGCCAAGGTCACCCTGGACGGCCCGGCCGAGCTGCATAACCAAAGCCGCCCCTATGCCTCGGGCAGAGGCAGTTATGAAGCGATTGTGCGCAATGTGTGCGAGATCTATGACATCGTAGCGCTGCAACTGGGGGGGAACTTTACCCGCGACAACTATTGCGAGTTTCCGCGCATGCTCGACGACCTGCTTGGTCGCGGCATCGATCCAGGGCGGGTCGGCACGGTGCTGTTCGCCCCGGTGGTGCCGAAAGCGGGGGAGCGCGGCCTGTCGGACTTCAACACCGGCTGCACCTGTT
Organism: Geobacterales bacterium; assembly: GCA_041738275.1. Taxonomy (GTDB): domain Bacteria; phylum Desulfobacterota; class Desulfuromonadia; order Geobacterales; family Pseudopelobacteraceae; genus JACPFJ01. The sequence goes on from JBGSQD010000239.1 coordinate 2,054, forward strand.
CCTATGAACCGTGGCTGATGGAGGCCGGTGTCTGGCTGCGTGAAGAGACCCTCAAGCGCGGCTTTCCTGCTCCCAAGCCGAAGCTGTCGGTCTGCATGGTCGAGCTGGAGCATGAACTGGTGATAAACATCGATGGGTCGTACTACAAATGCCCGGCCTTCATGGCCTACCCGGAGCTGCGCATCGGTTCGCTCACCGAAGGTATCACGGATTATCGCTCTTCGCACAACATGGATCTCTGGAAGACGGACGAGTGCCTGGAGTGCGCCTATCTGCCGATCTGTTTCGGCGGCTGCCGCCAGATGACCCTGCTGCGTAACGGCGCGATTGACGAGGTTGATTGCCGGAAGGAGTATTATGATGCGGTACTGGAAAGGGTAATCAGGCAGGACCTGGAGTTTCAGCGGACGAAAAAGTAAATACTTGTTTTTTACCTTCTCCCTGCGGGATAGAGGCAGTTTATCCTTCTCCCTAAGGGAGAAGGTGCCCCGAAGGGGCGGATGAGGGGGAAATCTTTAGCGCTTTGGGGAATTGATCATTAACTGCGTATATAATTCTTCCAGCACAACTTCCACAGAGTTGAGTACCTCATTATTCCAGAATCTGACTACACGTATGCCTGCGGCTTCAAGAATTCGCGTGCGTTCCTCGTCATACAGACGTTGTTCTTCGTTGTTATGTCCATCGCCATCAAGCTCAACAGCAAGACCGGCATCACGGCAATAAAAATCAAGTATATATCCCAATAACGGACTCTGACGCCGAAATTTGAAGCCACAAAAACGCCGCCCCCTTAAGAGGCACCAGAGGAGTTTTTCAGCGTCAGTCTGTTGATTGCGCAGTTGTCTGGCGTAAATGAGTAAATTGGGCGGTACTGGCAACGGTGCCCCCTCACCCGGCCTTCGGCCACCCTCTCCCTCATGGAGAGGGGATACAATTCCCCTTCTCCCTAAGTGCCCAAAAGACGGGCCTGAAGGCCGCGAGGAGGGGTTAGGGTAAGGGTTACGGATACACCCGCTTGGCTATCCTTACCATTTCGTCCGGGATTTTGATCTTCATGCGTCGGGCCGTGGCCGTATTGAGGTAGATGTCGAATTTCCGCGGCGGTGAGAGGGGGAGCTGGCCAATATCATCCCCCTTGAGCGCCATGGCCGCGGCGTCGCCGATCAGGCGCCCAACGTTGACCATATCCACTACCAGCGCCAGCAGTGCCCCCTCCCTGACATTACGCTCCGAAACCCCGAATAGCGGGATTCCCTTGCGAAACGACGACAGATACGCCTCACCCAGGGCAGCCGTGGTCAACAACGAGGTGTCGGGCAGCAGCAAGATTGCGTCGGTATCGTCCAGTCGGCGCATCGTCGCAACAAACTCCGAGGTGTCGCGTACGGTGTAGGCCGTTCCTTCACCCCTGCCGAGCAGGGTAAGCTGGTCGCGGCTTCCTATGACCGCCAATTGCCGGATGGAGCGGAGATGCTTCCTGATAAGATCGGTATACTCCCTGACCGGGGTGGCCAGATAGAAACCGGTGGTGTTCGGGCGGGTGATGATCGGCGGGACCACCACCATGTCGAAGATCACCGGGATATGGGAAGGCAGGGTCAGCGCCTCGGTCAGCGCTTCCCTGCCCAGGGCCACGACAACCCGAGTCCCTTCTTTTTCCACGACGCTCTTCAGCCCTTGCCTCGCCTCTTCCGGCGGGATAATCTTCAGGGAACGGCCCATGCTCTTTTTGATGCCGGAGATGATCTCCATCGCGGGCCTGAGCTGGGTATCGGCCACCACCAGCACCTCGGCGGCCAGGGAACGGGAAGGAGTGAATGCGGTTATAAGGATTACGGCTAGGGAGAACAGCGGGACAACTATCAAACGCATCTGCATGGCTGGTACGGCTCTTTTCTGTATGATTTTTGGTTGAAGACCGAAGGCTGAAGGCTGAAGGCTGTCAGGTAAACCCTTCAGCCTTCAGTCTATTTACCTGAAAAGTGTGTTAAAACTGGAATCGCAGACCACCCTCCACCCAACGCCCCGGATTGGGGTATAACGACAGGGTGTAGTGGTCACCGCTGAAAATATTATGCACCGTCAGGAATGCCTCCAGGCTGATGCCTTTGTCGAACTGGATCTTCTTTGTGGCGGTTACGTCCCAGATGAAGGTGGTGTAGGCGGGATCGGCATAGTCCGGCATGGTGTCTGCGATGTTCCAGTAGACATAGCTGCCTGACAGGAGGGCTGTGAACGAGCGCCGGTCATCGTACTTGACCCCGACCAGCCAGGAGTAGGTGTCGTAGTAGGGGTTGCTGTAGCCGCTCTGCACGGTGTCCGCCTTGTTATGGGCGTAGGCGTGCCCCAGCTTGAGCGACAGGTTGTAGAACGGCACCGTATCCGCCTCCAGTTCGTATCCCTGGCGGGTCACATCACCCCGGTTGTAGTAGGTGGTGTTTGGGGGATTGTCAGGAATTCTTTCATTTGAAAGCGACTTGCTGGTTTCGTGGCGGAACAGGGTAGCCTTCAGATTGACCAGGTCAAGGATGCCTGATTCCAGCCCGGCCTGGTACGACCAGCCGTACTCGGCCTTAAGCCGAGGGTTGGGAAGGAAGAACGTCCCCTGCCCCCTGGAATAGCCGAGTGGCGGGGAGGTGAAACCGCGGGCCGCCGAGGCGCGGGCCACGGTGTGTTCCCCCAGTTCCCAGGTAAGGCCGATGCTCGGGCTGACGAACGATCCGCTGATGCTGTCGTGGTCGTAACGGATGCCGGGGGTGATGGCCAACGGGCCGAACTCGATGGTGTCGTTGGCAAAGATTCCCCAGCGATCTATCGAGGGAGAAACTTTGGTGGTTGCCCGAACGCCGTAGGACTGATACAGCGGGCCGGCGTTGACGATCTCGTTCATCTTGCCGTGGCTGGCCTCGACGCCGATCGTCAGGGTCTGGATGCCGCTGCTCCAGGTGGCGCGCAGGTTGCCGCCGATGGTCTGCTCGTCAATAACAATCTGCTTGAAGAGCGCATTGTCGGCCAGGAACCGGGTCGGGTTGTCGAAATGGGACCTGAAAAGGTGCAGGCCGCCGCTCACGGACAGTTCCGGCGTGGCACGATACTCGACGCTGCCGTTCAGGAACTGGTATCGCTGCATGATCTTGCTGCGGATACCGAAGGCCGGAATGTCGCCGGAATTGTTCTCCGGGTCGCTGTAGCCGCCGGACAGGGTGATGTCCAGATCGCGGGTTGGGGTGAGCAACATTTTGCCGAAGAAGCTGTTGCGCCTGTAATCTCGGTCATTACGCAGTCCGTCCGAGGCCTGCTGCCCAGCGTGGAGGTAATAGCCGAGTGGGCCGTTCTTGCCGCGCAGGTCGGCTTCAGTGTTGCGGGAATTGGCCTCGCCGTAGGTGCCGCCGATCATACCGTTTGGAAACGGCCTGTCGCCGGTACCGCGGGTGATGATGTTGATCACCCCCCCCAGCGCCGAGCCCCAGGCCGAGGAGGCGGCCCCCTTGATGATCTCGATCCGCTCGACGATCCTGACCGGGATAAAGGTCGTGTCGGCGTTGCCTTCGACAAGGAAGTTGACCGGCATGCCGTCCAGCAGCACGGTGACATGACGATTCTCCGAGCCCTGGATGTGCAGCTGTGCTGGCGAGGTGTAATCGTTGGAGGCAAAGTCCACGAATAGACCGGGCACGCGGGCCAGCACCTCATTAATGCTGTTGGCGTTCATCGCCTCGATCTCCCTGGCGGTAATGACGGTCATGTTCTCGGCCACCTGGCTGATCGGTTTCTCGCTCCGGGTGGCGGTCTGGACATACAGCTCCTTTTCGTCCCAGAACATGAGCAGGTCGTCTTTCGACGTGGTCGTCATCGCCGGCTGCGTCTTTTCAGTTTCTGCCGTACCGTTAACGGGGATGAAGAACAGAGCCGTTCCCAGACAGACCGTTGCGAGCAGTTGTGAAATCCTTACCTTGTCGTGTTGTTTCATTGTCAACCCTCGTAGTGGACAACTTCTCTTGAATGCATGCTGTTGTATATTAAGTGCTGATTGTAAACAGGATAGGCAACATCTAATTAAACGAATTATAGTCATTTTGCAACATTAAATAGGTGGAAGCACCTATCGGGCTAAACCATTGTTTGGCTATTATGGGCATCTATTCTTTTGGTATATCTTGTTTTCATTCCATTAATTTGCTTGATATTGGAGTAGCAAAATAGTTAAAACCAGGTAATATGAAGTGAATCAGATCTCCCGGATTCATTATCTATTTCAAGGTGACAAACACGATGCAGGTAACGGTAAAACTTTTTGCTTCGTTCAGGATTAAATGGTTCAAGGAGGCAACCAGGGAATACCCCCAGGGTGTCGAAGTTCTGGATATTGTGAATGAGATAGGTATTCCGGTAAATGATCTCGGTATTGCGTTGATTAATGGTCGCCATGCCTCTCTCAATGACAAATTACAAGATGGAGATATCGTTTCACTTATGCCTCTTATTGGTGGCGGATAAACGAAGTAGGGGCGCTGCTTGCCGCGCCCCGTTTGGGCGGAGCAAGCGCCGCCCCTACAAAGCCTTCGGAATCTACCAGAAAGAATACATCAACTTATTGCGGAGAACATTATGATGATTCTGAGTGAGAAATCAAAAAATGATCCATCTGCAGTTCTGTACCGTCGCTGTACGATCGATCTGGATACTCAATCAGTAGCTTTCGAAGATCTTCCATGCAGAAATCTTGAAGACGTCATGGGCGGCTTCGGGCGCTCCTTTCAAATGCTGGCGGAAAGGAAGATAGAGAACGCCTATTGCCGGGAGAATCCCCTGATCGTAAATACCGGGCTTTTGACCGGCACCAGTGTCATGACCGGCCTGCGCGCTTATTTTTCAGCCTACAGTCCTCTCAAGCAGTCCAACAAAGGACTCCCGGCAGCCATGTGGTCTGCAGGAAGCGGCAATTTCGGCAGTAAACTGAAATGGACCGGCATCGATGAAGTGATCTTTGAAAACTGCTCTGCGGGTCCGGTTTACGCCGTGCTTAGTGAAGGTGAATCCGGGCCTGTGGTAGAGCTGAAGCCGGCCAATCATCTGCTGGGCCTTTCGGGACATAAAAAGATCATGTCCTTGCAGAAGGAATACCCCAATGCACATTTTGCGGCTATCGGCCCTGCCGGGGAAAACTATCGCTCCGTTTACATGGGGGCGGTAATCCTGAGTACTGACAATCAGCTGAAATCAGGTGAGCCGAAAAACCGTTTTGCCGGTCGCGGCGGCATGGGCAGCATGTTGGGCTATAAGAATCTGCTGGCCATCGTGGCCCAGAGTTCCGACAAGCCGGGCAAAATCACCCCGATCATGCGCGACGTAAACCATGACGTTCTCAAAAATGGCGGTTCCGCGCGGTTCCAGCCCGTAAGCCAGGGTGGGGGCGGCGGCACCTGGGCCAATATCGAGGTGCTGCAGGCCTTTCACGCCGTGCCCATGAACAATTTCCGTCCCAGGAATAACGATGAAGTAGAACAGCAGTTTCGGGACCATGTGGAAAAAGAGTTCGAGGTCGTCAGCGAGGCCTGTTATCACTGCGGCATCCGCTGCCATAATAACCTGTTTTACCGAAACCCCGACGGCAGCCGTGGGCCGCTGGCGGCAAAGTACGATTTTGAGCCACTCATCCTGTTTGGTGCAAATATCGGCATCTATGAACCCGCACAGGTTTCCGAACTGATCCACCTTTGTGACCAGCTTGGCATGGACGCCATCTCTTGCGGATCTACTCTGTCGTATGTGCTTGATTATAACGAACGGCACCCTGAGAAACCTGCTCTCAACGGCGCAACCTTTGGGCAGTTTGATGCCATAAAGGCATTGATGGAAGAAACAGGCAGGGGAGGATGCGCGGAGATCGGCAGGGGGGTCAAGCGCTTGTCGGAGCAGCTAGGGGAAACCTCCTATGCCGTACATGTCAAGGGTCTGGAGCTTCCGGCATATCTTCCTGAGACAAATCCCGGCTATATCTTTGCCATTGCCGGTGGACACATGTCCATGGGTACCCACATGCTGTACGCCAAGGAAGGTAAGCGCAGCGTTGATGAGTGGGTGCAGGTCATCACCACCCAGGGACTGCTCCAGGTTGGCTACGACATGCTCGGATTGTGCAAGTTTGTCGGCGTGGGCATGGGGCATGATCTGATCATCAGGGCGATCAGGGAGGCGACCGGCCTTGAGTTTACGTCCCCGGAAATCGTGGCGGCAGTACGGCGCGCCTATCTGAGAGGACTTGCACTGGAGCTGCGCCAAGGCTTCGAGGATGTGGAGTATACGTTGCCTTCGCAAGTCATGGACAACCCGAATCCCAATGTCACGCTCCCCCATTTCATAACAGACGAGTTTATCGCGCAACTCAAGCAGAAGGTCTGGTCTGTGTTCCTGCCGGAAATGGCAGGGCTGCTGCCTGAGCTGGATGAAAAGAATGATCAGTGATTATTGAAGAGGGCACTCGGGGGAACGGATGGATATTCTCGTTAAGCAGTTTATTGATGGCAAGCGCGTAGCCGAGTCTGGGGTGACCTTTGTTGCCTGTGATGCAGTAAGCGGAGAGGCGCTGCCCCACAAGATCTTTGCCGCCACAGCTGCTGAAGTCAAGTCTGCTGCCGAGGCTGCTGCCAGGGCCTACCCCGTTTACCGTAAGACCGGGCTGGAAGAACGTTCCGTTTTCCTGGAAGCGATTGCCAAAGAGATAGATTCTCTGGATGACAGCTTCATCAGAACGGTTATGGCCGAGACCGGGCTATTGGAGGCGCGAATCAGGGGAGAGCGCACCCGAACCAGCAATCAGCTGAGGCTTTTTGCTGCTGTGGTCAGGCGGGGCGATTTCCTGGGGGCACGCATCGACCGCGCTCTTCCTGAACGGGAGCCCTTGCCGCGGCCGGATATCCGTCAGTATCGCATCGGGTTGGGGCCGGTTGCCGTGTTCGGCGCCGGCAATTTCCCGCTGGCATTTTCCGTTGCCGGAGGCGACACGGCGTCTGCCTTGGCAGCAGGGTGTCCGGTAATAGTGAAGGCACATTCCGGACATCCTGCGACCTCGGAACTTGTCGGGCAGGCAATCGTCCGTGCCGTGGAAACCTGTCGTATGCCGAGCGGTGTGTTCGGCATGCTCTTTGGCGACAATTCCGGAGAACCTTTGGTGCTGGCTCGCGAGGTCAAGGCGGTCGCCTTTACCGGTTCACTTCGCGGTGGTCGCGCACTTGGTGAAATTGCCGCGCGCCGTCTTGAGCCGATCCCGATGTTTGCCGAAATGTCCAGCATCAACCCGGTCATTGTCCTGCCAGGAGCCTTGACGGAGCGTTCCCAGGCAATCGCGGCCGGAGTGGCTGGTTCCGTCACGCTTGGTGGTGGGCAGTTCTGCACCAATCCGGGACTGATCATCGGATTCAGCGGTGAATCTTTTGAGCGCTTTTGCCAGCAGTTGGGCGAGGAAATGGCAAAGCGTGATCCC
>JBGSQD010000248.1:0-11305 GCA_041738275.1 Geobacterales bacterium
TCTGAACCTGGCCAACGAACAACTCAAGCTTGAAATAGCTCGACTCAAGCGGATTGAAACCGATCTTCACAACTCCCGCCAGCAGCTCCTGGATATAATCGAATTTCTCCCCGATGCAACATATGTTATCGACAACGACAATAAGGTCATTGCCTGGAACAAGGCGATTGAGGAAATGAGCGGGGTCAGCAAGGAAGATATGATCGGGCAAGGGGATTATGCCTTTGCGGTGCCCTTTTATGGCAAACGGCGCCCGCATTTGCTGAATCTTCTCGATCTGCCAGATGTTGACCTGGCAGCAAAATATCAGAATATCCAACGCCAGGGTAATACTCTGCGAGCGGAGGTTTTTGTGCCTGCCGTTTATGAGGGAAAGGGGGCATATGTCTGGGTAATTGCTGCGCCGTTATTCGATACGGATGGAAAGCGTATTGGCGGCATTGAGAGTATCCGCGACATAACCCAGCGCAAGCAGATGGAAGATGAGCTTGCCCACAGGATTTTGTCACTGACGAGTCCGGTGACAAATATTTCCGATGTGCAATTCGAAGACCTGTTCGATCTGGAGGGAATTCAGAAGATACAGGATGCGTTTGCCAAAGCAACGGGCGTTGCCTCAATAATCACCGACATTGAAGGGCGTCCCATCACTAGGCCCAGCAACTTCTGCCGCCTGTGCAAAGACATCATCCGTGCTACGGAGAAGGGCTTGGCAAACTGTTACCATTCCGATGCCATGCTTGGTCAGGTGCATGCTGGAGGTCCGATTGCGCAACCTTGTCTGAGCGGCGGGCTTTGGGACGGCGGGGCAAGTATCAGTGTCGGAGATCGTCACATTGCGAACTGGCTGATAGGCCAGGTGCTTGATGAATCGTGCGAACCGGATGTGATGATGAAGTACGCCCGCGAGATCGGAGCGGATGAAGAAGAATATCGGCAGGCCCTGACTGAAGTAAAACGCATGTCCGTGGATCAGTTCAAGGAGGTGTGCAACGCCCTGTTTCTTATTGCCGGGCAACTATCCTGCCTGGCGACCCAGAATATCCAGCAGGCAAGGCATATCACTGAACGCAAGCGTGCGGAGGAAGAGCGCCGGATCATTGAGAACCAGCTTCTGCAGGCCCAGAAGCTGGAGAGCCTGGGGGTGCTTGCCGGCGGCATTGCCCATGATTTCAACAATATCCTCATGGCAATCATAGGTAATGCCGATCTGGCCCTGATGAGGATAAATCCTGAATCTCCGATCGTAGAGAATCTGCGGCGCATCGAAGAGGCGGCTGCCCGGGCCGCAGATCTTGCCAAACAGATGCTTGCCTATTCCGGCAGAGGGAAGTTTGTCGTCGAGCATCTGGATATGAACCGGCTGCTGGAGGAGATGCTGCATATGCTGGATGCCTCCGTCTCCAAGAAGGCTATCCTGCGCCTCAACCTGTATCGCCCGCTACCTACGGTGGAAGCCGATGCCACACAGATGCGACAGATTATCATGCATCTGGTGATCAATGCATCCGAGGCCATTGGTGACAGGAGTGGTGTGATTTCCATTACAACCGGCTGCATGGATTGCGACAAGAATTACTTGAAGGATATGTGGCTTGAAGAGAACCTCACCGAGGGACTCTACGTCACTCTTGAGTTTGCCGACAACGGTTGCGGCATGGACAAGGACACCATGGCGAAGATATTCGATCCATTCTTCTCCACCAAGTTCATTGGCCGTGGGCTCGGCATGGCAGCTGTCCTGGGCATTATGCGCGGCCACAAGGGGGCCATCAAGGTCTACAGTGAACCTGGCAAGGGGACCACGATAAAGATATTGCTGCCGGCATCCGGCAAATCTGCGGAAATATTCAACGTTGAATCCTGCAAGGACGACAGGCAGGGGAGCGGAACTGTTCTGCTTGTCGATGACGAGGAAACGGTGCTGGCAATCGGCAGTGAGATGCTGAGGGTACTGGGATTGCAGGTGATAACGGCCTCAGACGGCATACAGGCGCTGGAGCAATTCAAGAGTAATCCCGACATAGACCTTGTTATCCTGGACCTGACCATGCCGCGCATGGATGGTGAACGGTGTTTCAGCGAGCTGAGGCAGCTGAAACCTGATATCAAGGTGATAATATCGAGCGGCTACAACGAGCAGGAGGTTACAGAGAGATTTGAGGGGAAGGGACTGACCGGATTCATTCAGAAACCGTACAAGCTGTCTATGTTGCGGGAGGCATTAAGTTGTCTGGGCAACCATAAGTGCAATCGATTGACGATTTGACGCCTATTTTTTCTGAGATTTCCTTTAGGTCTTTATCTGCTGGGAATGATGTTCCATGTCTCTGACATACTGTCGTAAACAATCTTGGCCCGATCGTCCTTCAGCTGCTGCATTACCTGACCGACCTTCTCATCCAGCGTATATTCAGAGTCAACCAGTTCGCTCCATTCCCGTGTCACGAATTCTTCAATCATGTTTCGGAGGGTATCAGGATTGATGCGGGCCAGCGGGATGTCAATTGCTTCTTCGCTCATTTTTTGTCAGACCACCAAGCTTATATCGGATTGGGAGTGCATCCCGGAAATTGACCACTTTCGAGTATACCCGGATAATATTTTTTTTAACAGGCTGTAAATTCACTTTTACAGTGGTATATTTAAATCAGCAAGAAGGAAGTACAAACTGTCTAAAGGAGGCTTTATTTTACATGGAAGACACTCCACCTGGCAGGTTACAAGACATAGCGCAAAATTGATCCGAAGGTAGGATGAATCGGATAACTCCTTGAAAAAGGAACAAAGAAATGAAGAAAAGAAGCCCACCGAACGCTTGGTGGGCTTTTAATTTGTCATCAGGCTGAACGCTTCACTACCCTGCCTTTGCCAGGCAATTTCCTCTTACAAGGATTCTGACCCCATGGACCGTTCGTCACGCAACCGACTTTCCGATAAACTGCTCCATAAATTTACCGGTGACACCCTGTTTGACGCCATCGCCAGGGCGGTCTGCCATGCCGGGTGTCTGCCGCGCAAGGAGCTGTACGAAGCCTGGGAAGTCGCCAGGCGGGTTCGCCGCCGTTTCAGAGGGGGGCGGATAGTAGATCTGGCCTGTGGCCATGGGCTGCTGGCGCAGATCCTTCTGCTGCTTGACGACAGTTCGCCTGTTGCCCTGGCTGTTGATCAGCGTATTCCGAAGAGCGCCGCAACCCTTGCCGTATCGATGGCCGCAGCCTGGCCGCGTCTGCAGGACCGGGTCCGGTTTGTTGAGGCAGATCTGAGGGATGTGGCGTTGCATCACGATGATGTCATCGTCTCGGCCCATGCCTGCGGTGGGCTGACGGACCTGATTCTTCGCCGGGCGGTTGCCGCCGGGGCTCGTGTTGCGGTTCTCCCCTGCTGTCATGATCTCAAGGATGCGGATCTCGGCGGTCTGGAGGGGTGGCTGGATGGTCCGCTGGCAATGGATGCAGTGCGCGTATGCCGGCTGCGCTCCCAGGGCTACAGGGTGTTCACCCAGCAGATCCCTGGTGATATCACGCCGAAAAACAGACTGCTGCTGGCGGAACCGGAACAGGAGCCAACGGACCTTATGGGAAAACAGCAACAGGTCTAACCAGTTAAATGATTTCGTAATGATTGGTGTTGAAAGGCTGAAAATCAGCGCTATAATAGCCTCCTCTTGAAAGGTGTGGCTCCAGCCATGGCAATGACCGTAGAAATAAAAGGCAACTATATCAAACCATGAGAGATCATAATTATGTGCGGTAGATTCGTAGCAAATATTCCCCCCTCAGTGCTGACCGCCATCTTCGGTTTGCAGGAAGTCCCTCAGGTCGATGACCGCTACAACGTGTCCCCAACCCAGATGGTGGCAGTTGTCCGCAGCGATGGCGACCACAACCGCCTTGATCAGCTGAAGTGGGGATTTGTGCCGAGCTGGTCCAAAGACCTGAGCTTCGGTAGCCATATGATCAACGCCCGCTGCGAAACCGTGGTCGAGAAACAGGCGTTTCGCCACGCCATCAAATACCGCCGCTGCATCATACCCGCATCAGGCTTTTATGAATGGGAACATACCTGTGATCATCGAAATCAACCATATTTTATCCAGATGGCGGACCATTCGCCCATGTGCCTTGCCGGCCTGTGGGAGACATGGAAAGCACCGGACAACAGCGTCATAGAAACCTTTGCCATACTGACCACCGCGGCCAACAAGGTTGTAGCACCCCTGCACGACCGCATGCCGGTCATAATCAAACCCGACGATTTCCATCTCTGGTTGAGCAAGAACATGCACGATCCGGAACAGCTGCGACAGCTGTACAACCCATTCCCCGCTGAAGAGATGACCGCCTACAAGGTTCCCGACCTGGTGAACAATCTGCGTTTCGACTCTCCCGCCTGTATCGCCCAGGTGTAATTACAGGGTATGATCAAATTCCTCCACACCGCCGACATCCACCTCGGCAAAACATACCGCACATCTTCCCATGAAGCCGAGCGCTTTGAGGACTTCTTTCGCATGCTCGGCAGCATCGTTACCGTTGCCATTGCCGAACAGGTCGATTTTCTCCTGATCGGCGGCGATCTGTTCCATACCGGCCAGATCCTTCCCCGCACCTTTGCCCGCACCATCGAAACCCTGCAACCGCTGAAGGACGCCGGTATCCCCTGCATCGCCGTCGAAGGAAACCACGACTGGATTCATCGCCGCGACAACATCTCCTGGATGGAGGCGTTGTCCCAGATGGGCTACATCCGCCTGCTGCGGCCGTCCCGTACCGGGGATGGCGGTTATTGCTTCGATACGTTCGATCCGGAAACCGGCGCGGGCGGGCATATGGCAATCATGGGACTCAACATCTACGGTCTCGGATACATCGGCACCCAGGCGGGAAACCATGTGGCGCGTATCTGCGAAGCGGTGACGACCCGGAACAACCTGCTGCTGTTCCATGTGGGGGTCTGGACCTATTCGCCGGTGGAGATCGGCAACATGCAGCCGGACGAAGCGCTGCCGCTGGCGGAATGCTTCGATTACGTGGCACTCGGCCATGGTCATAAGCCATATATAATCGCCACACCCGGCGGCCGCCCCTATGCCTACAATCCCGGCGCTCCCGAACGGGTCAACTTTGGTGAAGAGAGATATGACAAGGGCTATTTCATCGTCCATCTGGAGGATGGTATTTTTCGGCATGAATTCCGCCCCACATCGCCCCGACCGATGCTGGTAGCCACCATCAACCTGGATGGCGCCGAGAACGCCGAACAGGCCCTGGAGAGCTTCCGCAGGCAGATAACGGAGAAGCTTCCCCGGACAGACGAGCCACGCCGGCCGCTGATCGAAGTCCGACTGACCGGGCGCGTGGCCTTTCACCCCTTTGAGCTGGGACGTGAACGGCTGCGGCTGGCACTGGAGGAGATCTGCAACCCGCTGCATGTGGAGATCAAAAACCACCTGTCGCTGGTAACTCGCAGCAGTGACCGGGAAGATGCCAAGCGCAGCCTGTCCGAGATCGAGCGGGATGTACTGGGCGAGCTGATCAGCGCCAACAGCGTTTACAAGGGGCGCAGGGATGAGCTGGTGGGTCTGGCGCTGGCGATCCGCGATCAGGTCATGAAGGGGGACGTGGAAGGGGAGGAGCTTCTGGGCCTTCTCTCGCGTGAATCATAGCCATGCAGATACTCTCGATCCATCTCAAGAACATCAAATCTCATCGCGACACAGAGTTGTCCTTTTCTGCCGGAATCAATGTCCTCTCCGGCCCGAACGGCGTCGGCAAGAGCACGATCTTCGAGGCCATCGGCTATGCCCTGTTCGGCGTGGATGCCAAGGACTTCGTCTCCAACGTGGAGCGCTTTCTCTCCATCGGTGCCAAGAAGGGCGAGATCAGCGTCGTTTTCCGGACTGACGACGGCGAAACCTGGCGGGTGAGCCGGACTGTCGGGGCTGCTGCCAAGTGGCTGCTGGCCAGGGAGATCAGCGGCAGCTTCGAGGTTGAGGACCATGCCCGCATGGAGGAGACCGAGGCGCGGGTGACGGAGATCCTCGGCCTGGCCAATGGCCGTCCGCTTGCCGAGCAGTTCAAGCTGGTGATCGGTCCCTTCCAGAATGATTTTCTCGGCCCGTTTGTCATCAGGCAGCCGACCAAACGTCAGGAGGCCTTTGACGAGATCCTCGGCATCGACGCCTGGCGCAAGACCTACAAGGGAACCAGCTCCCTGCTCTCGGCGGTACAGGAGCGGATGAAGGTGCTGTCCGCCGAGGTAGGGGGCAAGCAGGAGCAATTGGCCGTTCTGCCGGACAAAACAGCTGAACTGACAACCAACAGGCAGGAACTGATCCTGCGGCAACAGGGAGCCAGGGGTAAGGAAGATGCGCTTGTCTCCCTTGATACCCGCCTGGTTGAGCTGGAATCCAGTGAAAAGGCGATTATTGCCCTAGCCAATGAGGTTCAGCTGCTGCAGAACCGCATCACGGACGGCAACGCCAAGATCGCCGAGCAGAAGATGAGGGTAGAAGAAAGCAAGAAGTCCCGGAAGACCGTGGAGGATTCCAAGGCCGGTAAAGAGGCATTTGACCAGGTAGAAGCGATCCTGGCCGGGTTGCGGCAAAAGGAACAGCAACGGCGTGTTATTGAACAGGAGACTGTCGATCTGGAAAAGGAGGCGCTACGACTGGCCCAACTGCTGGAACATGAACGCGCCGAGATCGGCAAGGCCGCGAAACAACTGGACGGAGAACAGGAGAAGATAAACGCCGCACGTGGGGAACTGCAGCCGGATGCGATCCTGACTGTTACTGCTGCTCGACTGCAGGAGTTGCGTAAAGAACTTGATGCCCTGAAAGGTCAACGCTCCCTGCTGGATGGTCGCCGAGAAAGCCTGCTGGAGGGCAAGGAAAAACTGGCCGAGGGCATCTGCCCCTTCTTTCAGGAACAGTGCAACATTGCCGGAACAGCTCCCAGAGATGTCTTCAGCAATCGTTTTGAAGATCTGGCTCGTCAGGCCTCGGAGCTGGATGGCAAGCTCAAGCAACTGACGCTTCAACTCAAGGAGGCCGAAGCTGCTGAGAAGGAGCTGAACAGCCGCGCCATCCGTCTGCAGGAGTTGGACAAGCAAGTGGCCGGACTGGAGGAGCGTCGCGGCAGGAACCGGGAGCGTGAGGCCGGTCTGGACTTCATAGCGCAGCAGCAGGCAGATGCAGCCGGGCTGGTTAAAGCCCGCAAGGCTGCTTTGGATGCTTTTGCCGACCTTGATAAAGCCATTGCCCAGGCCGACCAGGGGCGTCAGCAGCACCAGCCCGCCAGGGACGCCTATACCGCCAACCTTAATGTGGCCCAGGAACTTGACGCCCGTACCCAGCATCTCCAGAAGATGGAGCGTCTGCTGGAGGAATTGACAATGGAGAGCACTGCCAGGCAGATGGAACTGGCAGAGAAACAGGGCGGTTTCCAGCCCGAAATGCTCCAGAGTGTTCGCCGGGAAAAAGATGTTCTGCTTGCCGAGATAGCTACCCTGCGCCAGCAGATCATCGACCTTGAGCGAAATGCTAAACGGCTGGAGACGGAGATAACCCATCTCAACAAGGTTCAGAAGGAAATCGAGGCCAAGCAGGTGGAGATCAGCAGCTGCCAGGAGAAGGAAAAGCTGGTCAAGTTCCTGCGCAACCAGGTCTTCAAGAATGTCTCCGCCCAGCTGTCGGAACGCTTCCGCGAAGAGATCAGCCTGCGGGCCGACCGCATCTACCGGACGATTTCCGAAACAGATGAAGAGCTGTACTGGGGCGACAACTACCAGATCATCCTCAAGGATATGCCGGACGGGGCCATGCGGGAACGCAGCGACGACCAGCTCTCGGGCGGGCAGATGATGAGCGCCGTGGTGGCCCTGAGGCTGGCGCTGCTGCAGACCATTGGCGCGCGGGTGGCATTCTTTGACGAGCCGACCTCCAACCTGGATGCTGCCCGCCGGGAGAACCTGGCCCACGCCTTCCGCGCCATTGACGTGGGGCGCGAGGAGGTTACTGAGCACTGGTACGACCAGCTCTTCCTGGTCAGCCATGATGTTGCCTTTACGGAGATTACGGATAAGGTGATTGAGTTGTAAGGAAAGCTATAGTTCAGACTGAAGCCGACGAGGGGAAATATATGCAATATCAGACAGGTAAACCTGGCAGGATTGTGGTGATACGTTTTGGCGATGGTGAGGATGTTATTGGCGGCATCGCAGAGATATGCCGCAGAGAAGAGATACGCGCCGCCAGTTTCAATGTGGTGGGCGGCATGAAGGGGGGGCGGTTTGTCGTCGGCCCTGAAACGGAAGAGATGCCGCCGGTACCGGTCTGGCGGGATCTCCGGGAAAGCCATGAAGCTGTCGGGTTCGGCACGGTCTTCTGGGACAGGGATCAGCCGAAGGTTCATTTCCACGGCGCCTACGGCAAATGGGACTCCGTAAAGGCCGGGTGCCTGCGCGAAGGCAGCGAGGCCTTCCTGGTTCTCGAGGTCGTAATCACGGAGATCCTGGATGTCACGATCATCCGGGAACTTGATCCTGCATCCGGCATGGTGCTGATGAAGATGCCCCCACCACTTGACAGGACACCCCATGTCTGATCAAACACTGATACTCTGGATCCTCGGCGCAATCTTGACTGCCACTGGCCTGTCAGGGCTGCTGCTGCCGATTGTGCCGGGTGCGCCGCTGCTTTTTCTGGGGCTGCTCTTTGGCGCCTGGGCGGAAGGATTCCGCTATGTCGGGGTCTGGACCCTGCTGGTTCTGGCCGGAATGGCCGCACTTACCTATGTTGTCGAGTTTGTCGCCTCTATCCTGGGTGTCAAAAAGTATGGCGGCTCGCGTCGTGCCATGATTGGTGCTGCCTTGGGCGGAGTCGCGGGGCTGTTTCTCGGGATTCCGGGAATCCTGCTCGGGCCGTTTCTGGGGGCTGTTATCGGCGAGCTGTCGTTACAGCGCAGCCTGGATGAGGCAAGCCGGGCAGGTTTCGGCACCGTGGTAGGTCTGGCAATTGGCGTGGCAGGCAAGCTGGCCATTGGCATCGCCATGGTCGGCTTTTTTCTTCTGATGCGTTTCATCTAAACAGCTCTCCGCTCTTTGCCTGATGGTGGACAGCTGCAGGACAGGTTAATTCTTTGCCGGTGCCTTAACCTTTTTCCAGCTGCTGTCGGGATTGTACACCTTGATGGCCTCTGCAATGCGCCGGGTGTTTTTACCGAGATTCTTCTCGAATATGATCCCGTCCTGATTTACCACAAAGGTCATGACTCCGGAATTCCCGTACTCCGCAGGGTACGCCACCAGGGCAAACCCCAGGATCATCTTGTCCTTGACCACATAACTGTAAGTCCCACCCTTGGCATGTTTCCCCTGTCCCTTGAGAATCTTGAAATAATAACCGTGGAACGGTGAAAGGTTGCCTTCCGTTGTGTAGCCTTCCTGTGCCGCCTTTGCGATCAGCGGTCCAAGGGGACTCTGCTGCTCCCCCTCCCTGGCTTCCCAGTACAGACCGTCGCGAGTTCCTCGCGAGCTTATGAAACGCTGCGCAAATTCCACCTTGCCTTCCCCGAGGCAATCCCTGCTTGCGTATTCGTGCTGAGCATCCACATAGGCATCGAGCACCTCGATGACATGAAGTTCGTTGCGGCCGATCCTCCGGTTCAGAATCTCCTTCTTCCCCTTGTTGATGTCAAAGACCCAGCTGTTTCCCTTCCTGACGATGGGAATCGGCATGGACCAGTCATCAGTGCCGGTATGCAGGATCATGGTATCGGGTGTCCTGGCCTCCAGGGAGTGCTTTTGCTCGTAGGCGGCGACGAATTTCTCCCGACTGGCATTGTCGGCCACGCTGTCGCCCGAAGAGATCAGATCCTTGCTGCCGGGCCCGAGGATGGCCTGTAGGGTTTTCAGGTCATCCGCCCTGGTTGCGCTGACAAGCGCCTGCACCGCTTCATCGGGCGACGTAAAACGTGTCTGCAGCCCTTTCGCTGCCAGGCAATCCGTGGCTGAGGCGGCAATGAACAGGGCCACGGTAACTGCGAAGGCCGGCAGGGCCTTCCAAAACCTTCCGTTGATCACATGCAAAACTGGTATATTCATGGTTCCTCCCATGTTATGTGTCATAAAATTGAGCGGATATTACCGTCTTCTGCGAGAACCATCACCCTGCTCGTCGCCGCGAAAACTGCCGCCGCCACCGCCACGCCCCTGTTGCATCTGGCCGCCGGAGAAACCGCCGGGCTGCTGCTGTCTGAATTCATAGCTGCGGTTGCTGGTGCCGCCGCGCTCACCCGCCTTGCGCTCGAAGCTTCCTTCACCGATGCCCTTGAAGGGGGTTTCGCGTACCGTTGGACGTTGCGACCTGCCAGGCACGGACTGTGATTGCGGCTTTACCGTCTCTTTCCTGCGTATTTCTGGAGCCCGCGTGCCGGTTGCCGGAGCCTGCGGTGCAGACGACCTTACACCGTGCTGTGGCGATGGCTGGGACGGCTTAGTATTTCGCTGTTCAATGCGCCCTCCCGGATAACCTCGCCTTTCCTGGCTGGATGGCAATGTTGCCCGCGGCGCCCGTGATCCGTAGCGTTCGCTTGTTCTCAGGTCCCGGTATGCCACACCTTTACGGTGTCGTGGATTGTGTCTCCAGACATTTCCGGTGTCAGCCCGTCTGCCGCGTATATGGTGGAACCTCCTGGTCCTGTTGATGTCGATGTGGACCCGACGAACCGGCCAGTCGAACCAGGCCCATGTAAAGGCATTGAACCCGAAGTAGATGCCTGGTCCGAAGCCGATGTAGGATGAACTGTACAATCCTGGCGGGTAGTACCAGTAATATGGCGGATAGGCAGGATACCACCATGGGCCGTACACATAGGCAGGATCATAGACCGGCACATAGACGACCTCCGGATTGGCCGGTTCGATCATGATATTTTCATTCTCTTCGATCACCTTCTGTTCGCTGGTGGAGTTGAGATTGCCCTGCTCCTTGGCCTTGCGGCGCAACTCCTGGACAGTGGCCATGACCTCTTCTTCCTGGCCCAGGAAGGCATCTCCCAGCTTCCTTGTCTGGTCGAGCTTGTCGCTCATGGACTTGAGGATGTCCGGAAAATGGCAAAGAGATTTGACGCTGGGATCCCAGTTCTTGTCCTGCAGGGCTTTATCCAGTGCATCGCCTTTCAGCTGCGGGTTCTGGCTTCTCCAGCGATCCGCCTCCACCACTTCCAGCGGATATGTTGACGCCATAAGGATCTGTGCGGTCAAAGCATCCGGGTAGAGCGCAATCGGCGCAAGCATCTGC
>JBGSQD010000297.1:0-16448 GCA_041738275.1 Geobacterales bacterium
CCTGGGATGCCTGATGTTCCCCAACAAGCGCTCGGAAGAGATGTTTGACGAGGTCTATGTCCGCCAGAATACCGGTCTTGGCATGGCCAAGGCCATCGATCATTAATAAGTTGAAATGACACTTTGCAGTATTTCGCAAAGTGTCATTTCGTTAACGTATTTAATCCTGTTTGTTTGGGCTGATTGCTTCATACCAAGCAGATGCAATAAAAAAAGGGGGTAGACAGCAATGTCTACCCCCTTTTTTATTGAAATATTGAGGCCGATTAAGAAAAGCAGAAGATTGAAGCGTTTGATACAATTTCAGGCTTTCTGATTGTTCCTATTTGATAACAATTTTTCCACCTCCAGCACTGCAAATACTACCACTCCCGGCACAACCGCTGCAATAAGTCCGTGCCCTGAGAGTGGCGCAGTGCGGAACCAGGGTTGCAAAACAGGGAGATATATCGCCGCAGCTTGCAACAGTACGACACCGGCAACCATGGCCAGAAGTAAAGGGTTGGTGAAAAAACCCATACGGAAGAAAGTGTGCCTGAATGAGCGCAGGGCCATGGCCTGACCGATCTGGGCACAGGCCAGCGAAGTAAAGAGTACTGATTGCCAATGTTCTGTGGGATGCAGATTTTGATAGCGCCAGAAATACCACGCCACGGCCATTGTCGAAAGGCCGATGGTCAGGCCGGTCAGTATCACTTGCCTAATGGTTGCCCGGTCGAATATGCTGGAACCCGGTGAAATGGGCGAGCGCTTCATGATATCAGGTTCAGGGCGTTCCATGCCCATCCCCAGGCCAAGCAAACCGTCGGTAAGCAGATTCAGCCACAGGAGCTGCAGAGGTGTCAACGGGTTGGGAAGACCTATAAAGGGGAGCACCAGCACAGCCAGGATCTTGCCCATGTTGCCGGAGACCGAGAAGACTATGAACTTGCGAATATTGTCGTAGATGGTGCGCCCTTCCTCCACGGCCGCCACGATAGTCGCAAAATTGTCGTCCAGAAGCACCATATCGGCGGCCTCACGGGCCACGTCGGTGCCGACTGCGCCCATGGCCACACCTATGTCCGCCTTTTTCAGAGCCGGTGCATCATTGACCCCGTCGCCGGTCATGGCCACCACCGCACCCTGACGCTGCAAGGCC
Organism: Geobacterales bacterium; assembly: GCA_041738275.1. GTDB lineage: Bacteria > Desulfobacterota > Desulfuromonadia > Geobacterales > Pseudopelobacteraceae > JACPFJ01. Next base: position 1,142 of record JBGSQD010000297.1, read on the forward strand.
TCCACGATCAGAAGCTTGTGCTCGGGAGAAACCCGCGCGTATACCGACACATCGCTCACCAGGGCAGCCAATCCCTCGACACCCATCACCTCAAGCTCTGCGCCGGTCAGTACCCTGCCCCCATTGCCGATCCCCACCTCTTGCGCAATGGAATTTGCGGTCAGGGGGTGGTCGCCGGTGATCATCACCGCTCGTATGCCGGCGCTGGTGCATGATGCAACCGCCGCGCGCGCCTCGGCTCGCGGAGGATCCATCATGGCCACCAGACCGATCAGTCCCAGGCCGTGCAAATCATCCGTTGACGATTGTCTCAGACCGCAGGCCACGGCCAGTACCCGGCGACCCTGGGACGCTAAATGATTTGCGGCGTCTTCAATGATTTGCTGTGTCTCCGGGTCCATGGTTCGCCGTGATGCGGCGTTCCCGACATGATCACACAGTTCCAGTACCGCATCCAGAGCGCCTTTGGCCACCACCAGATGATGTCCGGCCGTATTCTGGGTCATGAAACCCAGGGATCCACAGAAATCCGGTTCCGCCAGGTCATGAATGGTTACCATGCGCTTGATTTTGGAATCAAAAGGTATTTCGGCACTACGGGGTAGACTGGTCTCCAACTCATGACGAATGAATCCTTGTCCGGCGGCGGCAACAAGCAGAGCGGTCTCGGTCGGGTCTCCTATCGCCTCCTGCCCTGCGCCCTTCAGCAAGGCGTCATTACATAGGCATACCGCGACAAGCAGGGCATTCCTCCCAAGTTCTGTATTCTCGGTTGCGTTGTCGGATGGTAACAGTTCGGACGCAGTGAGCAGTTCGGTCACAGTCATGCGGTTCTGGGTCAGGGTGCCGGTCTTGTCACTGCAGATAATTGTTACTGAACCTAGTGTCTCTACAGCAGGCAGCTTTCTTATCAGGGCTCGCTTCTTGAGCATGCGCTGGGCGCCGATGGCCAGTGTGATGGTGACAACAGCCGGAAGTCCCTCGGGGATGGCTGCCACGGCAACACTGACTGCGGTCATGAGCATCTCGCTCAGATTTTCGCCCCGCAGCATGCCCAGCAGGAAAATGACTGCGGCAATCACAACAGATATAATTGCCAGAACCTTGCCAAGCTGATCCAGCCGCCGCTGGAGCGGTGTCCATTCTTCCTTGACCTGTTGAAGTAGTTCAGCAATGCGCCCCAGTTCCGTTTTCATGCCGGTGGCAATCACCACGGCAATTCCGCGACCGTAGGAAACCATCGTTCCCATGAAGAGCATGTTGCTGCGGTCTCCGATAGCAAGGTTTTCACCAACGAGTGCGGATACGGACTTTTCCACCTCCGCCGCTTCTCCGGTCAGAAGTGATTCCTGAGCACGCAGGGTAAATGATTCTACAACACGGCAATCGGCCGGCACAAGGTTGCCGGACTCCAGGAGGACGATATCGCCCGGCACCAGATCAACGGCCGGGATTTCAATGATTGCCCCTTCACGTCGCACCCGCACCGCGGGTACAGCAAGCTTCTTCAAGGCACGCATGGCCTGTTCGGCCCGGTATTCCTGGAAGAAACCCAACAAGGCGAAGAGGATGACGATGGCCAGGATAGTTATGGTGTCTTTGTAGGAGCCTACAATTGCGGAGAGGGCAGCGGCGGCGATCAGGATCAACGCCATGGTGGAGGTGAACTGCTCCCAGAGGATGCGCCAGGGGGATGTGCCACCCCGGTCCTGCAATTCATTGCGGCCCTGGGTGGCCAAGCGGTGGTGGACTTCGGTCGAGGTAAGCCCGGTTAACGGATCGGAATCCAGTTCAGCCAGACAGTCGGCGGTGTCGCGCAGGTGCCAGTCCATCAGATAGCTCCTTGTATAAATCAGGTTTCCCTCAGGGCATCAACAATCTTAAGGCGGCTGGCCCGAATGGCTGGTATGACTCCACCTATAAAACCCATTAGCAATGAAAATATAACCGACTTGTAAATTATTTCAAATGTCAGGGTAAACGAGAACGCCAGTTCGGAAAAAGTCTGCCAGTTCATCGTGGAGATGGTTATCAGTTGCATGAAGGAAGCCAAGAACAGACCGGTTATGCCACCGATCAAACCGAGCAGCAATGCCTCCATCAAAAATGCGACCATGATGCTGATGCTTTGAAAACCGAGCGCGCGCAAGGTGCCGATTTCCCTTACCCGGTTGGCAACAGCGGCATACATGGTGATCATGGCACCAATGATGGCGCCCAGCGAGAAGATCACCGTCAGCGACAACCACAAAATTCGCAGAAACTTGGCCATGGCCTCGGACTGGTCCCGGTAGTATTGGGTTTCCCGTCGCACATCCAGCGTAAGGCGAGGATCATTATCCAATTTTTCTTTGACGATTGGAAAGTCATCCGCGTTACGCAATCTGAAAGTGACTGATGAGTAGACCGGCCGCCTGAAGGCCTGCATCAGCTGGATGGCATCCCCCCATATTTCTGAGCTGAAGCCGGTTGCTCCGGCATCAAACACCCCGACCACGGTCCAATTACGCATGCCGAAACGAAGCGTTTCACCTATCCCTCCACCCTTGAAGCGCTGTGCGATACTGGAGCCCGCCATGATTTCCGCTGAACCCGGTCGCGGCATACGACCTTCGATCAGCTGCACCTGAGGTCTGAGTGCAAGCGATGCTGAATTTATACCACGTATAACAACATTGGCAGGCTTGTCGCTGCCACGCTTGGCAAGACTGATCAGAACAACCAGTTCTTTTGACAAAAGCGGCAGCCCGTCGCTTCCGCTTGCGATGTACGGGATGCTTTCAACGATAGCAGCCTGCTGGCGCTCCACACCGCTCTGAACCTCGGAATTGGCTGCCTTGCGGGTTACAATAACATTATCGTCAGATCCTGTTTCAACAAGCGTTTTTTCCAATCCCGCCGACAACATCAGAATAGAAGCAAACACAAACACGACCATTGCCATACCGGATGCAGTCAGAAAAGTAGTCATGCGTCTGGTTAAAAGATTGCGGAAACTGTATGAAAAAGGGATGTTCATGATCACACCGGGAGCATGATCGTGAAGCGGCAGCCACCCTCGGGGAGCGATTCAGACGAGACGGTACCGCCATGGGCTTCAATGATTCGGTAGATTATGGCCAGTCCCAAGCCGGTACCGTCAGGTTTGGTGGTCCAGAATGGTTCAAAAAGATGCGCAGCAGTTCCTGGTGCAATTCCGACCCCATTGTCGGACACGGTGATGACGGAAACCGGAGACTTCTTAAATCCCTCGGCGCCATTCAGTTGATATCCGGCTTCCAACTCTACTTTGCCGCCGTTAGGCATGGCATCGGCTGCATTATGCAGCAGGTTAATCATAACCTGTTTCAATTGATTGACATCTGCCTGGATAGTCAAGTGCGCTGGAACAAGATTGCTGATCGAAACCTGTTTGAATCGTTTGTCAGCAGCAAGCAGCAGAGTCATATCTTCAAAAAAATTGCGTAACTCGATTCGTTCCTTGTGCGGAGTTGTGGGGCGGGCATACGCCAGAAAGTCGGTGATAAGGGTATTGAGCCTGTCAGCCTCGCGTAATACTATTGTCAACAGGCGACGATCATTATCAGCGATCGAACCCTGTTCGGAAAGAAGCTGAACAGAACCGCTCATGGCAGCCAGGGGGTTGCGGATTTCATGCGCCATGCGTGCAGAAATTTCACCTAGTACGGCCAGGCGGTCAGCCTTTTTAAGGGCAGATTCCATCTTTTTTATGGATGTCAGATCCTTGAAGTTGATGATGACACCTGCTGGTTCGCCATTTACGTCGGTAAAAGGCACAGCGTTATACCCAAGAATCAAGGTATCACCGTTGGTTGCAATATAGATGAATTCCTTGGCTGGATCATTGTTCCGGTTAAATATTTCTCCGGCAATGGCAGGAAACACCTTGTTAAGAGGAGTATCATAGACATCTGCCTGACATATCCCGGTCAACTCTTCTGCGTAGCGGTTGAAGACCCGGATATTCCCGGTTGGTGTTATGGTCAGCAGACCGCTCTCCACGTTTGAAACAATGGTCATACTCAACCGATGCAGTTCCTCGTAATCTACAGTTTTATCCCTTAATGCATCTTCACTTTCACGGGCTCTTTCGTAAAGATATCCGGTAATGAAAGCAGTGAGATAGAAGCCGATCAGATTAAGGAAAATCGTATAAAAAACATGGGCAGCCCCCATCTGCAGGGCAGAAGCCTGGTCCAGGCCGATTCCGGAAAGCATCCCGAAATAATGGAAATCAACGATGGCGCCATAGAGAATGCCGCATAAGGAGGCCGTATAGATCGCTTCTTTGCGCCCCAGCAGAACGCCGGCATTCATGATGGAAAGTAGATACAGAAAAGAATACGGACTAAGTATGCCACCGGTAAACAGAAGCAACACGGTTACAAAGAGGAGATCCCAGATTGTCTGGAGGTAGGTAACGAAAAAACGGTATTTGGGGAGTTTTAGCGCAAAGTGTGAAATGGCCGAGAAGATGAACGAAAAGGCCATCAGCCTGACCAATCCTGTTTGGAACTGGTCTTCGGCCGCAGCAGGATCCTTATAACTCATCAAAACGGTTGAAGCCAGGAAAAGAAAAGAGACAACTATCCTGGCATAGATAAAGATCCTGAGTCTACGTTCAGACCCCATGCCTATCCGCCGACAGCCCCCGCCAGCTTGAAGATCGGCAGGTACATGGCAACAACGAGACCACCGACAGTGGTACCCAGAAAGACCATCAGCAGCGGCTCCATCATGGCGGTCATGTTAGCAACGGCATCATCTACCTCATCATCATAAAAATCCGCGATTTTGTTCAGCATGGCATCCATGGCCCCGGTAGCCTCACCAACGGAGATCATCTGAACAACCATGGGAGGGAAAACGCCACATGCCGCCAAAGGCTCAGCCATGGTTTTACCCTCTGAAATGGCTTGACGCACACCATATATAGCCTCTTCAACAATCTTGTTGCCGGCAGTCTTGGCAACGATCTCCAGGCCGTCCATGATGGGTACGCCGGAACTTACCATAGTTCCGAGCGTCCGGGTAAACTTGGCTACCGCAACCTTTCGGATCAAAGGCCCGGCAACCGGGGCCTTAAGCGCCATCCGATCGATATTTTTCTGACCGCTTGGGGTTGAGTAGTATTTTTTTATGGCCCAAATAATTCCATAAAAACCGGCAATAAGAACGATGATGTACTTTGCCAGAAAATTGCTGAGCGCGATGACTACCTTGGTTGGCATAGGCAAATCACCACCGAAATCGGCAAACATCTTGGCAAAGGTCGGGATAACGAAAACAAGGATTACGCCTACAACAACGACAGCTATTGACATGATGGTAATCGGATAGACCATGGCGCCCTTGATCTGTTTTTTCAGTTTCTGGGCCTTTTCAATATATGCAGCCAAACGCTGCAGGATTGTGTCGAGAATACCGCCGATTTCACCGGCAGCCACCAGGTTGACATAGAGTTGATCAAAGGCCTTGGGATGCTTGCCAAGAGCATCGGCAAAGGTAGAGCCGCTCTCCACACTCTCCTTGACCTTATAAAGGATGACCTGAAAGGCCTTATTCTCCTGCTGGCTGGCCAGGATCTCAAGACACTGGACAAGGGGCAGGCCGTAGTCGATCATGGTGGCAAACTGGCGCGTAAAGATAACCAGATCCTTGGTTTCAATCTTGCCGCCGCCAAATTTAGGAAGTTTGAATTCAAATCCCTTGGAGACCTCTTTTATGGTAATGCCCGTAAAACCGAACTTTTTGAGCTGGGCTTCGACCACATCAATAGTTGCGGCCTCCATAACACCCTTTTGAGCGCCACCAGTTTTAGTCCGGGCTTCCCAATTGAATTTTGCCATTGTGTTCTCCTTAACCTAACCACTATATACGGAAAGCATCTTCCGGTCTGATATTGAGAAACTGGATATTTACGGTAAAATGATGTCTATTTTCAGATCAACGTCCAGCCGCCCTTCGTTGCATGGAAGCCGGATTATTTATCATCTGTTTCAATTCATCAGGATCTTGAGACCTTCCCAGCGCCTCTTCCAGCGATATGAAGCGTTTGTGGAACAATGTAAACAGCGACTGGTTCATGGTCTGCATGCCGAATTTTTCCTGGCCGACCTGCATCTGTGAATAAATCTGATGGACCTTGTCTTCACGTATCAGATTGCGGATAGCGGCATTAGGCACCATGATCTCCAGCGACAACGCCCTACCCTTGGAGTTCATCTTGGGAATCAGGTTCTGCGACATGACACCTTCCAGAACAAAAGAAAGCTGAGCCCTTATCTGCGTCTGCTGATAAGGAGGGAAAACATCCACAATACGGTTAATCGTTTGCACACAGGAGTTGGTGTGCAAAGTTGCGAGGCAGAGGTGGCCGGTCTCTGAAAGGGTCAGAGCCGCTTCAATGGTTTCCAGGTCACGCAACTCGCCCACCAGGACGACGTCCGGATCCTGCCGCAGGACATATTTAAGTGCGTTCTTGAATCCTTTCGTATCGGCACCCACTTCCCGCTGGTTGACCAGGCAACCTTTGTGGGGATGCAGATATTCGATTGGATCCTCAATGGTGACAATATGTTCGCGACGGTTGATATTTATGTAGTCGATCATTGAGGCAAGGGTGGTGGATTTTCCGCTGCCTGTAGGACCTGTTACAAGAATCAGGCCGCGCGGCTTTGCGCACAGCTCAAGAACGATTGGCGGGAGTCCAAGTTCTTCAAAAGTAAGTATTTTGTACGGAATAACCCGGAAAACCCCGGCAACGGCTCCTCGCTGAATAAACACATTGCCCCTGAAACGAGAAAGTCCCTTGACGCCAAAGGAAAGATCAAGCTCGTTTTCCTCCTCAAATTTGTGTTTTTGGGCTTCGGTGAGAACGCTATAACAAAGCTGCTTGGTTTCAACCTGATTTAAAGGTGGAAAATCCATTGGCGTCAGCTTGCCATCCACTCGAATCTGAGGAGGTGAATTGGTAGTAATGTGAAGGTCTGAGCCGTTTGCTTCCACAAGAATTTTCAAAAGCTGATGGAGATTTACCATTGATCTGTTTCTCCTTACTAATCGTCTGAGATTGTAACCCGCAGGACCTCTTCAAAGGAGGTGACCCCCTCCTTCAGCTTGGTAAGCCCTGATTGGCGCATGGTTTTAATGCCCAGACGCATGGACTCTCGTTTAATTTCAGCAGTATTTGCGCCATTCAGGATGAGTTCCCGGATCTCCTCCAGCATCGGCATGACCTGATAAAATCCAACCCTGCCCTTGTAGCCGGTGCCATTGCAGATTCCACACCCCTTACCCCGGTAACAGACATAGGAAGGGGCATCGTCAGGTGAAACACCGGCATCTATCAGGGCCTGGACAGGAATGTCCTCTTGTTCTTTGCATTCGCCGCAGACGCGGCGTGCCAGACGTTGTGCAGTAATCAGGTTGACCGCCGATGCCACCAGGAAAGGCTCAATACCCATATTGAGCAGACGGTTGATGGTTGCCGGGGCATCGTTGGTATGAAGCGTGGAGAGCACCATGTGGCCTGTCAGGGCTGCCTTGACGGCAATTTCGGCCGTCTCGAAGTCACGGATTTCTCCAATCATGATTATATCCGGATCCTGGCGCAGGAACGAGCGCAGGGCAGCGGCAAAATTCAGGCCGATATCCTCGTGCATCTGCACCTGATTGATGCCGGCGAAGTTGAATTCAACAGGATCCTCGGCAGTGGATATGTTTTCCGAAACCTTATTCAACTCGGCAATAGCCGAATACAGGGAAACCGTCTTGCCGCTGCCGGTGGGACCGGTAACAAGCACCATGCCGAATGGTTTATGGATCTCATGCTGGAAATGCGCCAGCGCTTCCGGCTCGTACCCCAGCTTGGTCAGGTCTGTTTGCAGATTGCCCTTATCCAGAAGCCGCAGGCATATTTTTTCACCGAACAGCGTCGGCAGCACCGAGACACGGAAATCCATGTCCTTGCCGCCACCCAACTTAATTTTAATGCGTCCGTCCTGGGGAAGACGGCGTTCGGCGATGTCGAGTTCCGCCATGATCTTGATCCTGGAGGTTATGGCATTTTTCAGCTTGAGTGGCGGTTTCATCATTTCGTACAAAATGCCGTCTATGCGATAGCGCACGCGAAACAGCTTCTCGTAGGGTTCTATATGAATGTCGCTGGCCTTCTTCTTGATGGCATCCTGCAGAATAGCGTTTACCATCTTAACAACCGGCGCATCTTCAGTGGCCCGCTCCAGAGAGCTGACATCGATCTCTTCAGCATCACCAACGACTTCTAAATCTTCAACATCCAGATCACCCATTACATCAGCCAGGGAAGCCGACTGATCGTAGTGTTTATCAATGGCGGCCTTGATGTCGCTCTCCGAGGCAACGACCATTTCTACGTTGTAATTGGTCATGAACTTGATGTCTTCAATGGCGAACAGGTTCGAAGGATCGCTCACCGCGACAATCAAGGTTGCACCGGCTCGATTCACCGGAATAAGCTGATATTTCTGGACAACTTCCGCTGGAATGATCTTGGTGATAGCTGGATCGATATCATAGTCGGCAAGGCTGATTGTGGGAACACCGTACTGTTTTGAGAGAAAAGAGGTGAGGTCAGGTTCTTTAATTATGTTCTGCTTGACAAGGATAGTACCCAGACGAAGCTGTCCGCCGGAGAGTTTTTGCTCTTCTAGCGCCTTGGCAAGCTGCTCTTGAGTAATCAAATTGTTTTTAACCAGGATATCTCCCAGCCTGCTTGACTGCATACCACCCCCAAATGCACTATCTACGTGATATTATGCGGACCAACAGCTGTTGTCAAGCTGTTAGGAGCAAATTCCCATGGCCCTTATAAACAGGATAAGTGCGTTACCAAACCAATCACTGAAAAACCGCAGAAATTACTGCTGCACACCATAGCGCATGAGAAGCTGCTGCACGGCTGTCTTCATTTCCGGAGAGATCTGTTCTGCTTTTTTGATCATCGGTATCCCGTATTGCTGTCGACCAATGCTCATAAGAAACTCGCCTGCCTCCAGATAGCTGTTGGCGTATATCATGATAGCCTTGCCGGTATCCAGATCCAGGAATGATATTTTATCCAGAATACCCCGATTATTGTAGTTATCCCAGACAGAAAGGTCAGGAAGTCCTCCTGGTTCGCTGATGCGCCGAATGCGATACACAATTCCCTTCTGGACAGGGATAAATTCATTAAATACTACGGAGTAACGTGTTGAAAAATCTATAAAGGTTGGCCGTTGGTCGATAGTATCCGTAATGGCCATGCGCAGGCTTGCCTCGGGACCGGAGGACTGCATATCGAATTTCCTCAGGTTGCTGTCGTTAAAGAGCCGCGGCATGGAATCCAGATACCAGTCAAAGACAATGTGAGGGGTATGGGGAAGGTCCAGATCTTCGCGCATCCGTTCTACGCCTTGCAGGTACCAGAGTGGAAAGGCCCCGCTGTCGCCCCAGGTAAACATGACGGCATTCTGCGGCAATGATCGCAGGGAATTTGTGGCATAATCAAAGGCAATATAGTTGTTGTGCTGATCGTTTTCATAATAGTTCATGGCACACAGGGATATGGGCAGCGAAAAAAACATGACTGCGACCAGACCATATATCTTGGCGCCGAAATTCATCGGCAATCGGGCATTCTTTACCGCAATTGACAAAAGATGAAACAGACCAATACCTATCAGCACAGCGGTTATCAGGTAGAGTGGGGTAAAAAACTCCTCGGTCAGAAAGATCAGATCAAAAGGAGTATTAAAATATCCGACAATAACCAGCAGAAACGTCAAAATGGCTGTCAGGTAGACAATTACCAGATCCCGCTGCTGTTTCCACAAGTGGACCAGAGCAAGTATAACCAAGACCACCCCCAGCCAGGTAAATTCGTTGGGTATGTTAAATGCCTTGATCTGGGCCCAAAGCAGAGATGCGTCGCGGGAATGCGGCTCATTCGGGTAGCCCCTGCGCAGAAAATGCCACATGAACTGCTCATAGGTCTTGGGGTCGCCCCAATTAAGGATCGGATTCCGGGTGGCCCTGAGCGGCAGATACAGATGTACGGAGAAGCCGAGCATTGCAAAAGCGGTTGCCAGGACAAGCTCCTTGACCCTGGTGATCATACGCCAATCGGCAAGAATGATAAGCGATCCCCATGCCGGCAGCAAAAGTACTACTGTTTGGTGGATTGCCATGGCAAGCCCGGCCATGAAGGTACACGCATACACGTATGCAGGGCATTCCTGACCATCTCTGTACTGTTCCCGCCATCTCAGCAACAGATATAAAATCATGGCTGTGATGAATGCCAGGAGCGGATAGGGCTTGTCATGGTTGGACTGAAGCCAGAGCCGGGGAGTAACGCTGAAGGCTAGCGCTGCAGCCAACCCTGCCGCCTTGATTGCAAAGGCGGCAAAGCGCTCGTCATCCACCAAGCGCTGTTCACGAAGCAGGTACACAGTAAGCAGGTAAACACCCAGACAGGCCATTGAGGAGGAAAACGCCGTAGCCATATTGATCCGAAAGGCTATGCTGCCAAACGGCAACAAGGCAAATGGTTTTGCAAACATCAGAAAAAGCGGATACCCGGGCGAATGGGCGGAACCGAGCGACGAGGCCGCAGTAATGAACTCGCCGCTGTCGAAAAAGGTTACTGAAGGGGCGAGTGTTGCCATGTACACCGCAAACGGGATGGTAAAGGCAAGGATGGCAAACGTGTTCACGCTTCTGAAAGGCTGAAGCAGGGTTGAACCGGACAAGGGATTCTTCATGTGATGTTACCAGCCTTTCTGACTGCACTAAGCGATAGCTTCTCGCTCCAGAGGTGATAAAAACCGGCGATGATGACCGGAAAGAATGCCGAACCATGGATGACCAAGGCAATACTGATGGAAGTAGACTCGGCAATACCGAAGGCAGAAAGCCCCTTGAAACAGGCATAATGGTATGTACCGATAAAACCGGGCGAGGCTGGCACCATCACGGCGAACACCAGCAGAACCATGATGAACATCGAGGCGGTAATGGGCAGGTGGATGCCGAATGCCTGCAGAATCATATCCACCGGCAGGACCGCAAAGGTCCAGATCAACACCGAAGTTATCAAAAGGGCCGCGATATGCCCGCCACGGGAAGACATCCTGATTCCGGCAATAAATGATCCGAGAAGCGGGATGAGGCGATCGGAAAACCGCAGCGGAAAAGGCTTGAGCATCAACTTTACGAATGCCAGGGTTTTCATGGTTTGACGCTTGAGCAGAAACAGAAAAACGATCACGGCGCAGTAAAGCAGAAAGGTTACCATGCCGCCAACCTTGAGTGCCGTCTCGGCATCTGCCATCCCTTGAGGAAGGCGCAGGGCAAACAGGGTTACAAGCAGCATAAGTATAACCGTGAAGCCGTCAAAAAGACGGTCTATTACCAGAGAGGCAAATACCGCAGGGGTTTCCAGACCTTCTCGTTGTGCCAGAACATAGGCACGCACGAATTCACCCAACCGGGCCGGGAGCAGGTTGTTGGCCATATAGCCGATAATGGTGGCTGGATAAAGTGATTTCAGCGATATGTTTTTTTCGGATATGAGCAGGAACTTCCAGCGCACTGCCCGAAGAAAATAACTGGCAAACGTGAACAGCACAACCGGAACAAGGAAACGATAATCCATCGTCTGCATCGCCGCAGCCAACTTCTGGAAATCGATCTTCCTGAGTAACAGACCCATGAAGAATATACTGATACCGATCCCCAGCCAGAATTTAAAATCAAAGGACTTGTTCACATCATGATCCGAAAGGCACCAAGCCCAACAAAGGCTTGATCAAGCCGTGATTGACGGTAGACAGGATCTCCCTGGTCATGATGATGTCGCCTTCAATCGTTCGAATCAGCTTCTCCACATCGGAAAACTTTCGCACCTCGCGCAGACGCTTTACAAAGCAGATCGCTATTTCTCGACCATAAAGCTGCCCGGAAAAGTCCAGCAGAAAAACCTCGATGGTCCGTTCACCGTCACCAAAGGTCGGATTTGTCCCGATACTGCAGGCGCCTTGCAGGAGCTTGTCATCAACAGCCACCATGACCGCATATACGCCATCCTGGGGAATAAGTTCGTTGCGTGTTGATATATTGGCTGTGGGGAACCCGAGATTGGAGCCGATCTGGCGACCATGTATCACCTGCCCTGAAATCGCGTAGTATCTCCCGAGAATGGCAGTGGTTGCCGGCAACTCTCCGTTGTTGATCAGGCGGCGGGCAAGACTGCTGCTGAATATGGTGTCACCCTCGCCGACCGGATCGATATCCTGTAGAGAGAATCCGCATTCTGCGCCGAGCCGGGCCAAGGTCTCGTAATTCCCCTGGCGATCCTTGCCGAACGCATAATCGTGGCCGATAATTATGTGGCGCATACCGAGAGACCTGCAGAGAACATCGCGCACAAAGGACTCTGCCGTGATTCGGGAAAATTCCGGTGTGAACTCTATTACCGCCAGACAATCGATGCCCTCTTCAGCTATGAGGGCTGCCTTTTGTTCAACCGTTGTAATCAGGGGAGGAACGTTATCCGGAGCAACAACTGCCAATGGGTGGGGTTCAAAGGTTACAACAACAGTGGTATATCCGTTTGCGTCAGCCACGCCCTTCATGCGGCGAAAGATCTCACGGTGTCCGAGATGAACGCCATCGAAGTTACCAATGGTGACAACAGAATTGTTGATGCAAGGTTTTGAAAATTCGGGATTACGAAGTATCTGCATGGAATCCGGTAAATGAATGAACTTTGATTCTGGAATCAGTGAGGAATTTACGGGATAATCATATAATTGTCAAACCTGATGAGATTTATGCTGCTTTCCAATCAGGCGATCCCGCCCAGTTCCAGCCGCTGACCCCAGCGACGCAGCAGTTCTTCCCGCAAGGGAACACTGGCGGGAGCTGAAAGTTCCGGATCATTCTCCAACAGGTCAAATGCACTCCTGCGTGCCTGTTCCAGGATGCCTGCGTCCCGGAGAATATTGGCAACCCTGAAATCAGGCATGCCGGATTGGCGGGTACCGAGGAAATCGCCGGGACCGCGAATCTCAAGGTCGGCCTCTGCGATGCGAAAACCATCGTTGGTGGCCTCCATAACCTTGAGCCGTTTTTCACCATCCTCGGAAAGCCTGCCCGGCGTCAGCAGGATACAACGGGATTTGGCGACACCCCGCCCCACCCTGCCTCGCAGCTGGTGAAGCTGGGAAAGTCCGAAGCGCTCGGCATGTTCTATGACCATGACCGTGGCATTGGGTATGTCGATCCCCACCTCGATCACCGTGGTGGCAACCAGGATATCCAACTGGCAGGCCTTGAAGGAGCCCATAACCGTCTCTTTCTCCTCCGGGCTCAGCCTGCCGTGCAGCAGCCCGATGCGCAGTTCAGGGAAGATCTCCTTCTCCAGATGTTCGGCCATCTGGGTGGCAGCCTTCAGATCGGATTTTTCCGTTTCCTCCACCAGCGGGTAGATGACATAGGCCTGGTGTCCCTTGGCAATCTCAGCCCTGATTATGTCATAGGCCTGAGATCGGCGGGATTCGAAGAAAATACGGGTTTCCACCGGAGTCCGCCCCGGAGGCAAGGCATCGATGACCGACAGGGACAGATCGCCGAACAGCGTCATTGCCAGTGTGCGGGGAATGGGGGTGGCGGTCATCACCAGGATATCCGGATCGCACCCCTTCTTTTTCAGGATGCCGCGCTGCAGAACCCCAAAACGGTGCTGTTCGTCAATAATACCAAGCCCCAGACGTGCAAACTCGACCTTTTCCTGAATGACCGCATGGGTACCGATCACAATCTGGGCGCTGCCGTCGGCTATTTTTGCCAGACTTTCCGCCTTTTGCTTTCCCTTCATGCCGGCAGTCATCAGAACCGTAGAGATGCCCAGCTCCGCACACCACCGGTGGATGGTGTGCCAATGCTGCTCTGCCAGAATCTCCGTCGGCGCCATGATGGCCACCTGATAACCATTCTCCACGGCTACCAAAGCCGCCATCAGAGCCACCAGTGTCTTGCCGCTGCCCACATCACCCTGCACCAGTCTGTGCATGGGATGGGGCGCCATCATATCGTTCTTGATCTCGGAGAGCACGCGCCGCTGGGCCGCCGTCAATTCAAAGGGGAGCAGCCTGGCCAGGGGTTTGGTATAGCGGTGGGTCACCTGGAATGAAATGCCATCCTCCAGCATCACACCACGCTTTTTCAGGGCCAGCCCTAATTCCCAGAAAAAGAATTCGTCAAAGGCAATGGCCCGGTGAGACGCAGTCCGCCCTTCGTTCAAATCCTCAAGTGTTACATCCAGGGAGGGCATGTGAATCTCACGCAAAGACTGCCGCAGGCCCGGCAGTCGCATCGACTCAACGAGGGCAGAGGGAAGCAGCTCCTGAACACAGGGAAGGAAGCCATCCATAATCTCCCGCATCACCGTGCGCATGACCTTCTGACTCAACCCCTCCGTCAAGGGATATACCGGTACGATCCGGCCGAAGTTAACCGGGTCTGCGGCCAGAACCTCATGCACATCCTGTCCCTCAGCCAGCCACTCCACATCCGGATGATGAACCTCGCGCTGATAGCCGAACTGGGCCACCTCGCCGGTGTACACTCCGGTTCTGCCTGACTTCCAGATTCGTTTCATGAAGGTTGGATTGCAGTTGAACCACTTGAGAACAACACTGGCGCTGTCGTCAGCCACCACCACTTCGAAAAAACGCCGCCCCCCCTTGGTGGACATCATCTCCGCCGACACAACCCGGCCGGTAAAGACCTCCGTAAAGCCTGGACGGAGCCCGGCGATTGGGCGCAGCTCGCGGCGATCCTCATAACGATGCGGTAGCAGATACAGTGCGTCCTCAACGTTTTTCACACCACGTTTGGCAAGCAGTTCAGAGAGTTTGGGACCAACACCCTTAATGTACTGCATCTGGGTTTGCAGGTTTTTACGGGCGATGTTTTCCTTAAGGCCGACCGTTGCCTGGCGCACAGGGGTGACAACGATCTTCCCCTCGGCAATCTCAAGTTCGAGGGGATCACCAGAGCGCGCACCAAGGGCCTTCAGGGCCTCAGGCGGCAGGATGATACGGTCTTCTTTATCGATCGTGACGCGCAACATGGGATATAACCTCAGTCAGGTATGAATGGTACGAAAACAAAAACCCTCATGGTAATTACCATGAGGGTTTTTGTTTTCGTACCATTCATACCTGACTGAGGTTATATCCCATGTTGCGCGTCACGA
>JBGSQD010000020.1:0-42518 GCA_041738275.1 Geobacterales bacterium
AATTTTACAGGTGCTGAGCGTCACAATCTTTGAGCGAATGCCCTTATTGCAGGCACTTACAGATTCGGATTACAGAAGAGAAACAGACGCTAATAACAACCAACTGTTTTTATTCAACTAAACGTTGGGACACTACTGATAAAATATGTAATTTTAAAGGGATACTGATTTAAACAGTATCATTTGATGCCTTTTTTCAGTGGTTCATGTAACACCCGTACCTCCTTCATGTTATGGGCCGGCATCACTGCCGGCCTCTTTTTATCCTGATTTGAACTGAACCAATGTAAATAGCCATATATATCAGTATGCTACTATTACAAATTGTTATTTGACCATAACAAACATTCAATTTTCTTTTGCACTAAAACCGGTACATATACCGTCAGATTTATTAATACCCTTGTGCGTTCGGGATGGTATCCCGACAAAAGGAGAATTGGCATGCTGAAAAAACCAGGATTTTCTCACGGTAGCAAAGCAGTTGCTTCAAGTCTGGCTCTGCTGCTGGGCATCTGTCTGGCAACCCAGGCACAAGCTGGACCGCGTATCGAGTTCGGTGAGGATGGCGGCTTTCTGCAGGTTGACCTGAAAGGGCAGATTTTTGTGGAAAACACCAGCAAGGGTGGAGGTATCAAGGGAGACGATAGCCGTACAGATATTCACTTCATGCGTAACCGTATCGGAATGACCGGGATGCTTGACGAAACCTGGGGCTACAAGATCCAGACCTGCGGCAATACCGGAACAACCAAGATGCCGTTTTTATACGGGTTGTCTGCTCAGGATAACGACTGGAATGACCGGGATATTCGGGTTATCGATGCCTATGCCATCGCCAACCTGGACCCGGCTTTCAACCTGAAGGTCGGTCTCACCAAGATCCCCCTTACCCGTGCCAACCTGGATGACTGCTTTGCCCCCCTTTCCCAGGATCGGTCGATGTTTGCCTACAGCGCCTATGGCAACTCACCGGCCAAGTTCAGCCGTGACCTGGGCGGTGTGGCCTATGGACGTTTCTTTGATGACCGCCTGACCTATTTTGCCGGTATTTTCCAAGGCCGTGAGGGTTCTTCAGCAGTACAAAGTCCTTTGCCGACCCCGGCAGGAGGCGGAACAGCCCCGGGTCAGACGTTTATCAGCTCAAATGCACCCAAGACCATGCTGGAATACGTCGGCCGAATCACCTATGACTTTCTGGATTCAGAGGGTGGCTCCGGTTATCAGGGCACCTACTTCGGTGAGAAGAACGTTCTCAACATCGGCTTCGGTATGGCCTATCAGCCGGACGCAGCATACAAATACACTTCGAACACTGGTGCGCCAAGCCCTAGTATGAATGCATTCGGTTCGGTAATCACCCCTGGCAAGCCGAAAGATACGGTCGACTACACCGCCTATGCGCTTGACCTGATGTTCGAACACGAGCTGCCTGTCGGGGTTGTTACCGTTACCGGGCAGTATCTGAAGACCGATTTTGAAGATGCCTGGAAAACCAACTCGACCGGCGACAGGTTGTCGATATCAGCGGGTATGAACGGCCAAAAAGAAGGCGGTTACGGTAAAATGGCTTATATCCTGCCGTTTACCATCGGCAAGGCTGGAAAGATTCAGCCTTATGCCCTTTATGAGTACTGGGAATTCGCCCATCTCATGGGTAAAAACGAACAGATCCTCAATCAGTACGGCGGCGGTATCAACTACTATGTATCCGGCGACAACAGGATCCGTCTGACGGGAGAGTACCTGAAGACCGATTTCAACCAGGCTATTAATTATCCTGTGGCAGGCGTAATCGGTACATCACCGACAACCTCCGGTTATACCGCAAACATCAAGTCATTTGACACTTTCCGTATGATGCTGCAGGTGGTATTCTAGGGGATATCTTCGGCTGCCGGGGAAATCCGGCAGCCCATCCCGTACAAGGAGTCTCCATATGAACCGAGTATCTGTTCTATCCGCCATGGTCTTGATTCTGTTCGCCTCCGGCATCTGCCAAGCCGATTCGCTGGTAATAACCTACCGTTCCGGCAAGACCCAGACTGTGGTGCTGGATGAACCGAGCCAGGGGATCAACTCATGGCAGTTTGTCGGCGGCTCGGCTCCACAACAACAGTCTAATATTCAAGACGATGTGCCGACGCCGGCAACCCAGGTACAGGTGCAAAAACAGCCACAGCCGGATGTCAAAGCTGCTGAAAAGGCGCCCGAGAAGAAATCCGGCATGCGCGTCAATTGGAATGCCAAGCCGATTCCTGACTAACAACGAACATCATTTACAAAAGGAGAATACCCGCATGAAAAAAACAGCACTGTTTTTAACCCTTACCCTGTTTGCCACCACAGCCGCTTTTGCAGCTGAAGGCAAGGTAAAGTCCGTCAGCGATGACAAGATTGTTGTCGAGATGTCAGATACTGCAAAACTGAAGAAAGGCGGCAGTGTCAAGATAAACGGCAAGGCCGGCAAGATCACCGCCATGGAAGGCAAAACTATTACAATCAAATCCAAAAAGGCTGCAGAACTGAAGGCTGGTGAGAACGTCAAGGTTGACAAGGTAAGCGAAATGCAAGGCTGCTGATGTAACAGCCCTGAATCATGTTTCATGCAGCAAACGTACTTCCTTCATGTTATCGGCCGGCATTCACTGCCGGCCTCTTTTTTGCCTGGGCTGGTCGTATTGCAGAACTACAAGTTTTTGTTGGTTTGGCCCGAATAGATAAGAGTTTCTTGGAACTAGATTATAATTAATAAATGAATTGTTGCCGTAATTGACACTGTGTTTATATCTGTTTAAAATCAACACTTATTTCAAGTGGTTCTTGCTCTTTTAATTCTTTGTAACCCAACACCAAAGGAGGTAGTACGAATGAAACGGATTCTCTGTACACTGCTGGCCGCAAGCATGTTGTTCCCGGTGATCGCCGGTGCTGAAACGGTTCGTCTTCATGGTTCAACCACCGTCCAAAAGCGCATCATGGAGCCGGGCAAGGATGCCCTCAAAAAAGCCACCGGCGTTGAATTGGTGCTGGTCGGTAACGGCACAGGAAACGGCCTGGAAGATCTGGTCGGCGGCAAGTGCGATGCCGGCATGGCTTCTGAAGAGTTGGCAGACGCAATCGCCAGCATGAAGGATGCCTCCGGCAAGGCCGCCACCGGCGACCTCAAGCCGCACGTTATCACTGACGACGTTATCAAGGTCATCGTCAATCCCTCCAACCCTGTCTCCAAGCTGGACAAGGAACAGCTCAAGGGTCTGCACAACGGCACTATAGACAACTGGAACAAGGTCGGCGGTCCTGACCTGCCGGTCATCGTTGTTACCTCGCACCTTGGTTCCGCAACCCGCAAGGTGTTCCAGAAGGTCATCATGGACGGGACCAAGTATGTTCCAGGGGCACTTGAGGTTGAGACCACCCGCAAGGAGATTGAAGATGTCGGACAGTTCCCGGAAGGGATCGGCGCGGTCAGTATGGGCTTTATCAATCTGCCGGGTAACAAGGAGAAGGTAAAGATCGTGGAAACACCCAACATCAGCCGGCCGCTGATGCTGATCACCAAGGGTGATCCTTCACCTGCCGTGCAAAAGATCCTCGATTTTTTCAGAGGCGAAGGCAAGAAATACATCAAGGATTAATTTGATTTGAATGATGGGGCGTACGCAATGCGGCGCCCCGTTTTTTTGTCGTTTGTTCGCCCATAACTCAGATTGATATCCACTGGAGTTCTCATGACGATCAAAAGCAAACTCTACCTGATCATGGCGGTCACGGTTGTCGGTATCCTGGCAATCGGCGGCTCCAGCCTGATCGGTATGACGGTTGTTAAAGGCAAGCTCAATATCCTCACGGAGCGGTCAACTCCTTACCAGTTACAGACCATCGAGCTGCAGCGTGCCATACAGGAACATACCTCCGGCTTGATGAAGCTTTCCGTTGTCCAGACCATGGCAGAATTTACCACAGTCAAGGGCGAGGTTGACAAATCAATGGAGACCGTGGCTTCAAAGGCCAAAGAGTTGGCTTCATTTACCGGTTCGAATAGCTCTGCTGGTGTGGAGCAGCTTGCTACAATCACCAAGGAGATGATCGCGGTCACTGATTCGCGCCTGAAAGCTGAGGAAGCAGGGCGGGCAGCCGATCAGGTCATGAAGGGGAAGCTGCAGCAGATTGCCCAGAAGCTCCGCTCATTGGACAGTTCCATGCGAAAATCACAATCCGGTTCCATGACCCAGCTTTCCGCTTCCAACCAGGGGGTAAAGAGGATCACCAAGAAACTGCGTGATGTCCAGAATGCCGGTAATGCCCTCAACGAGGTAAAACAGACGGTGCTGGAGGTTGCGGCGGCCGACAGCAGAACCGGGGTCACCATTGCCACCAGCAAGTTCAACGCTTCCATCCGCAAGCTGGCCGGCAGTGAAATGGTCAAGGCCGACCCGACAGCTGCCAAGCCGCTGCTGGAAGGGGTGACTGATGTCAAGGAACGCGTGACCGGGGCCGATGGTCTGATTCCTCAGAAGATCAGCCTGCTGGCCGTACCGGATGAGGAAAAGCGGAAGAAGTTCGCCCAGACCCTGGCCCAGACCAATCAGCGTATGTCCCAGATGACGGTGGTCATGGGAGATATAGTTGAGAAGGCGGGTGAAGATTTTGCTCAGGAAGACAGCCGGTTCGATGCTTCGTTGCAGGGTGCCGGCAGCGCCAGCAGTATTCTGGGCGTTTCCAGCCAACTGATTGCCGAAGGTTCCGAGATCAGCCGCCTGATCCGGGATATCTTTACCGCTTCCAACCCCAAGGAGCTTTCTGACATCAAAGAGGCCATGAATGCGGCTTTTAACAGGGCAGCAGCGTTGCAGGTAAAAGGGAACGGAAAAAAGGGCGGCAAAGATGCCGGTGCTGCTGCCGTGTCCGCTGTTATCGGTACACTGAACGATGTCAGGGGACAGCTGCTGGCAAAGTATGGGGTGGCTGAGACCATTGAACATCTGCTGGCCGTGAAGAAACAGTCTGCGGATTTGAGTGTAAAGCTGATGGAACTGCTCCAGGCTCAGCGCGAAGAAGGGAAGAAGGGCATGACCAGTGCCCAGGCCGAGCAGGAAAAGGCGGTCAAGTCGGTCAACAAGGTTTTTCGGACCAATATCGCTACCGTATCTATTTTAGGGCTGTCGGTGTTGATCATTGGCGTGCTGCTGAGCGGTCTGGTATTGCGTTCCATCAGCAAGCCGATCACTGAATTGTCACAAATGGCGGAACGTTTTGGTGGTGGTGACTTTTCCGGTCGGCTGGACGACAAGCGTAAGGACGAGTTCGGGGCATTGGCGGTACATTTTAATGCTGCCACGGCAAAACTGGCAGAAATAACTCAGAGCCTGCGTTTGGCTATAACCGACCTTAACAGTGGCGCCCAGGATTTGGCAAGGGCCTCCGGCGACCTCTCTACCGGAGCTGCAAGACAATCCAGCGAATCTACCCAGGCAGCCTCAGCCATGACCGAGATGGCGCAGACCATTGATGATGTCGCACGCAACGCTCATACTGCCGCTACAGAGTCCGGAAACGCATTACAACGGGCCACAACCGGCCGTGAGGTTGTGGAACGCACCGTTACCGGAATGGAGCAGATTGCCGCCTCGGTTCGTGATGCCGCCGGGGTCATTGAGGCGTTGGGGGAAAGTTCGACCAAGATCGGCGATATCATCAGCACCATCAACGATATTGCCGACCAGACCAACCTGCTGGCCCTGAATGCAGCCATTGAAGCTGCCCGTGCCGGAGAAGCCGGTATGGGATTTGCCGTTGTGGCGGATGAGGTGCGCAGGCTTGCCCAGCAGACTGCTGACGCAACCAAAGAGATCGCCTCAACTATCGGCCAGATCCAGAAGGACACCGAACGTTCCGTGGGCGCCATGCGTCAGGGGACCGTGAAGGTTAACGAAGGGATCACCCTGGCCCATGAAGCCAACGAGTCTCTGAAGGCTATTGTAGAGGCATCCAGTCAGAGTGTTACGGTGGTTAATCAGATTGCCGTGGCAGCAGAAGAGCAGTCTGCGGTTGCAGGTCAGGTGTCACATGGTGTCGAGAAGATTGCATCCATCACAGTAGACGCCGAGGCCGCCGCCGCTAATATAAGCCGCTCGGCAGCTCATTTGAATCAACTTGCCGGGGAACTGGAACAGATGGCGTCCTGGTTCAAGGTCTAAAAGTATAATATTCTTTCAGATGGAGCCCCGCTGATTGCAGTGGGGCTTTTTTTATGGATTATCAACTAAGCAATAAAGGTATATAGTCCTGTTTATTCTAAGAACAGGGATCACAGTATGGCCCGGATACTCACGTTATATATTCTGCTGATTGTGGTGATGCTGTTACAGGTTCCTGTCTCAGCCGGAGTTGCCGAGCAGCCGAGCAAACCGGTTATCCGTTTTGGCGTTATCCCCCGTTACAACCCGGTGGTTATGTACAAGCGCTACCAGCCGATCATGGACTACCTTACCAAAAACACCCCCTACCACTTCGAGCTGAAGATCAGCCGCGACTACCCGGAGGCGGTGCGCTATCTCAAGGACGGTGTCACCCAGATCAGCTCCCTGGGGGATGTTACCTTTACCGAGGCCAGCACACTCTATGGCGCGATCCCGATACTGAAACCGCTCAATCAGGACGGGGTTCCCTATTACCGCTCCGCCATAATTGTGCCGAACCATTCGCCGTTAAAATCATTGAAGGACCTCAAGGATAAGACGTTGGTATTCGGTTCTCCACACTCCACCTCGGGAAACCTTATCCCCCGTTACATGCTGTGGAACAGCGGCATCAAACTCCAGGATCTGGCCTTGTTCACGAACCTCAAACACCATGACGCGGTGGCCAAGGCCGTTCTGAAGGGACAATACGACGCCGGTGCGGTCAAGGATGTGATCGCCAAAAAATACATGAATTACGGATTGAGGGTTCTGGCCTATTCAGACCCTCTTCCCTCTGTCCCGTTCGTGGTCAGAAAAGAGGCCTCCCCCGAGTTCATCAAGGCCGTAAAACAGGCCCTGCTGAAGCTT
This sequence comes from Geobacterales bacterium, assembly GCA_041738275.1. Classification (GTDB taxonomy): domain Bacteria; phylum Desulfobacterota; class Desulfuromonadia; order Geobacterales; family Pseudopelobacteraceae; genus JACPFJ01. The sequence continues at coordinate 7,053 of JBGSQD010000020.1, forward strand.
GACCGCAACAATCCCGAACACAAAAAGATCATGGCCACCTGGGACGACGAGTTCAAATACGGATTTGCGGAGGCGAACTCCGATGACTACCGGATGATCTTCGGTATGATCCGTAACATTCCCACCGGGTGCGGTATCGGGTGTCACCGATGAGGTTGCGCTATCTTGCCGGGATAAAAGGGAAGTTCGTGCTGGCAGCGGCGCTGATCGTGGCCATCTCCTCCATAATCTGGGGAACCTGGGCATGGCGCAACGAAAAACGGCTATTGTATGATCGCCTGGTAAGCAACGCCCGCAGCATGGCGATCTCGCTCAGAACGCCGATTATCAACGCCCTTGTCTACGAGGAAATGGGAGTTATTGCCGAAGGCGGGCTTCTGGACAATTTTGTGGAAGAAATCGTGGCGAACAAGGATTTCCCGACCCTGTACGCCTTTGTGACCGACGACAAGGGCAAGGTGCTGGCCCACAACCGCTACATGGAATATGGTCTTATCTATACGGATGATCTTACCCGGCAAGCCCTGTTTGGCGATTCATTCATATCCAGGACCGTCATCGATGCTGCATCGCAGGAGCATGTTCTCGATATTGCCATGCCGTTGCGCATCTACGGCAAGAGCTGGGGGAGCCTCCGGGTTGGTTTCTCCATGAAGCCGCTTGAACGTGAGCTCTATCTGATGGGGGTCAAGGTCGTATCCTTCACGGCAATCTTTTTCCTTGCAGGTACGGTCCTGTTCTATTTTGTCGGGCAGACAATAACGCGGCCGATTCAGAATCTTGCCGAGGCAATGTCGGAACTCGACCCCCAGACGCTGACGGTTGATCTACCTGAGGCGAGGAATGACGAGATCGGACAGTTGCAGGAAAGTTTCAGCGGGATGCTGGATCGGTTGCGGGCAAGCGAGAGCGAGCGCCAACAGGTCTTTTCCACCCTGGTCCAGAGTGAAAAGCTGGCCACCATCGGCAAGCTGGTGGCTGGCGTGGCCCATGAGGTCAACAATCCCCTCAACGCCATATCCAGCTCCATCTATTACCTGGAAAAGGAACCGTCGGAAAGTGTCGGAAAGCAGACCGCTCTCCTTAAACAGGGCCTGGCGCGTATCCAGAAAATAGTCCAGCAGTTGAGCGATTTCAGCCGTGCGAGCAATCTGATCATGGAAGCGGTGCCGAGCGATTTGTTCTTTCAGGAGGCAGCAACATTTGGGGCCATGGCACTCAAAAAGAGGACAGTTTTTTTCAAATCTTTCGATAACTGTATCCCGCCGGCCACCGTGCGCATGGACAAGGCCAAGATGCATCAGGTCGTCCTGAACCTCCTGATGAACGCCGCCGACGCCTGCGGTACAAAGGGCGTGGTCCGCATTTCGGCGTCGGCCGATGACACTGACTATGTCATCACGGTAACGGACAATGGCGAGGGGATACCGGAAGAGATCCAGGGGCATATCTTCGAGATTTTTTTCAGCACCAAAAAGGCGGGCAAGGGTACCGGAATGGGGCTGGCCATCTGCAAGAACATCGTAGACATGCACAACGGTACCATCAGTGTGGCAAGCCGGACAGGAGAAACGATCTTTACCATCCGGATCCCGCTGGAAAACGAGGTTCAGACGGTATGATCAAGATACTGATTGTGGAGGATGACCCGCTGCTCTGGCAACCGCTGCAATATGCACTGCAGGGAGAGGGGTACGTAGTGCGGGTGGCCACGGATGGAGCAGAAGCACTGGCCGCCTCCGCCGAGGAGAGCTTTGACCTGCTGCTGGAGGATCTGCATCTCCCCGACTCCAACGGTTTGGATATCATGCGTGAGATTACCATGCGCCATCCGGCCTGCAAGGTGCTGGTCATGACCGGCTATGCCACCATAGAAAATGCCGTCGAGGCCATGAAGATCGGTGCCTTCGATTTCATAACCAAACCGTTTCATCTGGAGCTGGTCTTCCTGAAGATCAGGCGAGTGATCGAATTCCGCGATATGGCAAATCTCGTGGAATCGGCCGAATGCAGGAAGAGGAGTGTGATGACTCGCTGTCCGGATATGCGCAGGGTCATTGAGGTTGCGGAGACGGCAGCACCAACCGGGGCAACCGTCCTTCTCATGGGAGAGAGCGGCACCGGCAAGGAGGTGTTGGCTGACTATATTCAGGGGCAGAGTGCGGTAAAAGACAGGCCTTACATCAAGGTCAACTGTGCCGCCATTCCGGATTCGCTCTTCGAAAGCGAGCTGTTCGGCGCTGACAAGGGTGCCTACACCGGATCTGTGGCAGAGCGTATCGGGTATGTGGAGTCTGCCCATGGCGGGACTCTCTTCCTGGACGAAATCGCGGATATTCCCCTGCAAGTCCAGGGGAAGCTGTTGAGAGTACTGGAAAACGGCAGCTTCTACCGGGTTGGTGGGACCAGGCAACGGAGGTCCGACTTCCGGCTGATTGCCACCAGCAGCAGGGACCTTGCCGAGGCGGTACAGATGCGAATATTCAGGGAGGACCTGTATTACCGGGTCAATGTGATCGCCCTGACGATCCCGCCGTTGCGGCAGCGGAGGGAGGACATCCCGCTGCTCACGGCCCATTTCTTGAAAAAGCTGCAACTACCTGGCTGCAATGGGTCTATCACCCTGTCGTCCCAGGTACTGGACATCCTTTCTCTCTACGGTTATCCGGGCAATGTGCGCGAGTTGAGAAACATCCTGGAACATCTCTCCATGCTCTATCCGGGTGAAAAGATCAAACCGTCCCATCTCCCGGCCCATATGAGGGACTCTGCTTATATTGGCAACCTGTTCGAGACCTTTACCGTGGAGAAACCGCTTCGGGAGGCGACCCAGGAATTCGAGGCCCGCTACATTGAGAAGGTTCTCAGGGCGGCTGGAGGGAGCAAGACCCATGCTGCTGCCCTGCTGGGTATCTCCCGCAAGGTGCTCTGGGAAAAATTGAACCGGATTGCATTCCTCGGCGAGAACAACTGCTGAACCAGGACTCTGACATGAAACAAATGTATTTAACAATATTGGCGCTGCTGGTCCTGGTATGCATTTCCTGCAACCGCAAGGAACCGGTTCAGATAAGCATGAAGGCTGAGACACCGGTCAGACAGCCGGTACCCCCTCAGGTTAAGGAGCCGTTGCGCATCGGTATGGGAGCCATGATTACCCCCAAGGAAGGCTATGTTTATTACCAACGGCTGCAGGCCTACATCGGCAAAAGGCTTGGCCGTACCGTGCAACTGGTGGACCGCGGCAACTATAAAGAGATGAATCGTCTCCTGGAAACTGGTGAGCTGGATGCGGCTTTTGTCTGTGCCGGGCCGTACGTGGAGGGGAAGGAAAAATTCGGCATGGAACTCCTGGCCATGCCGCTGGTCAAGGGGAAGCCGATTTACCGTTCATACATAATCGTTCGCAAAGATAGTCCTATCAAACAATTTGAGGATTTACGGGGCAAGGTGTTTGCATTTGCCGATCCCAAGTCCAATACCGGTAAACTGGTGCCTACCTACATGCTTTCCAGGATGAACGAGACCCCGGACAGTTTCTTTGCCCACTATATCTTTACGTATGGCCACGATCAATCTATCCGGTCTGTGGCCGAGAGGCTGGTTGACGGGGCAGCCGTTGACAGCCTGATCTTGGACTATCTGGCTCAGAGGACGCCAGCGCTGATAAAAAATATTCGGATCATTGCCAAGTCCGGCCCTTACGGTATCCCGCCGGTGGTGGTCAGACCCGGACTCGACCCTGAACTCAAGAAGCAACTGAAAGACATTTTGTTGTCTGCGTCAGCAGATCCGGAAGGTAATGATATCCTGAAAGGGATGATGATTGACCGATTTGTTGAGGGCGATGACACGAACTATGACACCATCCGCCGGATAAACCGGTGGGTTGCCGAGTATCGAAAAGAATAAAACCTCACCGTCAGAAATAATTAACTGATTTTGGTTGGATCCTCCTGCCAATTAATTACCCCCCCACCTTCACCATCAGCGCCAAGAAATGCGGTCACCTTTCCAACGTATCTGTGGATAGGCTGCTCTATTGGCAACATTCTTGTAATCATAATAATTAAGAGACATTTTGCCGGGTGCTATCTGAATTGACCGCCTGCATCCGGAAAGTTCGTCAAGGCAGCCGGAGGCACGAAACAAGGGCTTCGGTGCGATCGTCATCTTCCGAACGAAAAGCTTGCCGGGAAATTTGTTGACCGGAAGCCATGTCAATTGGCCGAGGGCGTTACGAAGTCGTAACAGATTCGCGAGTGCAGGCTGGAAGCCTACCCACGTAACAACTTAATAAAGGGGATTGAAGCTGTGGATGAAAAAAGTAACGAGCCCGCTCGGATGGGGAAATTCAAAAAATGGCTGATTATTGTGCTGATTTTGCTGGTCGTGATCGTGGCTGGAGTGTTGGCCGTCCTTGTGGCAGCGGAAAAATACACGGGCCGGTCCGAGTTCTGCGGCTCGCAATGTCACATTATGAAGCCGAATTATGAAACATGGAAGAAGGACAAACACAGCAAACCTGACAAGGAAACCGGCAAGATCACCGGCTGTATAGACTGCCATTACAAACCAGGAGAAAAGCCAACCCCAAAAGCTAAATTCAGGGGCCTGGGCCAGCTTTTTTCCTATCTGGCCACTGGCGATAAAGAGGTACGCAAAAGACCGATAGTTAGCGATCTTACCTGCACCACTGCCAAATGTCATCCTTTGGACAAGCTCCTGCCCAAGCCGATCGACTACAAAAAGAAGTATGTCACGGAATACAAGGAGAAACTCAAGCCGTTCACCCATAAGACCCATCTCGAAAAAAAGATCGATGGCCAGAAGCTCCAGTGCGCTTCCTGCCATCTGCACCAGTCGCGTGACAAGCATTTCGAGGTGCCGAAGGAGCTCTGTTTCATCTGTCATTTCCGAAGAACCACGGAAAACCAGGGACGTGCCAAGTGCAGCATATGTCACGAGATCCCGACAAAGGCCATGAAAGCCAAGAATGCCGAAGCAAGCAGCGAGGAAAAGGCAAAAAAACCGATAACCCATCAGGCACTGGAAAAAGGCAAGGTACCATGCAGCAGTTGCCACCTGGAGATGATTCGGGTCAGCAACAGGCTGAAGGCGGATTTCTGTCTTGAGTGCCACCATGATGCGTCACCGGAACTGCTTGCCAAGGGCGGCAACAGGACGCTGATGCATCAGGAGCATGTCAACAAACAGACAGCCCGTTGCCCCCAGTGCCATGAAACCGTGACCCACAAGAAGTACTCGTATCTTGATGCCGGGGTACAAAATTGCGATGTCTGCCATGCCAAGCCCCATACCTATACGAAGAAACTCCTGGAGGGAAAAGGTGCCCAGGGTATCAAGGAAAAATACCCGTCGCTCATGCATGCCTTTGGTGTCAACTGCGTTGCATGCCACAGCAAGGATGGCCGCGATGCCAAGGGGAACAAGGTCAAGAAGGGATCGGACAAGGCCTGTGCCGTGTGCCATAACAATGATCCTAGATACGGCAAGATGATCGTTCAGTGGGGGCAGGATATCAAGGATGCCCTGGCAGAAGCTAAAAAGGCGGAACAGGTGGCAGTGGAGGCCCTGCAACAGGCCAAGGGCAATATACCGGCCAAGACAAAGGCCAAGATGAATGCCGCCCAGGAAAACCTCAGGGTCGCCTCTGCCGGTGGCGGAGTTCACAACAAGAAATTTGCCATGTTGCTGATCGATATGGCGCAACAGGGATTCGAAGAGGTAGCTGCAGAAGTTATGGGAAATGCCCAGAAAGGAGAAAAGAATGAAAATTAACAGAAGGGATTTTTTGAAGGCATCGCTGGCGGCTGGGGTAATCGTAACCCTTGACGGCCCCTTGTTTAACGCCCTGACCTTTGCCGCAGCGGAGGGAGGAGTGAAGCCGGGTAACTGGATGCCATCGACCTGTCAGGGATGCACCGCCTGGTGTCCGGTGGAATTTTTCGTTCAGGATGGCCGGATCGCCAAGGTGCGAGGCAACCAGCTCAGCAAGGCCAACAGCGGCTTCTGCTGTCCAAGGGGCCATCTGATGGTCCAACAGGCCTATGACCCTGACCGGATCAAGGTGCCCATGAAGCGCACCAATCCAGCCAAGGGTCGCGGTATTGACCCAAAATTCGTCCCCATAACCTGGGATGAAGCGCTGGACACCATAGCCGACCAGATGCTGGCGTTGCGCAAGGCCAACGAGCCGGAAAAATTCATGTACATGCGCGGCCGCTATTCTCCCACCTCCACCGAGCTGCTTTACGGAACCCTGCCCAAGATCTACGGCACCCCCAACTACTTCTCCCACAGCGCTATCTGCGCCGAGGCCGAGAAGATGGGGCCGGGGCTTACCCAGGGTTTTTTCGGCTACCGCGACTACGACCTGGCCAAGACCACCTGTCTGGTGGTATGGGGATGTGATCCGCTCAGTTCCAACCGCCAGGTGCCCAACACCATCAACAAGTTTGGCGATATCCTTGATCGGGGCAGTGTTATCTGTGTTGACCCACGTCTCTCAACTGCCGCTGCCAAGGCGACCGAGTGGCTTCCCATCAAGCCGGGCGAGGATGGCGCCCTGGCATCAGCTCTTGCCCACGTCATCATGACCGATGGGATGTGGAGCAAGGAATTCGTAGGCGATTTCAAGGAAGGCAAGAACCTCTTCAAGAGCGGCGCTGTCGTTGATGAGGCTGCCTTTGTGGAGAAGCAGACCCATGGTGTGGTCAAGTGGTGGAATATCGAACTGAAGGACAAGACCCCGGCCTGGGCCGCCAAGATCACCCTGATTCCGGAGGAGCAGATTATGCGTGTGGCCCGTGCCATGGGCAAGGCTGGATCAAAGACAGCTGTCTGGATGGGCCCGGGGGTTGCCATGACTCCGCGTGGTACCTATGCCGGCATGGCGGTGTATGCCCTGAACGGTCTCCTCGGCTCCATCGAAACCGAGGGGGGGGTGTTCCAGAGTTCCAGCGCTCCGGTAGAGAAATTCCCGAAACCCGACGCGTTTATCGATGAACTGGCCAAACACCACGGCCACGGCAAAAAGATCGATGGTCGCGGCGCCAAGGACATGCCGGCCATGATGAACGCCAAGCCGGGCAGCGGCGTGGTCACCAATAACGTGGCCAACGCCCTGCTGAAGGATCCGGAATCCATCAAGGTATTCCTCAGCACCTGGAGTAACTTTGTCTTTTCAGGCACCGGCACGCAGCGTTGGGAAAAGGCCATGGCAAAGATGCCTTTCTTTGCCCATGTGGTTACCAATGCCTCGGAGATGACCCAGTATGCTGACATCGTCCTGCCGGCCACCTTCGGTCCGGCTGAAAAACTTTCGATCATCACCAATATGGCCAATCTGCACGGCCATATGTCGATCCAGCAGCCGGTGATCAAGCCGCTCTGGCAGGCCAAGGCAGAGGAGACCGAGGTGATGTGGCTCCTGGCCGAGAAGCTCAAGGCCAAAGGTTTTGCCAATCTTTATGAGTACTACGCCTCCTTCGAGGATCCTGAAAACAAGAAGAAGCCGACCAATGCCGCGGAGTTTGCCGAGATTGCCGCCAAGATCTCCAGCCAGAAGGTCTGGAACGGCAAGGAAAAGATGAAGGGGGATCAGATTGCCGGCTGGGAAGATTTCAGGAAAAAGGGCATTTACAACACCGAAACCTATAAATACAAGAAGAACTGGGGCAAGGACAACCCCGAGACCAAGAAGTTCGAAGGGCATTTCAAGACCGAGACGAAGAAGTTCGAATTCTACAGCGAGACCATGAAGAAGGGGCTTGCCGAACATGCCAAGAAGCATAATACCACCATCGATGACATCCTTAAGGTAAGCGGCTACGAGGCCCAGGGCGAACTGGCCTTTGTGCCGCACTATGAGTCGCCCAAACGCCATGGCAGCGAAGCGGAATATCCCTTCACCTTCATTGACCACAAGTCGCGCCTCAACCGCGAAGGGCGCAGCGCCAACACCCCCTGGTACCAGGAGTTCAAGAAGGTTGATGTGGGTGACAAGAGTTGGGACGATGTGGCCAAGATCAATCCGCTGGATGCCAAAAAGCTGGGGATCAAGGATGGCGACAAGATCCGCCTGACCTCCACCACCGGAACTATCGTCACCAAGGCCAGGTTGTGGGAGGGTGTACGACAAGGCACGGTGGCAAAGTGTTACGGCCAGGGACACTGGGCCTACGGCCGGGTGGCTGCCAAGGATTACGCCAAGGCTCAAGCACGCGGCGCCAACAATAACGAGCTTCTGGTCGACGACTATGATCGTTTGAGCGGCGCCACTGCCCGCAATGGCGGCTTTACCGGCGTCAAGATCGAGAAGGCATAGGAAAGGGGGGATAAATAAATGTCAAAACAATATGGAATGGTTATAGATATGCAGAAATGTGTGGGTTGCGGGGCTTGTGCCCTGGCCTGCAAGACCGAAAACAGCACCCAGGGGAGAAATCGTGGGCAAACCTTCAACTGGGCGGACTTTCTCATCAAAGAGGATGGGAAATTCCCCAATGCCCGCACCGAAACCATTCCTACCCGGTGCAACCACTGCACCGATCCGGAATGCATCAAAGGCTGCCCGAAACCGCAGGCGTTGTACAAATCGGAAGAAGGCCTCACACTGTTCAATCACAAATACTGTATCCAGTGCAAAAAATGCCAGGAAAAATGCCCATACAGCGCCAAGGATGTGGACAAGGAACACGTTCAATACAGCGTCATCAGCTATAACGAGGTAGGTGTCGAAATCAACGAGTTTTACAAGGACAAGTCAGAGATGATCAAAGGCTGTACTGCATCCGGAGCAGAGGTGACAAAGGCTGCGGGAACAACCCCCCCCAACAGGAATGAGTATGCATTCAAGGACACCAGGAACCCGCGCGATCCAAAGGTGACCCGCGGTAAGGGGGAAATGAGGGATGTGCGATCGGGCGGATGGGTCGAAAAATGCACCTTCTGCGTCCACCGGATCAGAAACAACGAAGAACCGTACTGTGTCGTTGCCTGTCCGGCCAAGGCCCGCATTGCGGGCGACATCAATGACCCTGCCAGTGATGTGAGCAAGCTGATCAAGAAATACAAGGCGGTACATCTGAAGAACAACAAGGGTGAGTACCTTAAAGAAGGCGAGAAGGGTACCCAGCCTAATAATTATTACATCAGGGACTATAAGAAGGTGTAACTTGCGCTGTACCGTCGTGGCAGGGGCGGGTTTGAAACCAGTCCCTGCCGCTGAAAATACCAACTGTTCCGTAGCGCGAGGAGAAACATGCAAAAGGATGAATTTGCCGTACAGGAGTTGATGAGAGGAGAATGCTATCGCTTTCTAGCCGCATGCTTCTATCTGCCGAAAAAGGAGCTGTTTGCCGCAGAAAACCTTCTCGCCAATCTCACTCTGAGCCTGCAGGATATCTGCCCTGACGCCGCACCCTTTTCCCGGAAAATGGAAGAGAGCTTTGCCAGGTATACAGAAGAGGAACTTGCCGTGGAATACGCACGGCTCTTCGTGGGACCTTTCGGGCTGAAGGCGCCGCCATACGGATCCATCTATCTTGACAATGACCGTACTGTCATGGGACCTTCCACCATGGAGACCATAAGCTTCTACGAGAAAGAGGGGCTTGCCAGGGACGTTGAGTTCAATGAGCTTCCGGACCATATCGCAGTGGAGCTGGAGTTCATGTATTTTCTCATTTACAAAGAAGTTGAGGCGTTGAAAAAGGGAGATTTGGAACTGGCAAAGGAGTATTTTAATAAACAGGATGATTTTTGCTCTCGCTTCCTTGGTAAATGGGTTCCAAAATTTTGCGGGGAGATTAAAGAGGGGACTGAAAACGGTTTCTACAGTGCCTTGGCAGACTGCGTTACCGCATTTGTTCAGGCGCCGGCATTAGCACAGGTGAATTCCGTTTCGTAGCTGTTTTACGCGAAGAAACACCATGTCTGGAAGAGAATCGGGACTGCCGAAGGGCAGTCCCGATTTTTTGTAAATCAGTAGCGTAATTAACGGCTGGATTAAATCAGTTCTGTCATGCTAACTGACGAACCACCTGCGTTGAAACCAGAACGCAACATTCACCAGCCCGATCATGACCGGCACCTCCACCAATGGGCCGATAACCGCAGCAAAGGCCGCGCCGGAATTGAGTCCAAAAACTGCAATCGCCACGGCAATAGCCAATTCAAAGTTGTTACTGGCCGCGGTAAAGGCCAGGGTAGTGGTCTTGCTGTAGTCGGCCCCCATCTTTTTACCCATCCAGAATGAAACCAGAAACATGACGATAAAGTAGATCCCCAGCGGGATGGCAATGCGCACCACGTCCAGCGGCAGCTGCACAATCAGATTACCCTTCAGGCTGAACATGACCACGATGGTAAACAGCAGGGCAATCAGTGTCATCGGGCCGATCTTCGGCACAAACTCCCGGTGATAGCGTTCCTTGCCCATGAGCTTCACGCCGATGAAACGGGTCAGCGCCCCGGCGATGCAGGGGATGCCCAGGTAGATGAAGACGCTCTCGGCAATCTGGCGGATGCTGACATCCACGATCACCCCTTTGAGACCAACCAGCGGCGGCAGAACGGTGATGAAGAACCAGGCGTAGACGCTGTAGAACAGCACCTGGAAAATGCTGTTGAAGGCCACCAGCCCGGCGGCGTATTCGGTGTTGCCCTTGGCCAGTTCGTTCCAGACGATCACCATGGCGATACAGCGCGCCAGGCCGATCATGATCAGACCCACCATATACTCCGGTTTGTCCGGCAGCAGCAGCGCTGCCAGCACGAACATCAACACCGGCCCGATCAGCCAGTTCTGGATCAGCGAGATACCGAGGATTTTCTTGTTCTGAAAAACCTCCGGCATATCCTCGTACTTCACCTTGGCAAAGGGGGGGTACATCATCAGGATCAGGCCGACGGCGATAGGGATATTGGTGGTGCCTACCTGGAAGGAGTTGATAAAGGCTTCCGTGCCGGGGACGAAATAGCCGAGACCGACGCCCAGGGCCATGGCGGCGAAGATCCAGAGGGTCAGCCAGCGGTCGAGGAAGGAGAGTTTACGGGAAACGTGTTCGGACATGGTTCACCTCAGTGATCTGAAAGTGAGGATATTATATCCGCTTTTACGGATACATCAAGTCAAAATCAGGAACACCCTGCGGGTTTGTCTTTCAGGAAGGCCGCAAGCATACGGCGGTCGGATGCTGCTTCGGGAAGGTTGGCGGCATGCTGTTTGAGGATATGGAGCAGTTCATTGCAGATAACGCAGCTTTCCTGGCTGATAGAATAGTGCATCCAGACCCCCTGGCGGCGGATATCAACCCAGCAACTGCGCTTGAGGTAGGCCAGGTGGCGCGATACGGTGGATTGGGGTAGACCCAGCACGGCCATGAGGTCGCAGACGCACAGTTCCCCCTCGGCCTGCAACAGCAGGATGATGCGCAGGCGGATCGGGTCGGAAAGGGCTTTTATGGTTTGGGCGAGATGTTTCATGTAAGACCTATTACTCCTGCAAGGTGCCGCTATTTTTCGAAGTTATCCTGACTCACCATTTACCAAATGAAGCATGACATGACATTAGGTGTTTTAACAAATTTTGTCAAAACTGATTTGGAATTTGGGTGGGTGTAAAGAGTGACAATATGATAATATTGCAAGCTGCGAATATGTGGTGGTTGGAGACATGTAATGAAAATCCAGAAAATCAGAATGGCAAATGAAGCGGAAAAGAAAAAGGTTACCGCCGTGCGCCGTCGCGCCCACGCTACTGAACCGGATAAGCCACCCTGCTGAGGCCCTCCCACCTCTGCCGGCGGCGGAGAAATAAGCGAGAAGGTTCCAGGTTTCCTGGGGTGGCTGCAAACCGAAGCTGGGCAGGTGGCGCGAGTGTCCACGGAACTCGCCTTTGCCGACCGGCTTGGGGCCTGCAAGGCGCGCTGGGGCATTGGGCGGATGAACTTCATGGTTCCGCCCGGGCTTTATGCCATAGGAAATCCCGGACCTGCTGATCAGGTGGTTGTTACCGCCAATTACAAGATGAGCTACGACATTGTGCGCAGCAGTTTGGCCGGGCGCAATGTCTGGCTGCTGGTGCTTGAAACCTATGGAATAAATGTCTGGTGCGCAGCGGGTAAGGGGACCTTCGGCACGGACGAGCTGGTGCGCCGGATCGCAGCCAGCGGACTGGCGCAGGTGGTCAGCCATCGACGCCTGCTGCTGCCGATACTCGGAGCGCCCGGCGTGTCGGCACACAAGGTTGCCCGGCGCAGCGGATTCAACATCAGCTACGCCGCCATCAGGGCCGATGACCTGCCTGAATACCTGGATAACGGTATGGCCACCACACCTGATATGCGGGAGTTGACCTTCACCTTTTACGAGCGGCTGGTGCTGATCCCGGTGGAACTGGTACTGGCGCTGAAGTCGATTGCCCTGGGGGGCTTCGGGCTTTTCCTGCTGTTTTACGTTTCGAGCACCCCCATGGCGGGACTTACCGCCTTCCTCGCCTGGTTTGGCGCTTCATTGACCGGAAATGTTGTTGGACCGCTCCTGCTTCCCTGGCTCCCTGGGCGCAGTTTTGCCGTGAAAGGGGCCGTGGCTGGATTGGCATGGGTCGCGCTGTTCTATCTGCTGGCCGGAGGATCCGGCTGGAACCGGTGGGCGACTGTTGCCGCATTTCTGGTGCTTCCTGCCGTGAGCGCCTTCTTCACACTTAATTTCACCGGCTGTTCCCCCTATACCTCCCGTTCAGGAGTGAAAAAGGAGATGGCTATCGCCCTGCCGTCCATGGGCGGCGCTATTGTCATGGGTCTTCTGATGCTGCTGGCGAGCCGTTTCCTGTAATCAATGAAGGAGTGATATTTTGAAAGGTTTCAGATATTTGAAGTCAGTAGCCACCCTGAAGCTTGATCAGGCCGTCTGCATCGGCTGCGGCAGGTGCCTGGAGGTCTGTCCGCATCAGGTATTCTCTCTGACGGGAAAAAAGGCCGCCATCACGGACCTGAACGCCTGTATGGAGTGCGGGGCCTGTGCGCTCAACTGCCCGGTCAAGGCGATTGCCGTGGACTCCGGTGTCGGTTGCGCCACAGGGCTGATCAACGAATGGTTGCAGGAGCGGAAGCTGGTTAAGGTTGGGAGCGGGAGTTGCTGTTCCTGATCTTTGCCGAAGTGGTGAAATCGAGAGATCGGGAAAAGTTTTATGCTTTTTATATGAGCATGCTCATTTTTATGTTGCGCTTCGTTCGGAAGGGTTTTATAGTGAGCACGCTCATTTTTAATGGAGGAAGTTGATGCGCATCAGCGAACAGGCCAAGCAGGAAAACCGGACCCGCATCCTGGAAAAGGCGGCCGAGATATTCACCGTCAAGGGGTTCGAGGATACCACCACCAGGGATATCTCCCTGGCGTCCGGGTTGGCTGCCGGCACGCTTTTCAACTATTTCCCCAGTAAGGAAACCTTGGCCATGACCATGGTCACCGAGGCATTCGACCAGGGGAGGGAGGATTTCCTACGCCGTTGCACCGGTAAAGAGGATCTGGCCGAAGAGTTGTTTCTGTTTGTCGCCTCGGGTCTGCGGCGTCTGCGCCCTTTGCGCCCTTTTCTCGGCCCGGTTCTGGAGCGTTCCCTGAGCCCTTTTCCCAGAAAGAACGTTTGCCAGGAAGGGGAAGCTGCCCGGCTGGGGCATCTTAACGCCGTGCAGAAGATCATCGGCCGGCACGGTTTTGACGAGGCCCCTGATTATGTGGCCATGACCATGTACTGGTCCCTCTATCTGGGAATACTCGCTTACTGGGCCAACGACCCATCCCCAAACCAGGAAGCCAGCCAAGCCTTGATCGATTATTCAATCCGCATGTTCGTGCAGGTGATTTCCGGCGCCGGGTCGGACAAAGGAGAAGCAGATGCAGGTTGATGATGGAAGGGCAACTGAAACGGTTCAGATGGAAATGCTGCTCGACGCCCTTCCCAAGGGGAGCGCAGCGGATCCGAACGGTTTGGCCCTGGCAAGGTTGATTGCAGAAATATCCAATAAAAAGGTGCCGGTGCACTCCTTTTCCCGGATCTGGACCCTGGGCTCGCTTCAGGCCAAGGTGACGGCCGGATATTTCGCCTATTGGCTGCGCAGCTGTTTCTGCGACGCGGAAAAAAAGCAGCAGTTGAAGAGCGAAGCCCATCTTGCCGCGGCACTGCAACTGTTCGGTACCATGGGCTACCTTCGCGGCGCGGTGATGAAGGTCGGCCAGATGCTGGCCAATCTACCGGAGGTCGTGCCGGAGGAGTTCGCCGAGGTGCTTTCCGCGCTCCATTTCGAGGCCCCTCCCATGCACTACTCTCTGGTTCGGGAGGTCTTTCTGGACGAGTTCGGGCGCGAGCCGGAAGAGGTGTTTGCCTCCTTCGACCGCCAGGCCTTTGCCGCCGCATCCCTGGGACAGGTGCACCGTGCCCGGCTGCACAGCGGCGAAGAGGTGGCGGTCAAGATCCAGTACCCCGGCATCGCCCGGACCATCAAGGCCGATCTGCGCAATCTGCGTCTGCTGCTCCAGCCGCTTTGTCTGACCATCGACTGGCAGGACACTCTCGCCAAGCTGGCCGACATCGAGCGCATGCTTCTCATGGAGACCGATTATGCGCAGGAAGCCCGTTTCGGCAAGCTTGCCCGGAGTGTATTTACAGCCGAAGATCGGGTGATTGTGCCGCAGATTTATGACGAATACTCCACCGCCAGGGTGCTGACCACCGAGTACCTGCATGGTTGCCATATAAACGACTTCCTGGCAGCAGATCCCGGCCAGGGGGAGCGGGATCATTTTACCACCCTGCTGACGGTGGCTACCTATCGGCTTTATTACCGTCTGCACTGGCTCCCGGCAGACCCGCACCCCGGCAACTTCATCTTCATGGCGGATGGCCGCCTCGGGATGATCGACTTCGGATGCACCCTGACTTTAAGCGACGAGGAGTGGATCTTTTCAAACCAGGCGATCCAGGCGGCGCTCGACCGGGATCTGCCGGGCCTGAATCGGGCCATTGCCAGGGCCTGCCGCTACGATGACCCCGGCGAAATGGAACCGGATCATCTGGAAGTTATCCGGAGCGGTTTTTACTGGTTTATGGAACCGTGGCAGCAGGAAGGACTGTTCGATTTCGGGGACAGGGCCTTCTTCCGGCGCGGCATTGACAACGTTATTGAAGCGGCTCGCAAAGGCTACACCAGAAGCCTGCCCATGACCATCTGGTCCAATCGTTTCACCTTCGGAGGAAGGGCCTTCTGTTACAAGTTGAAAGGGCGCTGCGAATTCAGGAAGATCTTTCTGCAGGAATCTTCTTGGCTGCATAACTCCCCCTAACCCCCTCTTAACTTAAGAGGGGGAACATAGACTGTGCCTTTTAGCCTTTTTCTCCTCCCCTTAGCCTAAGGGGAGGCCGGGAGGGGTTAGCTTTTACCGAAAAGGAGACTATCAAACAATGCTCAAGCTCCATGATGTAATCAAGACCTATGCCGGGAAGTCCGAGGTAACGGCTCTGGCGGGAATCAATCTGGCCATCAAGGCCGGCGAGATGGTGGCGATCATGGGGCCCTCAGGTTCCGGCAAGTCAACGCTACTCAACCTTCTGGGGGGGCTTGATGTCCCCACTTCCGGCCAGGTGGTGGTGGCGGGGAAGGACCTGGCAGGGGAGAGTGAAAAGGGGCGCTCCCTGTTTCGCCGCTCCCAGGTCTCCTATATCTTCCAGGCCTACCACCTGATGCCGACCTTGAAGGTCAGCCAGAATGTGGCGCTGCCGCTGCATCTGGCCGGAATCTCCGCAGCGGAGATCAGTCGGAAGGTTGCTCAGGCACTTCAGGAGGTTGGTCTTGAGGCGAGGGGCAATCATCTCCCGGACGAACTTTCCGGGGGAGAACGGCAACGGGTTGCAATCGCCAGGGCACTGGTCACCGATGCGCCGCTGCTGCTGGCCGATGAGCCGACCGGCAATCTGGACACGGCCCGTGGGAAAGAAATCCTGGAACTGCTCAAGAAGATCAACCAGGAGCGTGGCACCACCATCGTCATCGTCACCCACGACCATAACGCCGCCTCTGCCTGCAACAGGCTGATCAAGCTGCGTGACGGGAAAATGGAGGGAGACAGCTTCGTATCCGGAGGTGCGGCATGAGGTTTCTGCTCCGCACCCTCTCTATTTCCTACGTCAGGCGCCATGTGGCAAAGACGCTCCTTACCCTCCTCGGGGTGATCGTCGGAGTGGCCACCTTCAGTTCCATCGAGAGCGCCAAGGGAACCCTGGTCAAGGGTATTCGTTCCACGGTTGACCGGGTCGCCGGCAAGTCCCAGCTGCAGATCACCATGGAGGGCGGGGTGCCGGAGGAGGTGCAGGAACAGGTGCGGACGCTCCCAGGTATCCGTGCCACCTCGCCGGTCATCGAGCAGATCGTCACCCCGGAAAAGGGTGAGCTCGGCAGCCTGATGGTGATCGGTGTCGATCTGCTGGGGGACCGGGAGATGCGCGATTACGGCTTCGAAGGTGAGGACGCTGATCTGGACGATCCGCTCCTCTTTCTTGCCCAGCCTGATTCGGTCATCTTTACCCGCCAGTTTGCCGCCAAGGCCGGTCTGAAGATCGGCGACAGCCTCGCGCTAAAGGTTCCCAAGGGGGTCAAACGGGTTACCGCGCGGGGGCTCCTCACCCCAAAGGGGTTTGCCGAGGCTTTCGGCGGCAACCTGATGGTGGTGGACGTGTATGCAGCTCAGGATCTGTTCGGCCGGGGGCGACGCTTCGACCGGATTGATGTGCGGCTTGACGAGGGGGTCAGTGTCGCCCAGGGGACCACTACCCTGGAGAGTGCGCTTGGTCCGGCCTACCGGGTGGAGACACCCGAGAAGCGTGGTGAGCATATGGAGCGGATCGTTGCCAACTTTATTGCCGGTTTCAACGTCTCCAGTGGTTTTGCCCTTGCTATCGGCACCTTCCTGATCTTCAATGCCTTCAATGTGGCGGTTAACCGGCGACGGCGCGACATCGGCACCCTGCGCGCCCTGGGGGCCACCCCCCGTCAGGTGCAGCTTCTCTTCCTCTCCGAGGCGTTGATCATCGGCATTGTCGGCGGAATCCTGGGCTGCCTGGCCGGCACTACCGCTTCCCAGGCTTTCCTCCAGATAATGGGACAGACGACCGAGACCATGTACGGCGTTACCAGTTCCGGGGTGGTGCGGCTGCCGCCGGGGATCGCCCAGCAGTCCATGCTCCTCGGCATATTAGCATCGTTGATCGGCGCCTGGGGGCCGGCGCTGACCGCTTCCCGCATTCCACCCACCGAGGCCTTTGCCAAGGGCGCCTTTCAGGCCCGCCCCCCCGACAGATCTGTTCTGCGGATTGCAGCAGGCGTAGTCACCCTGGGAGGCGCCTTCCTCATGGCCATCCGGCCGCCATTAACCGGAACTCCTTTCCTATTTACCGAGTTGTTACTGGGAGGAGTCGGCATCGTACTCCTGGTGGGGCCGCTCTCCCGGATGCTGCTAATCTGTCTCGTTCCTCTGGCGACCCGCTTTGCCCCGGTGGCGGGGCGGCTCTCCGGCGATGCCCTGCTCGGCAATGCCCGCAGGACTTCCGGAACCATCATGGCCATGGCCCTCTCACTAACCTTTGTGCTCGGCCTGGGCGGGTACATGGGCTCGACCAAAAAGGCTCTGGTACGCTGGATAGAAGATGCCATAACCAGCGACCTGTTCGTGCGGGCCTCAACCAAATTCAACCGCCCCGACTTTCTTTTTCCAGGGGGACTGCGTGATGAATTGCTGCAAGTATCCGGGGTAAAGAGCGTGGAGTGCTATCGGGCGATCCGCCCTCTCTTTAAGGGGCATCAGATCCTGGTTGCCTCCATCGAAATCGACCCGCTGCTGGATCGGATCAAGTACGAATTTACACAGGGGGACGTGGCTTCCATGCGTCGTGGTTTGACCAAAGAGGGGAAGTGCGTGGTGTCTGACAATTTCTACCGGCGCTACGGTCTGGGAGTCGGGCAGCAGGTGGAGCTGGCCTCACCCAACGGCATTGTGCGCTTGCCCATTGCCGCCGTGGTGCGAGACTACGGCTCCGATCAGGGAACCATTCTGATGGACCGCAGCATTTTTCTTCGCTACTGGAAGGATGACCGTGTAGATGTTTTCGATGTCTCCGTGATCCCCGGCACTGCTGTAGGGCAGGTGCGTGAGCTTATCCACGCCAAACTGGCCGGGCGCTATCCGTCGCTGGTCTCCACACGCCAGGAGTTCACCGCCGAGATTACCAAGGCGATCGATGCCTTTTACGCCCTGACACGGGTCACGATCTTTCTGGCTCTGGGGGTCGCCTTTCTCGGTATTGTCACCGCGCTCCTCATTTCGGTGGCAGAGCGGACCAGGGAGATCGGGATACTCAAGGCCCTGGGCGCCATTCCGGCCCAACTCGCCCGGAGCGTCATTCTGGAAGCGCTGCTCCTGGCCCTTGTGGGGCTGGTCCTGGCGATCCCGGCCGGCAGCCTCTTTGCCTCCTTCATGGAGGGTCCGCTGGCGGAACTGTTTACCGGTTGGATCATGCCCCACCAATATCCATGGGATACCCTGATGCAGCTCCTTGTTGCCCTGCCGTTGATCTCGGCCCTGGCTGCATGGATTCCGGCCCGGCAAGCCGGGAAAATGAAGATCGTCGAGGCGATAGAGTATGAATAGGTGCCCCAACTCCTCCTGGCCCCTTTAGGCCCTTTAGCTTAAGAGGGTGGTGTGAGATTGCTCCTCCCCTTATGATAAGGGGAGGCAGGGAGGGGTTAAGAAAAAGATTGTTTAACTGCGGAGGTAGAGATGTACGAGAACAAATTTGCAGGTAAATATTTGCTTCGGATTGTTACTGCCGCGCTTCTTTCGGTACTCTGCTCCGCCCTGGCCTGGGGCGCCGACGCCCGATCACTCCTGAAAGAGTCCGAAACTCGCCACCGGACCAAGACCCAGCAGTACGCCGGGAATCTCACCGTGGTGAACAAGGATGGCAAGGTCCGCAGGAAGGGCTGGAAAAGTTTCCGGCAAGGGTATGCCGGTGACGCCAAGACCCTGACGCGTTTCACTGATCCGCCGGAGGTGAAGGGGGTAGGTTTTCTCTCCATCTCCCGCTCTGCAGGGCAGAACGACGACCAGTGGCTTTACCTCCCCTCCATGAAGCGGGAGCGGCGGATTGCCTCTCAGGATCGGGATGCATCCTTTGTCGGCACAGACTTCAACTATGAGGATATGGAGGAGTTTGATCACGAAAAGTACAAGGTGGCACTGCAGGGTGAACAGGCCGTGGAGGGTCAGCCCTGTTATGTGATTGCGGCAATCCCGCTGGAAAGCGGCGTCAGGTCGGTCTATGAGAAGAAAATCCTCTACCTGCGTAAAGACATCCTCTATCTGCTGCGAGAGGAGCTCTATCTGAAAGGCGACAAGCAACCGAGCAAGGTCTTTAATCTCTCTGACCTGCAGAATGTTGATGGACATTGGGTAGCCAGAAAATGGGAGATGAGCAACCTGAAGAAGGGGAGCAAAACAACAGTCATTCTGAAAGAAATAGCCTTTGACAAGCCGCAGCCAGCCGGTCGCTTCACACTTCAAAACCTGAATCGAGAGGGGGGAGATTGATTCGACTTCAACTACAGGCCTGTCTGATCATGCTGACCCTGATCACCTCGACCCAGGCGCTGGCCGAGAACTTTTCCGGGTATGTCGAGGCAAAGTGTTTTGCCTATCACGAACGCGCAAGCCGCGACGATCCATGGGTGCTTGGCTGGGGCACCCTTTTCAATAAATGGGAGCAGAAGTTCGGCAATGTTCAGCTGACCGCTTCGCTGCGGGGTGAGTGGATCTCTTCGGATGAACAGGGTCCGCGGCTACTCGACCTGGCTGACCGGCACATCCGGCGGCCTCCTTTTTCGGTGCAGGATCTCTGGGTGCGCCTGCCGCTTGCCCCTGACCTGGACCTCCAGTTGGGCCGTTTCCAGCTCGGCTGGGGCAAAACCGACGGCTACTCCCCGGCCGATGCCTTCCTGCCTCGTGATCTTACTGACCCATTCAGCGATGAAAAACTTCCCCTGTGGGCCGTGCGCCTGACTGGCCAGAACAATGCCTTGCGCTACGAAGCGGTCGTCTCTCCGGTGACCACCCCCTGGCGTATCCCGGTACTCGGCAGCCGCAATGCCCCCATGAATACTGAAGATATTCCCGTGAGCATTTTCTTCAAGGAGATCGATTCTCCTCCCACGGAGTTCGGCTTTGCCGCCCTGCGCACCCTCTACACCTTTGGAGATTGGGACCTGGGAGCGTGGGGGAGAATCGGGGTGCGCCCCGCGCCGCTTCTGGATTTCCGTATCGAGCAGGGGAGACTGACATCTTCAGGGTTTGTTCTCCCGGTTGAGCGCCACTACGCCAGGGAGGAGGGAGTCGGGATCGAGCTTTCCCGGCTCATTGGTCCCTGGGTCCTGCGTGGCGAGGTGGCTGCTACTTTCTCCCGGGACCGCGACCTGGGGGATGCCCTTATCGGATCACTGAGTGCGGAAAAGGGCTTCGGCGACGGCACCCTGCTGATCACCCTGGCGGGTAATGCCTTGGATACCCCTAGTGATGAAACCCTGCTCTTTGACCGGGCGATACTCCCCGCCCTGATCGCTGCCTGGAACCGGACCGAGGAATGGGGTGAGTGGAAGCTGGTCTGGACCGCGGGACTAAGACACGGTGACGGCCTCCTCAAGGCAGAGGCTGGCTACAACCTGACCGACCTGTGGAAGGTCACAGTCGGGGGCGAACTCCCGTACGGCTCGAATGATGGACCCTTTGGCGCCCTTTCCGCGGCCCGGCGGGTTCGCCTGGCGCTAAAGCGCAGTTGGTGAGCGCTTCTTGCAATAGAAACTTTTATTGAGGACTTGAGAAGTTATTCCTTTTACATTACATTATCCTTAAAAAAGCAGTTAACCGCCGATGAACGCCGATACACGCAGAGAAATCAAAGGCTTGTAAAGATTTTCGGCTAACCAAAAAGGTGAACTGCATTTCTTTAATACTCTTGGTTTTTTCGGCGTTATTCGGCGTGTTCGGCGGTTCAGATGCCGTTTATGATTATTATCATTTTGAAAAGGAGGAAGGCGTGAAAAAATTCGTTTTTATCTGTATCTTTGCCATGACGGCTGTATTCAACGCAGTGGCATTCGCAGGGGAAGGGCTGACGAAGATTTCCGACAACGTCTATTCCTACGTCGGCCAGCAGGACGCCTCTCCCGCCCACAGCTTCGCCGCCAACGCCGGGATCGTCATCGGCAGGGACGGCATCCTCGTTATCGACACCCTCATCTCCGCCAGGGAAGCGGAACGTTTTCTGGCCGACATCCGCAAGGTCTCGGACAAGCCGATCAGGTATGTCGTCAACACCCACACCCATCTTGATCATGCCTTTGGCAACGGTGTCTTTGCCAAGCTGGGCGCCACGGTCATCTCCCATGATGCCGACCGCAGGATGCTGGAAAAGGTCGGCGAAACAACCCTGAAAAATATCGCCAACTTCGGCCTGAAGCCCGAGGATATGGCAGGAACAGAGATTGTTATTCCAACGTTGACCTTCAGCGAGCGGCTGACCATCGACCTGGGGGGCGAGATCGTTGAACTGATCCGCGTGGCGCCCTCCCACACCGAAGGGAGCGTGATTGTTTATCTCCCGGCCAGGAAGCTTCTCTTCAGCGGTGATATCCTCTTCACCGACTTCCATCCCTACATGGCCGACGGCGACATCTCCGGCTGGACCAAGTCCCTGGACGCGCTCCTGGCCATGGATCTGGAGCGGATCATACCGGGCCACGGCCCACTCTCCACCAAGAAGGATCTGCGGGAGATGAAGGAATATCTGCTCCTGTTCGATGCCAAGGCGCGGGAACTGGCGGCTGATTCGCAGGATGCCGATGTGGTGACGGCGGAAATGAAAAAGGCCCTGCCGAAGCGCACGCTGGCCGACTGGATGATCGGGTACAACCTGAAGAGCCGCTATCTCAACAAACCGTGATGACGTGATTCGAGGAATTTATGACTGAGAAACGAACGATATTGATGCTGTTGTGTGGAATGGTCATCGCCACCGTAACGCCGCTATGCCATGCCCAGGAACCTGGAACGTTGTTGGATGTAAAAACAGTTCATGCAGAGGTGTCGCCGGTCTTCGTTCCGGAGATCACAAACACCCCGGCACTGAGACCGACAGAGGCAAAACCAGCCAGGGAAGTCTCGGAACAGTCGTGGTACTGGCGATTTCTCGGAATGATTGCAATAAGTGCCGCGGAGTATAACACGGTGAAGCAGAGTGACGGTCGTCCCGGTCCGCATGGCAATTTCCGGTAATAAGGCAAGCTTACATCTGTATTCCTCTGCACTGGAGCAGAGGGAGGAATGGCTCATTGAGATCGAAGAGATTGTCCGGCGGCATTTTCCGGAGGATTGAATCTGGGTGGCGTGAGAGAACAACGAGATTATGGGACACCATGAGATGAAATGCCCGGAAATGGAGTGATTATGAGAACCACCACGAAGGTATGGGCAACGATTACGGTACTGGTATTCATGCTGGCCGGCTGTGCGGGCATGCCGAAAAAGCCGGATTCAACGGCACGAGGAGATTATACCTATGTCCAGGAGTACGTCTCCTGGCTGGCCCGCAAGGAGATGAAAAAGAATGACGTGACCGGTCTCAGCATCGCCCTGGTGGACGATCAGCGGGTGATCTGGGCGCAAGGTTTCGGCTTTGCCGATCAGGCCAACAATGTGCCGGCCACGCCGGAAACGGTCTACCGGGCCGGCTCCATCTCCAAGCTCTTCACCGCCACTGCGGCCATGCAACTGGTGGAGCAGGGCAAACTGGACGTCGACCAGCCTCTACAGACCTATCTCCCGGAGTTCTCTGTCAAGAGCCGCTTCCCGAATGCCGCCCATATCACTCCCCGCACCATCATGACCCATCATTCGGGACTCCCATCCGACCTGCTGAAGGGGATGTGGACCAAACAGCCGGAACCGTTCGAGAACGAGGTCAATCTGCTGCGGGACGAATACGTAGCCAATCCCCCCAACTATCTCTTCTCCTACTCAAATGTCGGTGTGACCCTGCTGGGGCATGCGCTGGAAAAGGTGGCAGGCCGAGATTTCGCCTCCCACATGGAGGAGTCGGTGCTGCGTCCGCTGGGGATGACCCATTCCTCGTTTTCCCAGGCACCCGACCGTTCGCCCCTGGGCGCCAAGGCCTATCGCAAGGGGGAGGAAGGCGAGGAACTCTCCTTGCGCGGCATCCCGGCCGGCGGGTTGAACACCACTGTCCTTGACCTTTCCCGCTTCATGGAGATGGTGTTTGCCGGAGGAAAGGCCGGGGATGGGCAGATCATCAAGCCGGAAACACTGTCCGAGATGCTGCGTCCCCAGAATGCCGATGTGCCTCTCGATTTCAACTTTCGCGTCGGCCTGGCCTGGATGCTGAGTGGACTGGGCGGCATCGACATCCGCGATGCCGGGCCGGTTGCCCATCACTCCGGGGCTACCCTGTATCACCGCAGCCAGTTGATCGTGTTGCCCGAGCATAAACTGGGGGTGGTGGTGCTGGCCAATTCCGCCACTGCCGGTCCCGTGGTCAACAAGCTGGCCACCGAAGCGCTGAAGCTGGCCCTGGAAGCCAAGGCCGGCATAAAGCAGCCCACACCGGCAAAGACTGGGGCTGGTAAAGGTTCACTGTCCCAGGAGGCATTAATGGCCTATGAAGGGCGTTACGCCACCATGGTCGGGGTCGTTGGTCTCACGAAAAGGTCGGACTACCTGCGGGCCGAGGCCATGAACACCTCCCTGCGCCTGGTACCGCGACCGGACGGCCTGCTGGGGATGCAATACAGGCTGTTGGGACTGATTCCCATCAGCTTGGGCGAACTGGACCAGGTCGGCATCTCGCGGGCCACGGTGGCAGGGCGCGAGATCGTGAAGGCCAGCATGAACGGACAGGAACTCCTGGTCGGGGAACGTATAAATCCGGTGCCGATCGCCGAGGCTTGGCAGAAGCGAGTGGGGGAATACGAGATAACAAATGCCGGCGATGACGCGGTTCTGTTCGACAAGATCCGGGCTTACCAGGACAACGGCCTGCTAATGCTGGAATATACCTTGCCGCTCTTTACCGACCAAAAGATGAGCCTGGCCATAGTGCCCATCTCCGACAGCGAGGCGGTGATCTGCGGGCTGGGACGCGGCATGGGCGAGACGATCCGGATAGTTAAGGTTGGCGGCGAGGAGATGTTCCAGTATTCGGGGTATCTCCTCAAGAGAAGGCAAAAATAGGAATGCTGACGGCGTTTTTTCCCACGATGGCTGCATTACGGCTGAAGAAGATTCTTAAGTTTCCGTCAAGAAAAAGCGAAGTTTTCAACCTGCGCCCAAAAACCGCTCGCCGGCATCTGCGCCCGAGACGCTCCGTGATTCGTTATTTCTGGCCTATGGGCCGGCCTGCGGATTCTATCTTTGACCACTCTGTTTCTCCAGGATGATTTCAACAAGAGCGAAAAACCTAGATTATACTGATTCAATCAATGGACCAGGGTAAAAAAAGGATCAAAAGCATCCTTTTTGTTCTTGTTATTTTATCTTATTGCTGCTTAAATAAGAACCATTCTACAAATTACACAACGTCTTCCACGGAGGTAACAAATGAACTATGCAATAAAGAATTTCATGGCATTTGGTTTATTAGCAGCTACAGCCCTGATTTTTGGTTGCGGGGGAGATGAAACAAATGCGCCCTCCGTTAAACTGACGGCATCAGTAACGTCCTCGCAAGCTGACGCCACGGCCCACGTTCATACTGTCACTATTCCGTTTACCGATGTTTCAGCCTCGCCAGTTGCTGATACTTACCAGTATAGAAGTGGGGTCAGCAACAATCACTCCCACGTTATTGCACTTTCTCAACAGCAGATGATTGATCTGAACAACGGTATGCGGCTGACCCTCACATCGTCATCACCGGATTCTGGTGATAATCACACGCACACCTGGAATATACAGGGTGGCGACGTTCTCTATGATAAGAACTGCTATAATTGCCACTCCAATGACAAGCGTGGTCATAACCCGATGAAGGTCTCATTTGTCAGCAGCCAGATCAAGGCAGTGGTTAATCCAGGTGGCGCTCCTTTATCAACATCGCCTGCAGCCACACCCGACCCCAATTATATGGCATCACCTGTAGTGTCGTTGGATGGAGCATCTCTTTATGCGGCAAACTGTGCCTCATGTCACGGCGCGTTGACAAATTCATCCAAACAAAACAGAACGTTCTCACAGATAAAAAATGCCATCATCGGCAATGCCGGGGGCATGGGTTCCTTAGGTGCTCTCTCTGATGCCCAGTTGCAAGCAATAGCAACTGCAATGGTAAAATAACCCTCTGCGCGGTAAATCGGGGGAGCACCCATAACTTGACGGAATATGGGTGCCCCCTGAACTTTCCTAACCCTGCCTGCCAATAAGTGCTAATGTAACAAAGTCCATCGTACCAGGACAGCTGATCCATGCTAACCCTGGTAAACAGGATAAGTAAGTTTACTAAATTATTTTCTGCCCGAAAAGCGCAGTAAATAATTTGTAACTTACTAAAAACCCTGGAGGAATTGATGGCCAGTCTGCAAAGTTACATCCTGCGCACCTATCTGAACTACAACAAATCGACAAACACCACTTCGCCCCCCCTGAAGGAATTGCGCGACATGCAGGAGGATGCTGCCAAACGGGAGCAGATACCAAGGGACATCCTTCGTCAGACAGTTAACGCCGGAGGTGTTGAAGCGGAGTGGATCCACCCGAGTGAAGCACCAAAAGAGCGGGTTCTGTTGTATCTGCATGGCGGCGCCTATGTCATGGGGTCTTGCAACACCCACCGGGCATTGACCGCGTATGTCGCCAGGGCCTGTGGCATGCGGGGACTGCTGCTCAACTACCGTCTGGCACCGGAGCACCCTTTCCCGGCTGCTGTTGACGATGCGGTGGCGGCCTACCGCTGGTTGTTGAACAACAGCTATGAAGCCGGCGATATCATTTTTGCCGGAGACTCGGCGGGTGGCGGCCTGGCCCTTGCAACTCTCATCTCCTTGCGGGATGCCGGTGATCCGCTCCCGGCTGCCGCGGTCTGTATCACCCCATGGACAGATCTGGCGGGAACCGGTGATTCCCTGAACAGTCGCGCCAAGTGTGACCCGCGCGTTACGCTCCAGTCACTTTCCCTGGGCAGTCACTACATAGGTGACAACGATCCCTGTCTGCCGCTGATTTCCCCCCTGTATGCCGACCTGCGCGGGCTTCCGCCGCTATTGATCCAGGCGGGTAACGACGACATGCTTCTGGACGACGCAACCCGCCTGGCGGAACGGGCCAAGGCTGCGGGGGTCGATGTCACCCTGGAGGTTTGGGACAGGATGTGGCACGTGTTTCACCTCCATGCCCCAAAGTTGCCCGAGGCCCGGCGTGCCATTGATGCCATCGGCGTATTTGTCCGGCAGCGGTTCAAAGGGCAATACTCCCGGGCGAAAGAAATGGATAATATCAGGGGTCAGGTTGGTGCGTAGCAGCAGGGACGCTCTTACAGCGTCCCCTCGGCCCCATGAAGGTTTATTTATTAGGACTGGCGATTCAGACCGGATTTACCCCCTCAAGCCGTAGCAGAGCCTCTTTCTTGTCCAGCCCCCCTGCATAACCGGTCAGGCCCCTGTCAGCGCCTACAACCCTGTGGCACGGAATCAGGATTGAAATGGGGTTATGCCCGACAGCGCCGCCCACTGCCTGGGCCGACATGGACGCCAGCCCCTCGGCACGGGCAATCGCTCGTGCGATTTCACCATACGTGACAACCTCTCCGAAGGGTATTTTCAACAGGTAATCCCACACTTTTTTCCGGAACAACGACCCGTGCGGGACAAGCACGATGTCATGCCCAGGATCCTGTCCGGCAAAATATCGTGCAAGATGGGACCGCAGGGCCTTGAAAACGGGATAATCAGGCTCGTTGATCCATGCCGCTGTTGCGGCGGGGTAGAATTTTTGACCGATAAACCACAATCCGGTGAGAGCCTCCTCTTCGGCTGCTGCCGTCATGGTTCCCAGCGGGGTTTCAACCGTGCAGGTGTAGGTCATGTTTATCAACTCCTTTTTGATCTTTTGTTCCCTTTTTGAGAAAATTCCACAATGTAATGGTTGCATAGGAGCGCCAGGGACTCCATGTTTTCGCCAGGGTCTGCATTTCTTCCGGCGACATCCCCGCCAGCGCCTTTTTCAGACCGTGGTCCGTATGAGGAAAGACATCAGGCCAAGCCAGTGCCCGCATGGCGATATAGTGAACCGTCCAGGGACCGAAACCGGGGAGGTTAAGAAGCCTTTCCATCTCTTTTCCGGGATCCGCATGGGGAGACAGCGCGATGGAACCGGTTCTCAAGGCTTCAGCCAGGGCATGAATCGAGCGGGCCCTGGCACCTGTTATGCCGAGAGGCCCCAGATGATCTTCTATCGGCGCCTTGAGTGCCCGGATTTCATCAGGCAGGGGGAAGGTTAAGGCAAGTTCCGCGAACGGGGTCTCCATCTCCCTGCCCAGAACCTGGGCAAGCCGTGTTGCCAGAGTGCGAGCTGCCTTGACGGTTATCTGTTGCCCCAAAACGGCCCGTACAGATATTTCGAACGGGTCGAAGCAACCCGGCAGACGTATCCCCGGAACGCATATATCCGGCGCAAGGCGGTTCATCGTCACTAGCTTCTCATATACATTCGATGGGTTGCAATCCACATCGAAGAGGTGTCTGGTTCTCGCCAGCACCTGCGGCAGAACCGGCAGGAGCGTCGGCGCGACGGTCACGGAAAGGGCGTTACGCCGGGGCATGTTTGCTACGGAGATCCAGCCGTAATGGACGGTTTCTCCTTTTTTAACCGCTGCGGTGCGGCGGTAAGTGTCCTGTGCGATACTCTCGACCCCAGGAATGGCACGGGCTTCGAGAAAAGAGAGCAGTTCGTTCCAGGCATAGGGGGGACGATATTCCAGAAACAGGGTTATGCCGTCAATGTCTTTTGCAGGGACTTTGTCCTTATTCCTGAAGCGGCCCGGCGTGAGCCGGTAGCGCTTTTTGAAAAGGTCGTTAAAGCGGCGGATACTGCCGAATCCCGCTGTCATGGCAACGTCCGTCACGCTGAGCTGCGTATCGGTAAGCAGGTTTTTTGCCAGAAGCAATCTCCGGGTCTGAAGATACTGCACGGGGGAGACGCCGTACTCGGCAGAAAAAACGCGGCGCAGGTGCCGGTCCGTGATACCGAGCATGACTGCCAACTCCGGGATGCTGCGGTCGGTCAGCAAATCTTCTTCCATGATGAGCGCGGCGATGCGCGCAAGCCGCGTAACGGAAACCATGGGGGCCAGCCCGGGAGCCAGCTCCGGGCGGCACCTGAGGCACGGCCGGTAGCCGGCGGCTTCGGCCGCGGCAGCACTGATGAAAAATGAACAGTTTTCCTCCTTGGGCGGTTTTACCCGGCAGATCGGACGGCAATAGATGCCGGTGGAGGAAACTCCGCAAAAGAAGCGGCCGTCGAAGCGGCTGTCGTGGGCGAGCATGGCGGCATAACAGGCTCTGTCATCCAGCAGCTGATTATGTGTCCCTTTGAGCGGCATATCTTCCCCCTTTTAAATTACTTTACAGCAAGACGGGGAAAAAATACTGGCTGTTTTCGGACATGAACACATTGTGATGGACTGTTGGCCGATTCCACTGGGATCGGCCATTATTGCGAGAAGGGTTCTTCTTGATTAATGGGATTAGCAGCGTATACCTGCGGGGCAAGGGAAGGGATGTCCGGCCTGTTAACGGCTTTTACCTCACTGACGGATTACCTCTACATAATGCCTGAAGAAGGTGCCGGCCAGGTCATCACTTCAACGGAATCCTCACCCCGGCCCGCCTTGCAGGAGGGGATTACCGTTCACATGGAAAGTGAGGAGGAACGTGTCCCGGCAGCCACAGAAGAAGTCCACGTACCCAAAGGTGTCAAGATAAAGGTGAAACGCTCCAGAAAGGTTGAGCATACCCTGGAGGTTGACTGGACAGTCGCCGGGGAGGCCCGGCTCGAAGCAGGGTTCAAGCAGATCCTGAGCGGCTCTATTCGGGGCGAAATATCACAGAAGCAAGGTCAATCGGTTACTGAGAGTGAAACAGTCGAGTACGAGGTAGAGATTGATGGCGAGAAGGGTTGCCGTTACCGGCTGATCTGGACGGATATCTGGCGAAAAGGTATAGCCGAGTTCAGTCATGGCAGTGCGACCCACATGGCGCCGTTCAGGTACCGGGAGCGGAGTGAGCTTGAGGTGGTGCCGGTAGCGTAAGGAGAGGCATTGGGCAACAGGCCGTATACATTGACATAACCAGAGGAACCTCAAATCAATTCCTCAACTGTCCAGGACCTCACGCAACCTGCCGGCCAGAACATTCATGTTGAACGGCTTCTGGATAAAATACACCCCATTGTCGAGCACCCCGTGGTGGGCAATGACGTCGGCGGTATATCCCGACATGAACAGACACTTGATATTCGGATATAGGGATAGAAGGTTTTTGGCCAGGTCTCGGCCGTTCATTTCCGGCATGACTATATCGGTCATAAGAAGATCAAAACCACCGTCGTGATCCAGGGCCAGTTGGAGTGCTTCGCTCGGTTTTCTTGCTGCCAGCACGTTGTATCCCAATTCTGCAAGAATCATGGTTGCCATATCCAGAATTCCCGGCTCGTCCTCCACCAACAGAATGGTCTCACTGCCTTTGGCTGCTGCTTCCGTTTCACCTTCCTTGAGAGAATGTTCGTTATTGCCGCGACAACGCGGAAGATAAATTGAAAAAGTCGTCCCCTTACCTGGTTCACTGTTAACGTAAATATAGCCATAGTTCTGCTTTACAGCCCCATATACCGTTGCCAGCCCCAAGCCGGTTCCTTTGCCAATTTCCTTGGTCGTAAAAAACGGTTCAAAGATGTTGGCCAGTGTGTTCTTGTTCATGCCGTGTCCGGTATCACTGACGGCCAGACACACATATTCACCTGGCACCATATTGGTATGATCTGCGCAGAAGCTTTCATCAATGACGCTGTTACCGGTCTCAATTGTTATCCTGCCGACGTCATCAATAGCGTCCCTGGCGTTGACACACAGGTTGGCAAGAATCTGGTCAAACTGGGATGAATCGATCTTGACCGGCCAGATGCCTGCCCCGGGATGCCATACCAGGTTGATGTCTTCGCCGATCAGCCGCTGAAGCATCTTCAGCATTCCCGATACGACCTCGTTAAGATCCGATACCTTTGGCGCAATGGTCTGTTTCCGGGCAAAAGCCAGCAGTTGCCTGGTGAGTTCGGCGGAGCGCTCGGCAGCTTTGCTGATTGCCATCAGGTCGGAATAGACCCTATGGCTTGGATCGATACGCAGGAGACCTAATTCAGCATGTCCCAGGATGACTCCCAGCATATTGTTGAAATCGTGTGCCACGCCTCCAGCCAGTCGTCCCACGGATTCCAGCTTCTGGGATTGCTGGAGTTGTTCCTCCAGAAGTCTCCGTTCGGTGATATCCGTGATGACGGCAATCCGGGCGTTTCTGCCCTGATAGGAAATGTCGTTCGATGTTGCCACTATGGTCAATCTGGAGCCGTCCTTGCAGCAGTGGTGCCATTCACCCACATTGCTGTAACCACTGATCTTGGCGGCCATCCCAACAATCCGGGGTTGTTCTTCTTCCGGGTAGAGGTCGGTGAGGCGCAGGCCCAGAGACTCCTCATTGCTGTAGCCGTATTTCAGCAGAAACGCCTCGTTGACCGCCAGAATCTGCAGGCTCCCTCTTTCGTAGATCAGCATCACCGCTGGATTCTGTTCGAAAAGATGGCGATATCGCTGTTCACTGGCCCGCAAATCGGCTTCGGCATTAATGCGTATGTTTTCCTCTTTGACGATCAGCAATGCCTTGACGCCCAACCCCGTAATGATGACCCCGACGACCAGGGCCAGACCCATGACCAGTGTCAGCTTGTTCCGGTATGAACTCAGGGAAGAGAGTATTTCTTCCGACGATGAGGCAACAACAATGGACCAGAAGGTATTCCCCAGGTTGATCGGGAGGTAGACCGCATGTTTGGTGACCGGGGTTACCTTTTTGTCGTTGATCATGTTGAAGGTGTAGGTGGCACTGCCTGCCTGCCCCTTCAACATGTTCTCTGCCATGGCGATGATGGAAGGGAATTCCTTGCAGTTGGCAAAGACGCTGTTTGCGGTATGTCCGGGGACGGGGCAGTACAATTCGGTTCCATCACGGCTCACAACCCATGCATAGCCGGTTTTACCGATCCTGACGATCTCCAGATAACGCTTCGCCAGACTTTGAAAGTTTATGACGATCGCAATGCTTCCCTTGAATTGTTCCCCTCTGAATACCGGCACATGAAGGGCCACGGCATCATACCCCTGAACGGTCCTGAAGACATCGCTTACCACCGGCTTCCTGGTCTTCAGAAGTTCCTGCACATGTTTCTGGTGTGCCAGATTCCTGCCGATGGACTCCTGGTTGGGGACGGTAAAAAGAATTGTTCCTTTTTCATCCATGCGGCTGAATGATCTGATCTGTTCCTGGTGCGCATCGTAGAATAGCTGCATCTGTCGTTTACCGTCTGCATCGACGGTGACAATGTCATTCATCTTCGACAATGATGTCAGGATTCCGGTCCAAGTGGCAAAGTACTCCTCTATACCGTGCGCAGCCTGTTTTGCGTGGATAAGCTGTTCGTCATTCAGTCTGCTGATAGCCGATTCTTTCGCCTGCTCATAGATCAGATTGAAAACCAGTGCACAAATGCCGGTCAAGGCAATGATAAGGATCGCGAAACGACGTTTAGTTATGTATCTTGGCTGCTTCATGGTGTATGAACCTTACTGGGATTTACCGGTTATGTCGTCTGTGAAACAGCCCATGAAAGGTAGTGAGCAAATCGGCGCACATTATTTGCCTGATTCTAATAAAAGTCAAAGGGTTTGCCATGTGTAGAATTCTGAATAAGGCCTAATCCGGTGCTTTTCTCATTTCACTAAGCGTGATATCATCGCCGCAAAAAGCGGCTTCGGGTATCCGCAAAGGCTAGCGTGCCATTTTTCACCGTTGAGCCACCAGGCACTCAAGGAGAGTAAATTGAAAAACTCGTATGTACACGGCTACGATCGTAGAGAAAATATTCGCCTGCAGGACCAGGCAGTTACACTGGTTGAGCTGCTGCATTCAGACACTATATATCCCGCTGGCAGCAAGGTTTTGGAAGCAGGTTGCGGAGTTGGCGCTCAAACAGTGACTCTTGCCAGGAACAGCCCTGAAGCATTGATCACTTCAGTTGATATATCCGAGAATTCCGTGGCCACGGCCAGGTTGAACGCAGAGGCTGCGGGAATAAGCAATGTCACTTTTCAGCAGGGAGACATTTTCCATTTAACCTTTGAGCCCGATTCATTCGACCATATCTTTGTCTGTTTTGTGCTCGAACATCTGCCCTGTCCTGTTGAAGCGCTGAACATTCTGAAAAACTATCTGAAGGTTGGCGGAACCATAACCGTGATGGAAGGCGATCATGGGTCAACATATTTCTACCCGGATAGTGAAGCGGCTCACAAGGCTATCAGCTGTCAGGTCGAGCTGCAAAAACGAGCCAACGGGAATGCCAATATCGGCAGAGAACTGTATCCGCTCCTGAACAACGCCGGCTTCGGAGCGATACACGTTTCCCCTCGAATGGTTTATGTTGATGCCGGCCGGCCTGAGCTCGTTGATGGTTTTACGAAAAAAACCTTTACAGCGATGATCGAGGGGGTGCGTGAACCTGCACTTGCTGCCGGGATTATCGATCAAGACACCTTTGATAAAGGCATTAAAGACCTTTACAGAACAACTGAGCCGGACGGAGTTTTCTGCTACACGTTTTTCAAAGCGGTTGCTATTAAGGGATAAATGATGAACCGGCAACAGTTGGCCTGCGATGTGTTCACGGTGGACTGGAATCAAATAACTGTGAGGGGAAGTCTAAATGAGGAGTGCTATGAAACAAAGGGCCGTTGTCCTTACTGCGTTGTTTGTGTCGGCCGGCTGCGCAAGCTATAGGCATTAATTATGGCGAAAATACTTCTCATCTACTCGACCACCGACGGTCAAACTGAAAAGATCTGCAGTCGGTTGCAAAAGGTGATTGAACAAGAGGGACATCAGGTTACGCTATGCTCCATCTCGGATTGTTCCAGGATCGGTTTGCAGTCATTCGACAAGATCGTCATCGGCGCCAGCATCCGCTACGGCAAACACAGTCCTTTGGTGACCGATTTCGTCAACAGGAACAAAAAGCTGCTCGACAGTAAACCCAACGCATTCTTCTCGGTCAATGTGGTGGCGCGCAAACCGGATAAGAATCGGCCGGAAGCCAATCCCTACCTGCAGAAATTCCTTAAACGGATTTCCTGGCATCCCAAGGAACTGGCTGTCTTTGCCGGCAGGATCGATTACCCGAGTTACGGTGTTATCGACAGGATGATGATCCGGCTGATAATGTGGATGACCAAGGGACCGACCGATCCGAAATCCGTGACAGAATTTACCGACTGGCAACAGGTCGAGGAGTTCGGACGGCTGATCGGCAAGATGTAGCGTTTGTCGATGGATTCAGCAAGCTGCGTATTGCGGGCTGATCCGGTTTTGTGGAGTGGATTATGAATCTTTGCGGTAAAGACGCGGCTGGAGGTAGCAGTGCCGGAACTCCCTGAGGTGGAACTGACCCGACGCAGGCTGGAGCGGGATCTGGTTGGCAAAAGGATCGAACGAGTGGTGATCCGGACGCCGAAGCTCCGTACCCCGATTCCCGGTGAGTTGGCGACAGTCCTGCCGGGGCAGGTCATCCGTTCCGTGGGACGGCGGGGCAAGTATCTGCTGTTTGACTGCGAATCCGGGTGGCTGATCGTTCATCTCGGCATGACCGGATTTCTCCGGTTCCTCCCCGAACCAACACTCCCCGGCAAGCACGATCATCTCGATATCGTCCTCACCGACGATGGGGTGCTGCGTTTCCACGACCCGCGCAAGTTCGGCACCGTGGCCTGGACCACGGAGGACCCCTTTGTCCATCCGCTCCTGTCCGGGATCGGGCCGGAGCCGCTGACAGCCGCTTTTGACGGCGACTATCTCTTCAGGGTGAGCCGGTCGCGCCGGGTCGCGGTAAAGCTGTTGATCATGAACGCGGCAATCGTTGCCGGGGTCGGCAACATCTACGCCAACGAGGCGCTGTTCCGTGCCGGAATCCGCCCCGACCGGCCCGCCTGCTCCCTCACACCTTTGGAATGCGAGCAATTGGCGCAGGTCGTCAGGGATGTGCTGGGGGAGTCCATAGCACAGGGGAGCACCTACCGGGTAGGGGAAGAAACAGTTGCCTATCATCCGCTGGAGTTCAATGTGTACGGCCGTGGCAGGGGAACCTGCACCCGTTGCGGCGGGGTGTTGGAGGAGATCCGGTTGGGCAACCGGAGCACGGTGTTCTGTCTGCGCTGTCAAGTGTGATTGATCTAGAAAAGCATTTGCACGCGGAGACGCGGAGAGAGCGCAGAGTAAAATCAGGCTATTATCAAAAACAAACCATCACTAGGTTGGTTATCAAAGTTTTTAACTCTTTGGATTTCTCCGCGTTCTCTGCGTCTCCGCGTGAGTAACTGCCGTTGATTAACTGTTACTTCCGATCTTGCCGCTCTGTCACTTCACCGCCCTCAATATGGCGCTGAACATCTGGGTCTGGTCCGATTGGGAAACAGAGATGACC
Organism: Geobacterales bacterium; assembly: GCA_041738275.1. Taxonomy (GTDB): domain Bacteria; phylum Desulfobacterota; class Desulfuromonadia; order Geobacterales; family Pseudopelobacteraceae; genus JACPFJ01. The sequence continues at coordinate 41,979 of JBGSQD010000020.1, forward strand.
ATTTCCACCTCGATGATTCGGCCGCAGACATCCCTGACCTTCTGCCGGGTGGTAGTGCCTATCAGGTCGCTGCTTCCGATGTTGAAATAATCATCCACGGCAGTTCGCAACTCCTCACCCTTCTCCATAAAATCGAAGATGCTCTGCCCGAGCAGTTCCTGTTTGGTCAGCCGGAAAAGATTCTCCGCCTTTTGATTGGAGATAACGATCTTGCCATCGGCCATGAAGGTAATAATGGGCGACTGGGCAATCTCGATAAAGTTGCGATAGCGGTCTTCCGACTCCATCCTCTGCAAGGTCTTGCGGTCAAGCTCAGCCATCAGTTCATTGAAGGAGCTGATCAGTTCAGTGATCTCGATAGCGCCGGTTTTCTCAAGCCGTCCAGAAAAATTACCTGTCCTGGCTGCATCAGAGATGCTTGCAGCAACACCCTTCATCGGCGTCAGGATCGTCCTGCGGATGAACCAGCCGGTAATGGGAATGAAGATCAGCAGGATAACGCCATCATACAGAAGATCACTCTTGAGATTGGTGTTGATC
>JBGSQD010000026.1:0-4079 GCA_041738275.1 Geobacterales bacterium
GTTATCCTTTAATTGAGCTGAACTTTACAACTATTGATCGCTCGCTGCTTCAAGTCATACCACTAGCTGTCTGCCGGGAACTTGGAATTGTTCCGGTGTGCCGCGAAGAGAATTTTGTTCTCCTGGCATTATCTGATCCGCTCGACCATAAATCGCACGATGGTGCCCGAAAATTCCTTGGTGACAAGACCCGATTCGCCATAGCTGCCAAAGAATCCATTTATGAGATACTTAATGCCCTGGAACGGTCAGCAACTCAGCCGGTTGTCTCGGATGAAAATACAATTATCGGGATGATCAACACGCTTTTGGATGACGCGGTCGATGAAGGAGCCAGCGATATTCATATCGAACCGATGAAAGATCGACTCCGGGTGCGTTTCAGGCTGGACGGAGTCATGCACCATCATAAAGACTTCCAAAAAGAGATTGCCCCGCAACTCTCAACGCGCATTAAAGTCATGGCACAATCAGATATAGCCGAAAAACGCCGTCATCAGGATGGCCGCATCCTTTTTAAAAGCCATAAGCATGGGATAGATCTGGATTTGCGTGTTTCAATTTTCATTACCATTTATGGTGAGAAAATTGTCATGCGGCTTCTTAACAGCAAAACATCACTCCTGGATATCAAAGAAATTGGTATGGCGCCTCGCATGTTGGAGCATTTCATCTACGAAGCGGTCGAAGTACCTTCCGGTGTAATGATCATTACAGGCCCAACCGGTTCCGGCAAGACATCAACTCTCTATAGCTGCGTAAATCACCTCAATGATGTCAACACCAGCATCATAACCGCAGAAGACCCTGTTGAAATAGTCATTGATGGAGTATCTCAATGCTCAATAAATGCCAAGATTGGCGTCACTTTCGAAGAGACCTTGCGGCATATCGTCAGACAAGACCCGGATATTATAGTTCTAGGTGAAATTCGTGACCATTTTTCCGCAGAGACAGCCATTCAGGCAGCCTTGACCGGTCATAAGGTTTTGACAACCTTTCACACTGAGGACAGTATTGGTGGTTTGATCCGATTGATGAATATGGAGATCGAAGCCTTCCTGATCTCATCCACCGTTGTCTGCGTTGTTGCCCAGAGACTGTTGCGTCGGGTCTGCCCGGATTGCGCCGAACCGTATATCCCCACGGCACTCGATCTGAGCAGGTTGAATGTTACCGCCAACGATCTGGTGGGAGCGGAATTCAAACTCGGGCGAGGCTGTAAGGCCTGCCGGTTTAGCGGTTATCGCGGCCGTGCCGGCGTTTTTGAACTGCTGGTAATGAATGAAATGGTAAAGAACGCCATCCTGAACAAAAAAAGCTCCTACGATATACGAAAAATCAGTATTGAAACCTCAGGCATGGTGACTCTGCTTGAGGACGGTCTGGTCAAGGGGGCTCGTGGAGAGATTTCCTTGAAGGAGATCATTTCTGATCTGCCACGACTGGGCAAACCTCGTCAACTTGGAGAATTACGGAGAATTTTGGGAGTTATGAAATGAGTCAGACAGAAAAGCCTCTTGTCGAGTTGATTAATGAGCACCTTCAGGGAGATCTTCAGGGACTGCCGGTATTTAGTTCGGTCGCGGTCAAGCTCCAACAGATGCTGGTTCGCCGAGACTTCAAGATGGATGAAGTCATTGAAATGATCAGTGAAGATCAATCCCTTGCGAGTCAGGTGCTCAAAGTGGCGAATTCATCCTACTATGCCGGACTTTCATCGATCGCCACCATCAAGGATGCCATTGTCAGGCTGGGCGCCCAGGAAGTGGCTAATATGGTTATGATGGCTTCCCAATTCGAACTGTATTGCTCTGAAAACGAGTATCTGAACAGTTCCATGCAGAAGCTCTGGATCCATTCGCTCGCCTGTGCAACCGGAGCAAAGTGGCTGGCAAAAAAAACCGGTTATGTCAATCTGGCTGCCGAAAGCTTCATGGGTGGACTGCTGCATGACATTGGGAAGTTAGCCTTGCTTAAAGTGCTTGATGATATCCACCGCAACAAGGAATCAAAAGCTGCTTTTTCCGACACACTGATATCGGAGATTCTTAACCGGATGCATGAAGATGTCGGATTCCGGTTGCTGAAGTCCTGGAGTCTTCCGGAGGCGTACTGTTCCATAGCAATCAATCATCATAAAGAGGACTTTGACGGGAATGATATATTACTGGTCATCGTACGGATGGCTGACAAAGCCTGCAAAAAAGTTGGGAAATCAATGCATCCCGACCCTTCGTTATCGCTCGTTTCTTCTCTGGAAGCCCAGTATCTGGCAGCAAAGGAAATGACTCTAGCGGAATTGGAAATTATCGTGGAAGATGTCGGCGAACTTGATATTTGATTAAATTTATTAAGGGGAGATTTATGGCTATTGCATGGGATGAAACATTTATTCTGGGCATTGACGAGATCGACGAACAACACCGCTCGATTGTGGAACATTTTACCAAACTGTCCGAGGCCGTACAGGATGGCAGCGCCAAGGAGATCCTTGCCGATATGGCGGCTTTTCTGGTCGAATATGCACAAATGCATTTTGCGACGGAAGAAAGTTATATGCAGAAATACGACTATCCACGCATCGATGAACAGCGGCGTGAACACTCGGATTTCACGCGTGATGCAAATGAGCTGCAGAGAAAAATCAATGACGAGGGTGTTTCCCGCGAGATGGCCGTTGCCCTGACCGGCAAGATGGTGCGCTGGGTCATTCAGCATGTGCGCAATCATGATCGTGATATGGTGGATTTTGTCAGGGAGCAGATGAAAAATAACGGGTCGGTATGACAAAATCGTACCTGAAGATACGCCGACGTATCAGAGATCTTGTTGCTGTTTTCCTGGCAATAATAATCATTGCCCTGGTTTTCAGTGTCTATTCGGACTACCGGCAAAAAACAGGCGAACTTTTCAAGGATGGGAGCAGCCATGCCCGCATCATAGCAGAACACGCATCCCGGACATTCGGTGAGGTGGACCGTGTTCTGGATATTGTAACCTTCAAGGTTCTTACCCCTGAGAAACTGCCGCATATCAGCGAGAAGGAACTGTACGACACATTCCTGGCCGCGCAAAAGGGAACACCCCAGATCGTCAGCGTTTATTTCGTCGATGCCGAAGGTGTCCTGTCGGCATCGACCCTGAAGTACCCCATAAAAAGAATCGATCTCAGCGACCGGGAGTTCTTCCGGCACCATCGAAATACGCCGGGTGATGCGCCGAACATTTCGCTGCCATACAAAAACAGGATCTCCAATAAATGGAGTTTTACTTTTTCTCAGCGCATAAGCAGCCCTGACGGCTCGTTTCTCGGCATAATCGGCGCTTCCCTCGAAGTGAGCTATTTCGAGTCGCTATATGCTGGTCTCTTTGACAACAGTTCCCGGGTAGTTTCGCTTTTCACTGATGATGGTTTCCCTGTGGTCATGTTTCCTCCGCAAGAAAAAGCGTTTTTCGTGTCGTTAAAAGACAACAGCATGTTTCATAGTCGTCTTCCGCGTAAACCGAGTGATGTTTATCGGGAAAAAGAGGGTGGCAGCAATGATGTGGAGCGTCTTATTGCCTACTGTCGGCTGCCGGCCAACTACCCGCTTGTCGCCCGCATATCTTATGATTGGGATGATGCTTTAGCTGTCTGGAAACGTGATACGCTGGTCAAGACCGTGCTGGCAATCATGTTTAGCGGTCTGGCAATAGTGCTTACCAGTTTGCTTATGCGAAGGCTTTACGAGCTTGAACGCAGCGAAGAGCAGCGCTCCCTGATGGCGCTGATTGTGGATCAAAGCCCGGTTACGGTTGTCATAACCGACCCCGAGGCAATAATTTCATACGTTAATCCCCGTTTTGAAAGCCTGACCGGCTACAGTTCCCAAGAAGCCATAGGAGAGAATCCACGAATCCTGAAGACAGATATCACCTCACCCGAGACCTTTACTGAAATGTGGGCAAAGCTTTCTTCCGGCCGGAAATGGTCCGGGGAGTTGTGCAATAAAAAGAAAGACGGATCACTTTACTGGGAGATGGCTCATCTTTTTCCAGTCATCGGTAATAATGGAGCTATCACCCATTTTGCCGCT